>CAKOPW010000065.1 GCA_934101115.1 uncultured Bacilli bacterium | reverse complement strand
AATGAACAATATCAAATTGTTCATTATTATAATACATTTTAATCTTTATTTAAAGCTTTATTTATAGCATCATCTAATAATTTTTTATCAATTGGTTTAGATACATAACCATTAAATCCAGCATCTATAAATTTATCTTTAGCTCCAACTACAGCATCAGCGGTTAAAGATATTACAGGCGTTTTAAATGCTGGATCTTCATGCAAATGTTTAAATGTTTCAATTCCATCCATATTTGGCATCATATAATCCATAAATATAATGTCATATTTAGTGCTTTTTACCTTTTCAAGACATTCAGCTCCCGAATAAGCCGCATCAATTTCAAAATGATATGGACTCATTATTTTAGTCGCAACTTTAACATTAAGCTTGTTATCATCAACTATTAAAATTCTTTTTCCAGTATAATCTTGAAAATTTATAGCTTCTTCTGCCGCTTTTTCAATTATTGTAGGCTTTTGTTCTACTGTTTTTACATTTTCTTCAACAGGAGCATTTTTTAGCACAAACTTGCTTAAAATTCTATTAAGCTCTTTCTTTTCAATTGGTTTAGCTAAATAATCATCAAATCCTAAAAGCAGATATTGTTCTCTCATACCTTGAATTGCATTGGCTGTTAAAGCTATAACCGGAATATTAAATTTAGGATCAGTTTTTAATCTAGTTAAAGTTTCCGAGCCACGCATCTTAGGCATCATATCATCAAGTAAAATGATATCATACTTATTACCACTTGTAATTTTATCAATACATCCAAATCCACTTTCGCAAGTTTCTACACTACACTTATATGGTTGAAGAAGTTTAACTGCAACTTTTAAATTAAGTTTATTATCATCAACTACAAGTATTTTTCTTCCAGTTAAATCAATTACTTCATCACTTACATCATCTTGAGTTTCAAGTACTTTATTACTTATTCTTTGATCAAGTGCTACAGTAAATTCTGAACCTTCTCCATATACTGAATTAACAACAATCTTTCCATGCATCATTTCAACTAATTGTTTTGTAATAGCAAGACCAAGTCCAGTTCCTTCAATAGTTGTATTTTTATCTTCATCAAGTCTTTGAAATTTGGTAAATAATTTATCAATATTTTCTTTTTTAATACCTCTACCAGAATCCTTAACACTCATAATAAGTCTACAAACATTATTGTTTACAATAACACATTTAACATCAAATTTTACATATCCTTCATCAGTATATTTAACTGCATTAGTCAAGAAATTAATCAAAATCTTTTTTATATTGAAATGATCTCCATATAATACATGAGGAATATCTTCTGCAATATTTACTTCAAAATTAAGAGGTTTATCACCCAAACGAGCTTTTATAAGTTTAACAACTTCATCAAGTATTTTATATATATCATAATCAGTTTGAACAAGTTCTAACTTGCCCGATTCAATCTTAGATATATCAAGTATACCATTAACTATTTCAAGTAAAGATTCTGAAGCAGTTACTATATCAGCAGCATTTTCTTTTGCTTCTTCTAAACTATCAGCATTCTTTATACATTCAGAAAAACCAACAATCGCATTTAATGGAGTACGTATTTCATGAGACATACTACTTAAGAAATCAGATTTAGCACGATTAGCTTTATCAGCAGCATCTTTTGCAGCAGTTACTT
>CAKOPW010000064.1 GCA_934101115.1 uncultured Bacilli bacterium | reverse complement strand
TTATATTAAAAGAAAGAATGGATAAGCTAAAACGTTCAATTGCTAAAGATGGAGTTCATTACTATCCTGGAAAAGGAATTAGACCAATTGTATTAAGAAATTGTGACATTAATTCACATAAGGCTCCATTTAATAATTTAAATGAAACAAATTTTGAAAGTTTGAACAAAATTATTAAAACAACCAATTATATTCAAATAGCATCAGGATTAAACTATTATTGTTACACTCAAAATAAAATTGAAGATCCAGAGGCGGATTCCTCTCCATTATTAATGAGCTTGGGTCTACTTTTAATTAATTATGCCGATTATTTAAATAGCATTAATGAAAAGGGTATAATAATTTTTGAAGAGGAAACTGAAATACATGACACAATGAAATTGAATTATATATTAAAAGTATTGAAAACTGGTAATAGAACATATAACAAAGATTTCTTTTCAAATATAACTGCAGTATATTTTAGAAAAAAATGGACAGAAGAATCAGAAGGGAATTTTGTTACAACAGCTGGACTTGAGTTAGCAGATTTAACAATTTCACCACTAAGAAGAATATTAGATCCAGAGTATTTAATAATCCAAAGAAAATTATATAATTATCCTAATTTTGTAAATAAAGGATTTACTATCATCACTTAAAAAAACTGCAATATTATTGCAGTTTTTTGTTATATATAACCCCACTTATTTCAAAGTGGGTCGGCGGATCAAGTCAGCCTACGTAACTAGAAAGGAGATGAAATAACAAATATGAAAAATATATGTTAAAATTCATTCTTTCTCAAATCCATGGAATCCATGGATACATATATTATATGCAATTTTCATTAAAAAAGTCAATGTTTTATAAAAGGTTTATGAATTTCCTAATTTTTTTGTTATAATTAACTAAAGGATGATGTCTCATGAAAAAGAAAAAAGTTTTATTTGTTTCCAGTATTGGTGGACATTTAACTCAATTACTAGAATTAAAACCTTTATTTAAAGATTATAATTATTTATTAGTAACTGAAAAATCAGATGTAACACTTAATTTAAAAGATAAATATAATGTAGTATTTTTTAGATATTGCAATAAGAAAAATTTTTTAAAATACTTTTTTATAAACGTTTTTAATGCTTTCCATTCAGTATTTTTATTTTTTAAATTTAGACCAGATGTAATTGTAACTACAGGTGCAAATACATGTGTGCCTTTATGTTATATGGGGTTTATTTTTAGAAAAAAAGTTATTTATATTGAATCATTTGCTAAACAAGAAGGAAAAACTTTATCAGGAAAACTTGTTTATCCAATTGCAACTCATTTCATAGTTCAATGGGAATCAATGAAAAAATATTATCCTAAAGCTATATATATAGGAGGTATTTATTAATGATATTAGTGACACTTGGAACTCAAGATCAAAAGTTTTATAGACTTTTAGATTGTATTGAAAAATCTAAAATAAAAGATGAAATAATTGTTCAAGCTGGAGGTTCATCTGATTATGTAAGTAAAAAAATGAAAATATTTAAATTTATAAATTATGATGAGATGAATAAACTTATAGATGAAGCAGATTTAATAATAACTCATGGAGGAACGGGGAGTATTTTAACTCCACTAAAAAAAGGAAAAAAAGTTATCGCGATGGCTAGATTAGAAAAATATGGTGAACATATAAATGATCATCAAAAAGAAATAGTTTCTCTTTTTAAAAAAGAAGGATATATTCTAGAATTAGATGAAAATAACAATTTAGATGATTTAATAAAAGAGGCTAAAAAATTCAAAGTAAGAAAGTATGAAAGCAACACAGATAACTTCATTTCAGAATTAAAGAAATTAATTGATAATTA
>CAKOPW010000063.1 GCA_934101115.1 uncultured Bacilli bacterium | reverse complement strand
TTTTGTGTGCCAGGCATGGCATATAACTGGGTGGTGAAAGTCCACTATACACGCATGTATCAGCGAAGTATTAGGGAAACACAACGCATTAACAGTGATGTTAGGGCTAAAGGAAGTGTGAAACAAAATCGTGGCTCAACGAACAGAAACTTAATACAAAGGCTGCATAAATGGATGAGATTGCAAAACAAATTAAAGTCCAAAAAGGATACACGTAAGTTTATGTAGTAAATTAAGTGAGTAAACGAGGAAAGTTATATGTCTTACCCTGGGAGGTCTCATGAACGAATAAGTACAAGCGATTTAATACATCAATTGTTGATATCGGTCGAAAAAAGGTTTATCATGAGAAGTCAGCCGAGGTCATAGTACTAATAGAAATATTAGGAAGGACTGAACAGTTTATAGTGTTTAAGTACACTAAAATTATGCTAGTCATAAATCAGAATAAATAAAAGGTAAAGTATAAACCGTATGTTTAGAAAAATATCTCAAAAGATTATTGACTAATGTTGAAATTAGAAAGGAAAGAACAAAGTATGGAATTACTAGAAAAAGTATTAGAAGACAAGAACCTATATGTAGCATATAAGCAGGTATATAAAAATAAAGGCACAAGTGGAGTTGACGGGAAAACTGTTAACGAACTTGGCTTTTATTTATATGAGCATAAAGAAGAAGTCAAAGAACAAATACGAAAAAGGAAGTATAAACCAAGTCCAGTTAGAAGAGTTTATATACCAAAAGAAAACGGTGAAAAGCGAAGCCTTGGAATACCAACTGTGGTAGATAGAGTGTTGCAACAAGCAATAGTTCAAGTGCTATCACCAATATATGAAAAGCAATTTAGTGAAACAAGTTATGGTTTTAGACCAAATCGCTCATGTGAAATGGCGATAATAAAATTGCTTGAATACTTTAATGATGGATATACCTGGATAGTAGATATAGACTTACAAAAGTTCTTTGATACAGTATGTCATGACAAACTAATATCAATAATCATGAAAACAATACATGATGGGGAGTTAGTATCATTAATAAGAAAATATCTAGTAAGTGGAGTAATGGAGAATGGAATAGTCAGTCCAACAAAAGTAGGAACACCACAAGGTGGTAACTTATCACCACTATTATCAAATATCATGCTAAATGAACTTGATAAAGAACTTGAAAAGAGAGGTTTAAGATTTACAAGATATGCAGATGACTGCATAATTGTAGTACAAAGTGAAAAAGCAGCAAATCGAGTTATGGAAAGTATAACAAGATTTATAGAGAAGAAGCTAGGTTTAAAAGTAAATGTAGAAAAGAGTAAAGTTGCAAGACCAACGGATATAAAATATCTTGGTTTTGGGTTTTACTATACAAAGACAGGTAAAATTAAACCAAAACCTCATTTAAAATCTATCAATAAATTTAAACGAAAACTAAAACAATTAACAAAAAGAAGTTGGAGTATAAGTTTAGAAAATAGAATAGTAAAATTAAATCAAGTTATAAGAGGTTGGGTAAATTACTTTAGAATTGCTGACATGAAGAAACATCTTTCTAATATTACAAGTCATTTGAATAGAAGAATAAGATGTATTATATGGAAGCAATGGAAAACGTGTAATAATAGAATAAGGTGTCTGAAGATACTTGGAATATATGAAAACAATGCTAGAAAATGTGCATATAGTAGGAGGTCATATTGGTTTATTTCAAACCAAATATCTATTAAGTATGCAATATCGAATGAAAGATTAAAAAGAAAAGGACTAGTGTTTCCACTAGACCATTACTTAAAAGTACATACTGAAATATAAATTGAACCGCCGTATACCGAACGGTACGTACGGTGGTGTGAGAGGGACAAATTAAATAACAAAATATTTAATTTTCTCTACTCGATT
>CAKOPW010000062.1 GCA_934101115.1 uncultured Bacilli bacterium | reverse complement strand
TTTTTAAGATTGTTTATTTTTTTTATTTCTATTCTTCTAGTGTCCATGTTATTGTTGCTGTATATATTTTGTTTATATCTATATTGTTTTCAATTGCAGCAAGTATTCCTTCATTTTTTAAAAAAGTTACATCGGTTTCTAAAGTAGTACCTTCATTATTTTTTCCTTGATATACTAAAGTCTTATCGGTTGTCAAAACATTCACTATTCCATTATCTAAAAATACAAGAGAATTAGGAAGTACGGATTCTCCATCTTTTAAGTCGTTATTTATTGATGCATATAGTTTCCAATCAGTACTGTATATTCTAGAATCAGTTATTTTAATTACAATATCTTCAGATTTTTCTAAAAGCAATGGATCAGTGCTAACAGGTTCAAGTATGAAATTTATAATATCTGGATATGAATCAATTGTTAATTCCCCGCTATAGACAATTGTTACCTTTTTTGTTTTATAAATCAAACTATTATTCTCTTTGGAAGTGAATGTTACTACTACACCTATTGCTAAAGTTGGATCATAATTATAAGTAAAAAATCCGGATTCATCGGTGTCAACCACTGATGAAACGTTTTCGTATTGTATTAAAATTGAAGAATTTGATAAACTTTTTCCACTCATCGAAGTTGATTCATCAGTTATGGGATTTATATGCATTGGTGCATCACCTATAGAAAGTATTTTTTTATTTGCAAATATAAAATTTTTTAAATCTGGTAAAGTAGATAATTCTTCTTCAGTTAAATTATTTGTCTTTATGGTTGAAGTTGTTGAATTAAATGTTCCAGTTATATTAGTTAAATCAGAAGCTTTGTACCAAGCATATGTTGGTAACGTAGAAACCGATATCTTATCATTTATTGTTATCGCATTACTAAAGAGATTCAACCTAGAAAATGTAAAATCAAAATTTATTGTAGCAGATGTATTTATTATACTAGTAACTTTATTATATAGAATAACATACCCTGGATTATTTAAAATAAAACCCGAAGTTGATCCTTGAAAATTTATATTGTAAGTAGATGAAGAAACTCCAGTAAAATCATTTATGATACTTAAATTTGCATCTTCATTTAATGTAATTTTTCCATAACTATACCATGTTGAATATCCACCATTTAAAGCTGTTTGAGTAAGCTTAAAACTTGCATTTTTATCTATTAATGTATTTGCTGTTCCATAGGTTCCATAAGCAAAACCATTTTTAGTAGTAATTTCAAAAGAAGCATTTTCTTCAATTGTAAATGTTAAATTAGTTACTCCATATAAAAATTCTCTTGAAACACTTGTAAATTTAGCATTTGCATTTTTTAATACGGTGAAACTTGGATTGGAATTTCTAAACCAAAAAGAAGAGTTAGCAGTAGATTTGTGGATTATAGTTGTTGTTCCTCCTATTTCTATTTTGTTACATTCAGCCACTTCATTTCCAGCTGCATAATTTTCTTGAATAGTTATATCTGAATCAATAAATCTAGTTAATCCAAATGGATGAAAACTGATTTGTGGTCCAACATAAGTAATATTATTATATTCTACAACTGTATCTTGGTAAGTTGAGGCATCAGGTACATATATAATTCCATAATAGTTATAACCAGTTATATCCATATTTTTTACAGTTACATTTAGAATTAATTTATTAGCAGCTTGAATAGCACTGGAACCACTTAAATTTTTCATATCAGTAAAATGATATCTCACATTTTCATACGTTCCATCAATAGTTACATTACTTTTAGTACCAGAAATATTTATTCCACTTGATAAAGTAATATCATTACCAAAATAAATATGAGTGTATCCATTATTATTTTCAAGAGCTGTCTTTAACTCTTCACTTGTATATACAACAACAGTTAAATTATCTATTATTTTCACATAACCACCTAATATATTTTATGAGATATAAAATTATTGTTGTGGTCTATAATATTAAGAAAAAAACTTAACC
>CAKOPW010000061.1 GCA_934101115.1 uncultured Bacilli bacterium | reverse complement strand
TTAGTTTGTTTTCTTCAGTTTTATAAGCAACTATATTAATTATAATAATTGGTATAAAAAGTAGAGATGTCATTAAATTATCCATTAGGCTTTTTGTTAAATTAATTGATAATATAAACATAAGTATCCAAAGACATATGCTTATGAATCCGTGTTCTAGATTTTTGTATTTAATACATGTAATGTTAAGCACAAATATAAATGCAAGTATTAAAAGTAGCAAAGCCCAAAATGTTGAAGAATATAATGTTTCTAAAAGTTTTTCTACTCCCAAAGAGTTATATATTAGAGAATCACTATAACTAAGAGAGTCAGAGTAAACAAAAGAAAGAGTACAGACAATACTTAATATTCCTTCGCATAAAGTTAGTATAAGTAAATAAGGACTGTGTTCTTTAAAAAGTTTTTTTATTTTTTTCATATCATCACCATAAACATTATAGCATACTCTATATAAAAATTATGTGAAATTTTATCTCTTAAATTTGCTATCAATTTCTTCTCGATAATCCTGATATTCATCTTCTCCTAAAGCTTCTTTGTATTCATTTTCATATTGAGTTAATGCTTCAAGTAAAGATTTATCCTTTATGTGTATTCCAAATATTGGTCCTTTATCTTCTATGTCATATTCTCTGTCCATTTGGGTTAAATAACCAGTTGCACTTATTACAACATCTCCGGATACTTCAACAATATCTTTATCCCAGTCGTATATTTTAACTACATCCAGTGTATTTGGTCCTCCTAATGATAGATGATAATAAGTTGGTTTAATCCATTTATTAATTAAATCTAAATCATATTGAGTTAAAGTTTTTGCTTTTCCAATTTCATAAATGTTTCCATCATCCATTACAAAGTATTTGTCAATAGGGTTGTAGCCTAGTAATTCTGTCAATATTGCGATATTATTATTTACATCAACCTCTAATTTTTTTTTACAAATTTCAAGTAAATGAAACTTGTCATGAGAAATTCTAATATCTAATGTTGCAACATCATGTAGTTTTTTAAGAATGTCTATTATAGTAGGTGTAAGAACAGTGCCATTAGTTGTAAAACGAATCTGATTAACTTTGATACCATATATTTTAATTTTATTTATTATACTTTCAATTACTTGAGGAACAAGAAAAGGTTCTCCACCACCTAAATCTAATGTTTGTATATGAACGACATCTCTTAAAGCATTATCTAATATTTCATCACTTATATCAAAATTTTGTCGATTTCCTCTCAAGCAATGTGCACATTCTAGAGTACATCTTCGTGTAATTTCTAAATACATGTAATGAACATTTAATTTTTTCATATTTTATATCCCCTTTTTCCTTTTTTATTACATTATCACTTTTTAAAAATTTTTTTTAATTATTATATAAATATTAAGTATTTAAGTCAACTATGGTATAATTTTAATGTTAGGTGAAAACATGAAAAAAATTACTATATTATTTTTTATTTTACTTTTGTTAACTGGATGTACTCCAAAGCTAAGCAAGGATATTAAAAATAAAAGAAGTGAGTTTGTTACTTCTTTAGGCGTTACTAAGAACGATAAAATAGTTGTAGCTAATAAAAAGAAAAATCAATATTATGTTTATTTTATATCAAATGATTATTCTTATACATCTTATTTATATATACTACATAGCAATGAAAAAAAGTATGATGAATATATAAAAGATAGAGAAACTATTAGTTATTATGATTTACAAAAATATGATGATATGTTTATTACTAGAATTAATTATTTAAATGGAAGTTCTAGAAATGATGAAAATATAAAAGAAGAAATTATAAATAAATATAAAAAAGATAAAAATTATATGATTATATATTAAAATATAAAAGCAAAAAAAATGTAAAACATGTTTTTGCTTTTTTTGTTGAAAAGTAAATAGTTTTCGACAAAAAGAAACAAATAAAATAAAAAATAATGAATGTCAAGTATTGAT
>CAKOPW010000060.1 GCA_934101115.1 uncultured Bacilli bacterium | reverse complement strand
TTATTGCACACCTATTATATTTAAATTATACAATTTATTTGTTGTAGAGTAAATATTCTACTTTTAGTATGTGTAAACTTTTTTCTACCTTTTTTCAACATCCAAAGAACATTTTATGAATTCTGAATCAATATTTTTTGTTACATCAATAATCATTTTGCTATTTGTATATTCATGACTTTTTATGGTTTTTCTATATAAATCAGTTTTAATTACATAATTTTCATTTTCATCACATCTTATAGTTGCATAAAGATCATATTTCAACGAATTATTATACAAAGTTAAATCAATTTCATTAGTACTATCTAAAAAAGCTGAGTCAATTAATAAGTAATTATCTTTTAAAATATTATTTAGTTGAACATTTGACGAAGAAACATCGCTTATAACTACATCATCATAAACTTTAGCTTTACTGCCGTCTATAAAATAAAAAAATGAGATTAATATTATTACAACTATTAAAGTTATAAACATTCCTTTTTTCATGTTTTTCCTCCTTTTAAAAAGAATACTAGGTTTCTAGTATTCGTAAGTTCCATGTAATTTTGTTAATTGTTCATTTGTTAATGGTTCAATTTCCCATTTATTATCATTTTTATTTAGGTTTAAATCTAATGTATAACTTACTTTATCAGTTGTATCTAATAATTTATTTATTTTATACTTTAGAAATTTAGATAAATCTATATCTCCTTTTGAATCAATGAACTCAGCACTATTGGATGCAAAATATTCCCCAGCCTCTTTATTAGTTTTATAATAATCATAAACTGTTATTTCTACAGTTACTGTAGCTTTATCACCATCAATTCTTTCTCCCTTAATCTTATAAGACATATTTGAATATTGTCTTGTATAGATTTCACGATATTCTTTTATCGTTGCTTCATCTAAATTCTCTCCACTTAAGTAATTATTTAATTCATCAATAACTACTTGATCATTGTTTTTATATTTGCTTAAAAAATCTTTAACAGCATCACTTGGTCCTCCAGGAACTAAAGAACAACCAGTAATAATAATTATACTTAATACCACTAATAAAATCTTTTTCATATTTTATCTCCTCGTATTTTAATTATTTACTAAATAGAAAATTTTATACATAAAAAAAACGAAAAATTAATTTTCGTTTCTTGTCGCGATTATTTTACATTCATAACTTTCAGTTGTTTCTAATGTTACAGCTTTATTTAATGTAATTGTTGCTTCTCCTGTTAATTTGTCTGTTGCATCTAATGTAGTTAAACCTGAAGTAATAACATTACTGATACTAGTATACTCTTGTTTCTCTGGCATACATTTTATATCAATAGTAGCTGATGCCTTCTCACTCTTATTAGTAATTTCATATTTAAGTTTTGAAATATCATCTATATTTTTTAAATCGTTACTAGTAAAAGTTATAGTTTTTTTATCTTCACTCAATGCATTTGTATCATAGATATTAACTCCATCTAAAATAGCATCAGTAAATATTACTTCAAAATTACTATTACCTACGTTAATGTTTCCATTTATTACTAATGTTGTTGATACAATGGCAAAGCCAATTGCTAACATTAAAATAGTAATCATTATTGCGATTTTCTTTTTCATAATTAACTTCCTTTTTTAAAAGAAAAGAAGCCTATTCAGCTTCTTTTTCCTCAGAAACAACTAATGGCTCACCAGTTAAAATTTTATCAGCAACTATGTCAGAAAAATTTTCAATTAATTCTTCGTATAGTTTTTGATCCTCAACGCTCTTTAAAAATTCTTCTTCACCATTCACTATTGCTTCAAATATTAAATAGTCATCTGTTGGAGTTTCATCTTCTAAAACTCTAACAGCATAAAGATATCTTACACCATTTTTCTCTGTTTCTTCTAGTAACAAGTATTCCTTGCCATTTTCTAAAGTCACAATATTGCCAACCGTTATCATATTATAAAGTTCTTCCTCTCTCTTCTCCCATTTCTTGTTCGCCCAAGTTTTCAGTACTTTGTTCATGAGCATTTTCTCTATGAATAATATTACTATTTTCTTGTGCTAGATCCCCAACAGTCACGCCATCCATAAACTTTAATAATTCTTCTGCATTGTCTATTTCATCTACGTCAACACCAGGC
>CAKOPW010000059.1 GCA_934101115.1 uncultured Bacilli bacterium | reverse complement strand
CACGATATTTCGTGCTTTATAGACATAAGATGGTGTCCACGACGTGATTCGAACACGTGACCATTCGCTTAGAAGGCGAGTGCTCTATCCAGCTGAGCTACGCAGACACATAGTCACTTTTCTCAAATGACTATTAAATTATAATACAAAAATTTATAAAATGCAAGTCTTTATTCAAAAAGAAATGCAAATACGGAATTAAGTAGTTTATCCAACTTCCCCGCTCCTTTAGTTATCATTGTGCTGATATTTTCTCCTAACTTACTTGAATTATTAGAATAATCAACAGTTTCATTAACCAAATAAGCATTAACATCTATTTCTTTACCATTTTCAACATCACTTTCAAATCTCTTAATTTGTTCTTCAGTATAAAGTGACTTATCACTATATTTTCTTTGAATAAAACCGTTTTGGCCAATTGCATAAACACATATAAACATTATAAATAATGCAAATAATAATCTAAAAAAGTATTTACTTTTATTTTTTTTCTTTTCTTCCATTATTCATTTATATAAGACGATAAAGCATTTGCTAAAACGCCAATCGTATTATTTACCTCCTCTATTGTATTATCCTGACTTCCTAGCTCTATTAAAATAATATTACTAGCTAAATCTTGATTATAACTGCTGCTTTTTCTAACTAGTATTCCTCTAGAAAAAGCATTGTTATTATTTTTTACATATTTGTTTATTTCATCACACACCTGATAATTTTCTTTATAAGTATCATGCTTTCCTCCAACAACAAATAACATTTTAGCGTAACTTTTACCATCTACTTGAGCAGTTGTAAATTCTTTTTTTACAGAATCACGATGTAAATCAATATACAAAACTATATTTTCATTCATTTTATTGGTAACTAATTCTCTTGTTATTTTATAAGTATCTTTATATGCTAAATTTTTAGCTTTTACTTCTCCAACTATATCCGTTGTTTCTACAATAGCGTCTATATTATAATTTCTTAATTCTTCTTTTAATTTATTTGCTGCATCAACAACAGAACCCCCATTATATTCTTCACGATTATGAGTGTTATATATATAAACCTTAGGAAAATCATATTGCAGTTCATTAAATACAGGTTCTTCCTTCTTTATAATTTTATTAGCTTTTTTATAATTTAATCCCATTTTTAAAAGAATTTTTTCTTTATCAATGTTGATATTAAAATGATTTAATTTTCCATCAATTATATATTCTTTTGATGAATTTTTAATCATATAGTTGGCAACAAAGATTGTTGAAACTAAAACCAAAATAAATAATAATATTTTATAGTTTCTTTTTCTTTTAGTTCTAAATACTTTTCTCATCTCCATCACCAATTATATTGTATAAAATAACCATTAAAAAAAATGTAAAAAAAAAGAAGTTATGCAACTTCTTTAAGCTTTCTAATCGTGTTCTTTTTTAACTCTTCCAAATATTGTTCTAAATTCATGGATTCTAAATGTTTATCATCGAACGTTATATTTTGTACTTCTTCGTCACTTATCTCATTTAAAGCATCTATTTTATCTGTTTCAATTAACTTTCTAATAAATAATGTTTTACCATTTTTCAAAAGAATGCTTATGTTTTTAGAAAAGTAGCTATTTTCTATATAAGAGGAATCAATATATTTTACGATTAGTATTTTAATTTTTTCTACTCCAAGTGTATCAAAAGTTTCTTGTTCAAATAAGTTTGCTGGTACATCAAGTAAATCAATTAAATTTAAAATCGATGAAAGATTAAAACTAGTTTCTTTTAAAGCTTCATTAAAATTTTGAAATGCATCTAGTTTTAATAAATTAACAATAAATTCTTTTTTAGAGAAACTAAGAGTTTTAAAAACATTTTCAAGTAATTCTCCTTTAAACATTTCTACTCCAGATTTAAGTTCATTATATTTTTCATCTAATATCTTTTCAGGAATGTTTTTGTATCCACGATCAGTTATTATTCCATTTCTTTCAACATATCTTATGATATCTTCACCCATAAACATGATTTTTTTAAAGTAAGTAAAGTTATCTTTTCTATTTTTAATTGCCTCTGAACTATTTAAATATGAAACTATATATGATTTTAAGATTTCATCAGGATATTTAAAAATAGTTTCTATGATTATATTTTTTACTGTTTCTATATCAAATCTATTTTTTAATTCCACCAAAAAAATTCTTATAATTTCTTCATTTTCTTGATATTTTCTATATAAATCTTTGTTTTCAATCATGTTTTTTCTTATTTGTTCATCTTGTATAAATTCTGAAAATAAAGGATATTTTTTTTCAAAATTGTTTTTCTTCATGCAAATCACATCTTTCATATTTAATTATGATATCAAAATGAAAGTTTAAAGTCAAATAACTACAGTTGTTGATGGTGTAAAATAATTTGTGGAAGACATAAAAAAAAGAAATCATTGAATGTTATAATAAATTTGAGAAAAAAATAA
>CAKOPW010000058.1 GCA_934101115.1 uncultured Bacilli bacterium | reverse complement strand
TACATTTTAAAATGAATTTCTTTTTTTATTTAACAACTTTTTTCATCAATTGAGCACGTATTGGAATCAGTATTTAATTTATCAAACATACAATTGAATTGTTCTTTTATTTTACATTTGATTCCATCGTCTAGTTCCATATATGGATCAGTTAATTCATCAACAATTCCACTTTCCATACTTACTGCTTCACCATTTTTTACTATAACTACATTTGGTGCATAAATTCTTTTTTCATCAATTTTAACTTCTTTAGTTTTTCCTTTTTTAGTTTCATATTTTAAAGGAGTATAATCTGTTAAAACAGGATTTAAAAGTTCAAGCAAACGATAATAAGCATCAGTTCCCTCTTTAGTACGTACAGCTTCATTGTTATCATTTAGTTCATATGTATCACGAATATCTTTTATATCAACATAATATACTTTTTTTACACCTTTTTCTAAAGCTGAATCAATTAGAGAAGTTAGCACACTTCTACACCATGGACACGTACTAAATCCAAAATATACAGCAAAAGTTTTATCATCTTCAATCATCTTGACTAACTCTTCTGGCGTTTTATAAACAAATGGATTGTTATCAGCTACAGTTAATTCTCTAACCTTTTTTCCATTACCTAAATCGTTATTATTAACACTTTCATACTCATTTTTAAACTTATAAGCATCAGTTACAGTAGTTATCGGAATATCATGTTCTGCATATAACTCCGAAAATATATAAACTATTCCAAATGTTACCAAAAGGAATAAACAAATCACAAATATCATTGTTCTTTTCTTCTTGTTCATTTTTATTGCCTCATTTCTTTAAATTATTATAGCAAACATACATAAAAAAATAAATAAAAAAATAAATTGAGTTATACTTCTCAATGTAGTATAATTTCTTTAGTATTGGGGACGATGTGATGAAAAGATTTTTTAATAAATTTAGGAAAACAAAACTGAGCACTAGATTAGTTTATTTATTTGTAGCAATTATATTTATTGGAAGCTATAGTTACTTATTTAAATCACTTTTGTTGCTTAACAATATTGAGAACACTTTAAGAATTATTGGACTTGTTTCTCTAGGAATAATATTATTACTTTATGTTTTTGGGTCTCTTCTTTTACTTTTATCAAAGAAGAATAAAACTGTAATTGTATTATCATTCTTAGCAATGATTATTTCTAGTTTTTCAATCATTGCATCTCTTGCCATAAATCGTGTATATGGACTTTTGGATAATATGAGTAAAGATAAAATTTTGTATACAACTAACATGATTTTAAAAAAAGATAAAGAATTTGTTAATGATGAATCGTTTAAAGTTGGTATTTTAAATAATGAAACTGATATAGAAGGAAATGTTTTACCAAAAGAATATATTAAGAAAAATAATTTAAAGATAAATGTAAGTGAATACGATTCAAACTTTGAATTGCTTGAAAAACTATACAATGGTGAACTTGATGCTATCTTTATTACAAGCAATTATGTAATCAATTATGAATCATATGAATCGTATAAAAACATTGAAGATGAAACTAAAGTAGAATTTACTTATTCTAAAGAGATGAAAAATCAAGATATTATTGAAAATCCAACTACTGTAGATAAACCTTTTACAGTTCTAATAATGGGTGTTGATTCCACAAGTGATGTATTAAACGCTAATCAAGCTTTTAATGGAGACACACTTATGCTTATAAGCTTCAATCCTCATACATTAAATGCGACTGTATTTTCAATACCAAGAGATACTTATGTACCAATTGCTTGCTTAAAAGGAGAATCATCAAAGATTAATTCTTCTGCAGCTTATGGATCTACTTGTGTAATAAATACAATTGAAAACTTAGTTGATATAAAAATAGATTATTATGTAAAAATTAATTTTAAAGGCGTTGTTGATTTAGTTAATGCTCTAGGAGGCATCGATATAACTGTTCCTGAGAAAATAAACTTCTGTGAACAAAACTCAAAGAGAAGTAAAAAAGCAGAAGACTTACAATGTATAAAAAGTGGTTATCAACACATGGATGGAGAAAAAGCTTTAGCATTTGCAAGACATAGACATACACTTCCAGCAGGAGATTTCCAAAGAGTTCAACACCAACAATTGGTAGTTGAAGCAATTGCAAATTCAGCTAAGAATTTAAAAAATGTTGATGCTTTCTTTAAAGTACTTGATTCCGTATCAGCAAATATTGATACAAACATGTCAACAAATCAAATGATGAATTTATATAATGTTGGTAAATCAATGTTATTTAGTGGGAACTCAGGTTCTATGATAAATATTCAAAAAACTTATCTTACAGGTTATGACTTAACAATGTACGTAAATAATTTAAGAGCATCCGTTTATACATTCCAATATTATGAACAAAGTCTTGAAGAAATTAAACATGCTTTAAAAGTTACTCTTGAACTTGAACAAAATGATCCAGTAAAAACATTTAATTTCTCAGTAAATGATACATATGAAATTCCAGTTATTGGAAAAAAATATTATACAGTAAAAAGACAAGAATCAATTCCTAATTTTAAAAATAAATCAATTGAATATGCAAAAAGTTGGTGTCAACCAAGAAATATAAGTGTGATTGAAAACTATGTACAAAATACTGATTATACTGATGGAACAATCATTAATCAAAGTGTTAGAAATGGTATATTAACTACCGGAATATCATCTATAACATTTGATGTAGTCAAAAACGAGCAAGATTAAATTCTTGCTTTTTTAATGAAAAAAATACCAGATTAC
>CAKOPW010000057.1 GCA_934101115.1 uncultured Bacilli bacterium | reverse complement strand
TTGATTTATATGCAAATCGTTAAAATCTGTCAAAAAAAAGCTACCAATTTTTAAGTTTGGTAGTTTTAACATTTTTTATATTTTTTATTATCTTGCTAAATCAATTTTTAATTGTTTTAAAGCCTTTAAAAAAGCTTCTTCTTTTTCATAACTCATTAAAGTTATATTTATTTGATTATGCTCATCATAACCATTTTTTTCATTATTGCTTAAATCAACTTTCTTTATATCTATATCCGTTTTATTATTAAAAGATCCATCATAATTAACATGATTTTTATCCTTACTATTTAATAATTCTTGATAACTAATTATAGCATTATCCTCTTGTTCTTGCTCATAACTAGTTAAGTTTATATTAGCAGGTTTGTAATCTCTTTCTATATTTTTTGTTATTTTTTCTAAATCAATCATATCTCTTCTTGATTTTGCTTCACTACTCATGATTTCCTCCTTATTCTTTAATGCTCTTAGCACCATTATCGAAATAAGAAGTAACCAAACCACGATTGCAATAAATAACAAATCATCGATAGTTAACATATTAATCACACTTCTTTTTTCGATATATTATAAATTATTATTATACGAAAAGCAATAACGCTATCATTGATAATATATTATTAAGTGAATGAATTCCAATATTTATATATATATTATTTTCTTTAGCATAAGCATATGCTAAATACATTCCCATGGCTATATAAGAAATACTATTAATAATTTCATTTATATTTAAGCTTGTAATTTTTGTAATCAAATTTCCAAATTCCAAGTAATAAATAACACCACTTAGAACAAGTACTAGAACTATTGCCATAACGGATAATTTGACTAATCGATCGTTAGATTTATTATTTAAAATATAATTAACAATCATACCTATAAATAATATCTCTAAAATAAAGACAATATTATCCGTTACATGCATCAGTCCAAAGATAAGTCCACTTACAGTTATAAATACCCCTTTATTATTCATAAGTTTTCTTATACCACCTCTAAATAACACTTCCTCGCTCACTGGAGCAAAGAAAGAGGCAGACAAAGTAATCAATAATGGTAAATTATTTACCATTTTTTCTATTATTGCTTGATTATCTGAAGTACTAACTTCAATACCAAGTATTGTACTTATAACAGTTACAACTATTGCACTTATATACTTAATAGCAAGCAAACATAGAAATCCAATCATAATATTCTTTAAGTAATTAACAAATTTATTATCACATTTTTCTTTTATCTTCTTTAAATCACTTTTAAGTAAATCAAAATAGATAAAACTTATCAGTATTGCAACAATAAAAGAAGATATAAAATCATAGACAACAAGTGACTTATAATTTGTAGAACTTATATTCATACCAATAACTCGTAAAACTATAAGAACCGGTATCGATGTATAAAAGAACACTACAATTGCAAGCAATATTTTCAATAAAGATTTTTTAAAGTTATCCATATTTTCACCTATATTATATAGTTTATTAAGAAAACTCCAAATAATACATATATTATATACGTTACAATAACAGCAAATATATTTTTATTTGCTTTATATAGATATGTAAGAGTCATCATAATAATTCCAGGAGTAATACTATAGAAAAGTGCACTTTCAAAAGTACCTCCACGACTTAAACCATATAATATTCCATATGTTAACCCACATATTACAGAAGCTGAAAAATTCTTCTTGAATATGCTTGAAAAACCTAAAGGAAATATTACACATAATAGGAATGGTATGAAAATTACATTCTTTAGGAAGTTAAGAATAAAAGTCAAAGTAAACTTTTGATGAAAATAATCAACAAAATAATAACCTACTTTCAATCCTTTAGATGATCCTATTGAATTAAGTAAATCATGTAAAACAATGGTAATAACTATTAAAAAGATAAATGTTGCTACGGAATATATAAGATTATTTAAAAACGTCTTATTATATTGTCTGTGTCCATGAACAATATACTTATAATAGATAAAGAAAATTATTACTGACATCAATGCATATTTTATTGTATCTGCAATTAAATAAGCTGTTCCTTTTAAGTGTAAACCAAAAAGGCCTAATAGCTTAAAATAAAAGGAATGAAATAAAACAATAACTAATATACTTAGCAATAATTCTACTATTCCAGATGTTTTACCTTTCATATGCCTCACCTATAATAAAATTATAAAATGAAGATTTTCTTTGTTCAATTAAAAAATGTAAATATTATATCTATTTACATTTATTTTTACATTTTTGTTTTACATCAATTAGTCTAATACTAAAAATGATTGGTTATACTAATTCACCTGCTACTTTCTTACAACGTACATTGTATTTCCTTTATAAAAAGCATATAAAGTGGTTTTTAAAGTCAAATTATTTTCTTCTAATTTTTTAATTAACCATTCTTTACTCTTATGATATTTCTTTAATACATTTTCATCTATTTTACCATCAACAACAATTGGAAGTGGATAACTTGAATCCATATTTTTTTTAAACACCGATAAACTTCCATCTGTTTCTAGTATTGCATAATCAACATCTTTAATGTTTTTTACTTTATTGGTTCTTAATGCTAAAACCAAGTCATCAACACTATAACGTTGACGAACCATTTCTTTAATGTTGAGTTTCCCATTATCAATTATCATACTAGGTTTTCCATCAATAAGTCTTCTTAAGCCATTACATTTAAGTTGTATGAATGCAAGTAATATTTCTAGAAATACCAAAAGTAAAATTGGAAGAATTGTTAGAAAAGTAGATTCATCTTTATTTTCAATACTGATTGCAACTAACTCTGCTATAAGTATTGAAATCGTTAAATCACTTACAGAAAGTTGGGCTATCTCCCTTTTTCCCATGACACGATAGCATATTAAAATCAAAAAATAGAAAAATATTGTTCTTGACATTACAACTAATAAATCCATATCATCACCTACTATATATATGGGTTTATTTTCTAA
>CAKOPW010000056.1 GCA_934101115.1 uncultured Bacilli bacterium | reverse complement strand
CCAATTTTTCGGTACGTTAACTTTTTCATGCCAATTTTATTTTTATTGGGATGTTATCTCTGAATTTAACGTACATCTTTTTTGTCATCTTATTATATTGAAAACACTAAAAAAAAATGTTATATTTTATTTAGTGAGAAGCAAAAGTATTCTTTTGAGGCTGATGCTTACCACTTGTTTTGTGTATGCATCCTTATTCAGTAGAATAAAGATGCTTTTTTGTTGCTATAATAATTTTAAAATTATTGCTAACAATATAAAAACGATTAAGTAAAGTAATCTTATGTGATTATCTTTCTTCAAACGTATCACTTCCTTCTATACATCTTAAACCAAAACCCCGAATAGTTAGCCTCTAGTTTGGAAGTGATAAGCATCTTCTTCTGCTTCTCGAGTTTGTGTTATATATACTTAATTTTCATTGTCAATAAACTCGACAAATGTCGACAAAATTAGAACCTAAAAAATATAAATTATTCTTTAACAATAGGTTATTCCCTATTGCTTGTTATAAATTAAATCAAAATAAAACTGCGTTTTTACACGCAGTCTACATAAGTGTCATTTAGACAACGAATAACGCAGCAGCAAGATAAATCCATTGTGAAGAAACTATTTGTTGCTAAATATGGTTGAGAATTACAGCAGCTTTCTTCTGGATTTTGTATTAATACTCTAAATGTTGCCGTATTACCATCTAATTTTTCTACTCTAAATACGTTAGAACATTCATAACTACAATTGTTTACTTGAGGATTACTGCATACAGTAGTTAAATCTTTGCTAACTGGCATACTCCAAGGAGTTCCATTTCCACAGCAAGTATATAACATTACTGGTCTAGTATTGCAAATTAAGCAATTTGGTCCTCCACCTAACATAGGTCTATCACATGAATCTAAGCATGATTCTGGACAAGCGTTTTGTTGTAAGATAAGGATTACTTTTAGGATATCAGCAATACTATTATTAGTTCCACAGCAGTTTTCAGTATTATTCATAAAATTTTCACCCTTTCATATATACTCACTATATTTTATGATTGAGTGATAAATAGGTTCTTAAATTATTTAAAAATGTATGTACATTCTAAAATAGTCATTATCCTTTTTATATAAGGCAATATTGTTTCCTTCATGTTTAAACAAAATATATTCATTTTTTATATCAAATTTTAATTTTACTCCATTAGTAACATCTTTTAAATAAGCATCATCATCAATTACACATATATCCATTACATCTTCAATATCTATAAGTTTATAGTTACCATTTTCAATATCTTCAAGTGTATAAGAATCACTTATATCAAATATACCTTGTTTTGTACGAATTAAATCAGTCATTGTAGCAAAAGTATTTAATGATGAACCAATATCTCTAATTAGACTTCTAATATAAGTTCCTTTAGAAACTAAACATTTTATTTTAATAGTATCTTTATTTATATCTATTACTTCAATATTTTTAATATCAACTTTTCTTTTAGGTAAAACTACATTTTCACCATTTCTTGCATATTCATATAACTTTTTTCCTTTTATTTTAACTGATGAATAAATTGGTACCTCTTGATCATAAACACATTTATAACTTGCTATTACATTTCTTATTTCTTCTTCATTTACAGGTACATCTTTTTCATCAATAATTTTACCTGTTATATCTAAAGTATCTGTTAAAATACCAAGTTTAAAAGTAGCAATATATTCTTTATAGGTTTGAGTTAAATCTTCACACAACTTAGTATATTTACCAATTACTACAACTAAAACACCTTTAGCAATTGGATCAAGGGTACCTGTATGTCCAATTTTTTTAGTATTAAAAATTTTACTTAATTTGTTTACAACATCTCTGCTTGTAAATCCTTCACTTTTATTAACAATAAGTATTCCATTCATAAAAAAACTCTCCTAAGAGTATTATAAACTTAAAGAGTATTAAAATCCATAAATTTTAATACTCCATTAAATTATCTGTACCTATTTCAATAATATAATTTATCTTATCTAAAGCATTACTATATTTATAAGCATTTGATTCAAAAAGCAAATATAAAGAATCATTATAATAGCTTATTTGTTCAAGCATTGGAGGTAAAGTATATTTTTTTAAATAATTTTCATAATTGTTCTTACCATCTTCATACAAATAAACATACAAATTAGATGAAAAGATACGACCAAAAGAACTACTTAATATCATGTATTTTTTATTTTCTTTATTAATAAAATCAATACCTTGAATTTTTTCATTTACTGAAAATTTTTCTATATATGTGAGTTTTATCTGAGATACTTGACTTTCAATTAAATATTTTTTTATTAAACATGGGCTATTTTTACTAAATGATCCGATGTATAAATAACCATCATCCACAGTTAAATAAGCTATTTCCTTTTTTTCTTTATTTTTATAATGAATAAACTCATCACCTAAATATTCAAATTTATGAATATAATTAACCTTACTCTTTGTAAAAAAATCAAAAACATTATAAGCAAGAACTGAATCTTCTTCTCCTGGTATAAAAATTAAATTGGTATTCTTATCATAACTTATACTTCCAACATGAGAATTAATATCAAATTCAGCTTTATTTATGATTTTTCCACTTTCGTCTAATATGTAACAAAGTGAATCTCTATTTTCTTCAAAATAACCGGTTATAAAAATATAGGAGTTTACTATTTCTATTCCCTGAGGAATAAAGCCTTCATCACTTGGAACTTTTACAAAAGCATTCTTTATATTTTTCTCTAAACTAGGATATTTATAAAGAATTGATTTTACTTCATTAAATATAGTTGGTCTTTTGCTTAGTTTTTCCAAAAGTGGTTCACCTGTTTCTAATCGATTTCTATCAATTGTATTACTAATAATATATTTATGATGATTATCTCTAGTGGATAACATTAAAGCAAAAATAATAATTATTATTATAAATAAAAACTTTTTCATAATTTAGCCTTTCTACTATAATAACGATTTAAACTGCTAAAAAGTTACAAAAAAACGTTGTACCTTATTATAGCATAAAAAAAGTCATTCCGAATTTTTTTGCATTTGCGAACTTTTTCGGAATGGCATAAAAAAAAGATAGTTTATTGTTCACTATCCTTTTCATGTATTTCTTTTATGATATGTTCAATATTCATACCATATTCAATTGAATTATCGT
>CAKOPW010000055.1 GCA_934101115.1 uncultured Bacilli bacterium | reverse complement strand
AAAAACTTCTAGAAATAGAAGTTTTTTTTAATACTTATTTTAATAAAAAATAATGCTTTGTATGTTATAATATCTTTATTAAAAGTAAACATTTTTTTGGAGGATTTATATGAAAATATTTATAATTTCAAGCGCAACATTTTATGACAAAATTAAACCAATAAAAGAAGATTTAGAAAGTATGGGATTTGAATTGTTGCTGCCTAATACATATGACAAACGTAATTTAGTAAAAGAATCGTGGGAAAAAGGAAATGAAGTTCATGCAAAATTGGTGCAATCACTTTTTAAAATGAGTGAAGAAAAAATAAAAAGTGTTGATGCTGTTTTATGTATTAATTTTGAAAAGAATAATATTGAAAATTATATTGGTGGAGCAACATTCGTTGAGTTGTATGAAGCGTTTAAAAACAATAAGAAAATATATTTATATCATGATATACCAAAAGGAATGCTTTATGATGAGATTTCTAGCTTTGAGCCTATAGTAATTAATGAAGATTTAACATTGATTAAATAATTTTGGAATGAGCAGATTATTATGAATGTAAGTGAATTAAAAACTGAATTAATTAAACAAAAAAAATCTAAATTTAAAGGTAATATATATCATTATTCTCAAGTTAATTTTGCTTATAATTCTAATAAAATCGAGGGAAGTAGATTAACTAGTGATCAAACTGAGGCTATTTTTGACACATCTTCTTTTATATCTAAAGCGGATTAATTAGTTAAATTAGATGATGTAATTGAATCTAAAAATCATTTCAAATTATTTGATTACATGTTGGATAATATAGATCAAGATTTAACTAAAGAAATGATTATTGAAATGAACAAAATATTAAAAAAGAACACAAGTGATGAAGATGATCCTAGATATAATGTTGGAGGATTCAAAATAGTTCCTAATATGATAGGCGTAATAAATATAGTTGATACAACGAAACCAGAAAAAGTTGGTGAAGAATTAGATAAATTATTAGATTTATATAATTCTAAAAATAATATTACTTTAGAAGATATAATTGATTTCCATTTTAAATTTGAACGCATTCATCCGTTTGGAGATGAAAATGGTCGTGTTGGAAGAATTATTATGTTTAAAGAATGTTTAAAAAATAATATAATTCCTTTTATCGTGCTTGATGATGATAAGCCTTATTATTTAAGAGGTTTAAAAGGATACGAAAATAATAAAATGTTTTTAATTGATACTATAAAACATGAACAAGACGTTTATGAGAAAATATGTGAAGAACTATTAAGTTTTGATTTAAATGAAAATGATTAAAAATAATGTTATATAATAACTTGAATATTGCTAAAAAACTTTCATTTCTAGAAGTTTTTTTATGTTTTTGTAAATAAAGTGTATAAACTATTTATATATTTTTTTTATTGTAGTATATTTTTATATAGGAGAGTGAAAAAAATGATTTATCCATCAATTGATAAAATCTTAAAAACAGTTGAATCAAAATATACTTTGGTTCATGTTGTTGCAAAAAGAAGTAGACAAATGCAAGAAACTAAACATTTTCAAATGAAAGAAAATGAATATGTTTCTAAAAAAGAAATTGGAAGAGCATTGGAAGAAATTGACAAGGGATTAATTCATATTATAAAAAATTAATCTTTTTTTGTAGAAAGGGAAAAATATGCAATTTTATAATAAAAAGATAGAAGATGTATTTGAAGAGTTAAATACAAGTGAATCTGGACTTTCTTCTAAAGAAGCTGAGATGAGAATTTTAAAATATGGTAGAAATGAACTTCAAGAAAAAAGAAAACACTCATGGTTTATAAAGTTTTTATCACAGTTTAACGATTTAATGATTATTATTCTTTTAATAGTTGCAGTATTTTTAGTTTTTTATGGTATTTTTTTCAGCCATGAATATACTGATGCCATTGTAATATTTGTTGTTGTTTTAATTAATTCTATAATGGGTTTCATTCAAGAGGAAAAAGCTGAAGTAACTTTGAATGATTTAAAAAAATATTCTGTTTCAAAGTGTAAGGTTAAAAGAGATGGAGTTATTCATATAATAGATTCATCTTTAATTGTTCCTGGTGATATTGTTATCTATGAGGCTGGTGATAAAGTTACAAGTGATGCGAGAATTATAAGTGAAAGCAATTTAAGTGTTGATGAATCAGCTTTAACAGGGGAATCATTACCGGTTAGTAAAAATAGTGGAGTTTTAGATGGTAAAAGAATTATTCAGGATAGAACTAATATGCTTTTTTGTGGGTCAGTTATAACAAATGGAAAAGCAACTGCAGTTGTAGTGTCAACTGGTATGCTTTCAGAAATTGGTCTTATTGCGGTATCTCTTAATACTCCATATGTAGTTCCATCACCTTTGGAAACTAAAATAAAAGAATTAAGTAAAAAAATAACTATATTGATATTTTTTATAATTTTATTTATTTTTATATATGGACTTATAAATGGATATAAAATACTTGAAATACTTATGTTATGTGTTTCTTTATCAGTTGCAGCAATTCCAGAAGGACTTCCTGCTGTTATTACAATTACTTTATCAAATGGAGCAGCAGCTTTATTTAGAAAAAATACAGTTGTAAAACAAATAAGTGCAGTTGAAACTTTGGGTGCAGTTGATATAATTTGTTCAGATAAAACCGGAACTATTACTGAAAATAAAATGAAAGTTGTAAAAACTGATCTAGTTGATGAAAATATGTTTGAGCTTATCTCTGTTCTTTGTAATGATGCGGTTATAGGTGATGAAGAAATTGGAGATCCAACAGAAATAAGTTTACTTAATTATATTGGAAAAACAAAAATCAAGAAAATTAATGATGAATATTATAGACTAGTAGATGCACCTTTTGATAGTTCTAGAAAGATGATGAGTACTTTTGTTAGTAATGATAAAAAGTCATTTGTATTAGTAAAAGGAAGTTTAGAAAATTTATTAAAAAGATGTAATATAACGAATAAAGAAAAAGAAGAGATATTAAAAAGTGAAAAAGAAATGTCTAATGAATCTTTAAGAGTTATTGGATTTGCTTATAAAGAAGTAAAAAAAGAAATAAAATCTTCTAAGGAACTTTTAGAAAATGAAAAAGATTTAATTTATGTAGGTATATGTGGAATGATTGATCCACCTAGAAAAACAGTAGCATCTTCAGTTTTAAAATGTAAAAAAGCTGGAATTAAGCCTATAATGATTACTGGAGACTCGTTAAATACAGCTATTAGTATTGCTAAAAGTGTAGGAATAATTGAAAATTCAGATGAGGGTATTTTAGGAAGTGAACTTGATAACTATACTGATGAAGAATTAAAGGACGTCATAACAAAATATTCTGTTTATGCTAGAGTAACTCCTGAACATAAAAGAAGAATCGTTACAGTATTTCAAAGTATGGGGAAGGTTGTTGCAATGACAGGAGATGGAGTAAATGATGCTCCAGCTATAAAAGATGCTCATGTTGGAATAGGTATGGGCATTACTGGTACAGAAGTTACCAAGAATGTTGCTGATGTTATTCTTTTAGATGATTCATTTTCAACTATAGTTGATGCAGTAGAAGAGGGAAGAAGAATATATGCAAATATTAGAAATAATATAGTTTATTCTTTATCAAGCAATTTTGCAGAAATATTTGTAGTTTTGATAAGTATGATATTTGGTTATAACATTTTACTTCCAATACATATTTTATTTATTGATTTAGTAACTGATTCAATTCCAAGTATATGTCTTTCATATGAAAAAGCTGAAAAGGATATCATGAATCAAGATCCTCGTGGACTTAATAAACCAATGTTTACTAAATTTGTTTGGGGAGAAATTGTTATATCATCAATAATTGAAACTATATTTGTTTTAG
>CAKOPW010000054.1 GCA_934101115.1 uncultured Bacilli bacterium | reverse complement strand
TAGAACTAGTTATTAGTTCTTTTTTTTAAACTTTATGTTAAAATATGAGTGTATTTATGGAGGTAAAAATGATAAAAAGAATAAATAACAATAAAATATTGATGATATCACATATGGCAGATATCGATGGAATGGGTTCGGTTATTTTAGCAGATAAATTTTATGATAATCAAGTTGACTATATTTTAGCCGAAACTAGAGATTTAGCCGAGTTGTTTGAGACATTTGATTTTTCTAATTATGAGGTTATATATCTATGTGATTTACCATTAATTCCTAGTGCAATTGAAGCATTGGATAAACATGAAGAGATTATTTCAAAGTTAAGACATTTTGATCATCATTCATCTTATGGTGAGGTTGTTCCAAATTATGTTAATGCTCATGTTACTTTAAACGGAAGAAAAACTTGTGGAACGGAGCTTTTCTATAATTATTTGTTAAGTCTATCAACTAAGTTTGATAATCCTTTCTATCATGTTTTTGTTGAAGCCACAAGAGAACAAGATACATGGAGTTTTCAAGAAGAAACTTATAATGCTAAAATGCTTGCTTGTGTTTATGGAATAATTGGACCAGAAGCTTATATTGAATTAATTGATTCTTTAAATGAATTAGAAGAATTTAAACTTCCTAAGCTTTTTAGTGATTTATATGAAGCTGATTTAGTTCGCCAAAAACATTATATTGATTTTGTGAATGAAAATATTCTAGTTACAACTTATAAACAATATAAAATAGGAGTTACTATTGCAGAGCAATATAGATCAATACTAGGTGATGAAATTTGTAAAATGCGACCTGATTTAGACTTTATAATGATTCTAAATTATAGTCGTAACTCAGTCTCTCTTAGATGTGTAAAAGATGATGTTGATTTAAATCAAATATGTTCTGAATTTCATCATGATGGTGGTGGACATAAAAAAGCAGCCGGATTTGTAATAGATGAAGAATCTATTCCTAAAATTCAAGAATATCATAATGAATATTTAAAAAAATTAATATAAAATATTAACCAATAGTATAGGAAATATGATTTAGTTGATACTAATAATGGTGATAAAATGTATTATATTAACTTATTTTTTATATTTTCTATATTGGGTTATATTATGGAAAGCTTTTGGAATCTTTTTTGTAAAGAAAAATTTGGAAGTGGAATTCTTTATTTACCTTGGACACCTATATATGGATTTGGAACTGTTTTAATTATTTTTGTTTTTAATCTTATACAAAAATATATTCATGTTGCTGGATGGTTAAATTGTATCTTTTTAGCTTTAATCATGATGGTTTTGTTAACTATAATTGAATTTGTTGGAGGAATTTTTATTGAAAAAGTATTTCATAAAACTTTTTGGGATTATCGACCATTTAAATATAATGTGGGTAAATATATTTCATTAGAAATTTCTTTGATATGGGCATTTTCTTCAGTTATCTTAGCTTATATAGTTGAACCTATAATGAAACCATTTATAAAAGGTATTCCAACATATATAACTATCATGTTCATTTGTTTATTTATAATTGATAATATATTCACTTATATCGGTGGTAAAGTTCATAAGTAGTATAAAACTTTACTTAATGGTTAAAATAAGTATGGGTGATATTATGGAAGAAAATATAAATGTTTTAGATGAATTAAATAAAGGTGCTTGTATGGGAATGGATTCCATTGATATGATAAAAAATAAAGTACAAAATGAAGAGTTTAAAAGAATTCTTGATACTATATATAAAAAGTACGAAGAAGTATCAAGAAAAATAAATAAACTTTATTATAAATATGATCGTGTTGATGATCCAAAAGAAACAAGTCCAATAAATAAGGCAATGCTGTGGTCAGGAATTGAAATGAAAACTATTGCTGATACAAGTGATTCTAAACTTGCAGAATTATTATTAAATGGAACTAATATGGGAATAATTGAAGGTAGAAAAATATTTAATAATAAATCAATGGATATTGAAGTTGAAGATATTACAAAAGAATTTATAAGAATGCAAGAAGATAGTGTTGAGACTTTAAAGCAATACCTATAATTCAGGGTTGCTTTTTTTATGGAAGTTAGTTTTATAGAAATTTAGGGTATTGTTAGTTGAATTACCTCTTAAAACGTTTGTTATATCAGCTAAATAGTCTAATTCATCAACAAAATATACTTTTGGTATTATATATATTTCTTTTAAAGACTTTAAGTATTCTTTTAAACTCTCAAAATCTAAAGCATAAAACATTTGAAAATAAGTATCTTCTTTTTCTAAGTTTAATTCTTGTTGACTACTTATTAGTTCAAAAATGATATCATCATTTAAACATAATTCTTTTAATAGATTTACTAAATCATTGTAATTTTCTTCAGTTTGAATATTTTTTAAGATATTTACAAAAACTAATACTAAATAGGTCAATTTTATTTTCCTTTCTAATAAAATATATAGATGTTATTTAACATTATTACTATATAAGTGGAAAAATAAGCGTAATTGTGTTAATATTTATGTTTGTTGGAAAAAGAATAGAGGGAATTTTATGACTTTAAGTGTATTGAATACTTTTTATGATTCGATTGTAAAAGAAGCGGCAAATGGTAGAATTGATTGCTATTTTAAATTTAATGTTTGTTTTGGAACATATATAAGAGATTTAGATACTTTTGTTCCGGCTAAAATAAATAATAAAAATTATTTGGTTCCAATATTGATTATTAACGATTTTGACTTATTTAATAATTTGTTAGTTCAATATGTTGATATGTCTTTAAATTATTATAAAGATGAACCTTATTTTCAAGAGATGGATGAATTGGATGATGGTTTCTTTTATAAACAAAAAATGGCTTTATGTTTATTATGGAGTAATGCAACAATTAATGATTTTAATAATCCTGAAGAGTATTTAAAGAAACGTATCAATTTTATGAAAAACTATATGGAAGAAAAAATAGATTTAGGTTTTTCAAGTATTTTGAAAGCTAACTTGGAATGTACAATTTTTAAAGATAGAATATATAATGAAACACCAAATTCTATTGTTTTTAAAGCGTATTTAAATGATAAAGTTTATTATTTTCCGGTTATTAGATTTGGTATAAGTGGCGATACAGTTTATATTTATGCAATGCAAAAGAATAAAGCTTTTGCTAGTGAAGAAACCTTTTCTAAAAAAATAAATAGACAACTTTATAAAGTCAATGAAGCTGTGGATATAAGTGATAAACGTCACCCAAATATTATGGATGTAACTTCTTCTTTTGTGGTTGCAGGTGACTTATTTGTTTGGCTTTTTAATGAATTAGGATATGAAAATTTTGAAATTGTTGCTCCTTTACCAGTTAGATGGAACTCTAAAAATATTAAAAATCAAAGAAATGGACATGCTTGTTTAACGTTGAAAGAAAAACAAGATTATGAAAATGCAACTAAAAAGTTTTTTAATACTTTTAGAAGAATAAGTTATCATAATAATAATTTATATGTTTTGCAAAATGGAGAAAATTTAGATGTAAAAGTTTCAGAATTTGAAGATAGCGCAAATAATAAAATTTTTAGAGAGATGAGAAATTTAACTAAAAATAAAGGAAAATCTAACTAAGTAATTTATAATAGTCCAATTTATGCATTTTTGCATACTATAAACTAGAAAGGAATTGACTATTATGAATCCAAGATGTTATGAAAATGAAAATATGGATATGAATATGAACATGAGTATGGGAATGGATACTGATATGATGAACAACAATGGAATGTGTGGTTGTGCATGTCCTCCAGTATATGAATGTCCACAAGAAAGAGTATGTACTAGGGTAATTGTACATGAAGTTCCGCATGTAATGCCAATCCATACTAAGATTATAAATCATCATGTTTATAAACATTCTTATACTCCTTGTTATACAATGAGTGAATGTGATACTTGTGAAAACGTTTATGATCCATGTTGTAAAAACTTCTAGAAATAGAAGTTTTT
>CAKOPW010000053.1 GCA_934101115.1 uncultured Bacilli bacterium | reverse complement strand
GGAACAGAATATTGTGTAGGTGGAAATGGTGGTTATTCCAATGGAAATGTTAGCTTATCAAAATCTCAAAAATTATACATTGTAGTTGGAAATCAACCAAGTTCTATTGAAGCTGGATACAATGGAGGCGGAGAAGGCGCCCAATACGCAGGTTCTGGCCGCGGTGGAGGCGGAGCAACTCACATAGCTAACATAAAAAGAGGAACAGGAGTATTATCAGCCTACGAATCAACATATCGTACAGAAGTTTTGATAGTCGCCGGTGGAGGCGGAGGCTGCTCTGGTGATAGATCAATGGGAAATGGCGGAGCCGGAGGAGGAACAACCGGTGGTGTTGGTGGACCTCACAGAGAATATGGTAAAGCCGGTACACAAACATCTGGAGGAGCCGGTGGAGAAGCAGAAGATACGGATGATGATGTTTTCGGAGCTTATCCAGGAAGCTTTGGACAAGGTGGAAAAGGAAATCATGGAGGATTCGGAAGAGCCGCCGGTGGTGGTGGCGGCGGTCTTTACGGCGGCGGCGGAGGAGCCGATGGCGGCGGAGGCGGAGGATCTGGTTACATAGGAGGAGTAAGTAACGGATCCACAACCAATGGAGTACAATCCGGAAATGGTTATGCAAGAATCACGGTAATATCTCTAAGCTAAAAAAAACTGAGTGGTTAAAGAGATGAATTTTCATCTCTTTTTAAATGCATTAAACTTAATTATATTGAATAACTTTTTAATATGTGGTAGTATATATAACAATTTAATAAACAAAAAGAGGGGGATTAATATGTTTAATATTTTAAAAGAAAAAATTAAAAATATAAAAAGTAATTATCAAAGTTTTTTTAATAAAAGATATAAAAAGTATATTGTCGATTATAAAATTGAGGATGATAAGATAAAGATATTTTCATCAACTGGAGATTATAGAATTGTTAAAAACACTAAAAACAATATTACAAAACTTAATAAAGCCGTTGTGCAAAATAAAATAAATATTCAAAGAAAAATTGATGAATATGAAAATAACTATAAAGAAAGACTGGTAGTATTATTAGTTAATTTGTTTGCAATAATCGGCTTTGGCACATTAGTATGTTTAACATTCTTTATTGGAAATTATTTTCTATTTCTTATGAGCATTATTTTCTTTTCTCTAGCAGTTATAACTTCAACACTAACAACCTTTAATTATTTAGTTACAGTAAAAGAAATAACGAACTTAAAAAAAATAACTGGTTATAAATCGGAAAGTGAATTTTCTTTAGAAGATTTTAAATTGAGTAAGTAGTTTAATACTACTTTTTTTATTTGAGAATATATTTTTATAGGTGATAATTTGTGAACATAATAGAATTAGTTATTTTATCTTTTTCTTTAAGTATGGATTCTTTCGCAACATCTTTATGCAAAGGTCTTGAATTTAAAAACAACCTGCATAGAAACTCCTTAATAACATCAATTTGGTTCTCAATATTTCAATCTTGTATGCCAATAATCGGATATTTTCTTGGAAATATAATTTCTATGAAACTTTTTAGTGTTGCTTATTATATTTCCTTTTTTATTCTTGTCTTTTTAGGAGTAAGCATGATTAGAGAAAAAGATGAAATGGTAAAACTAAATGATTCTCTTTGCTTTAAAATTATGTTTCTTTTATCAATTTCTATAAGTATGGATGCTTTCTCAGTTGGGATTTCCTATGCACTTTTAAATCTTAACATTGTGCTATCATCTTTTTTAAATTTTAGTATAACTTTTATTACTACCTATATAGGATGCATTTTAGGTGCTAAGATTGGATACAAATATTCTTCTATATCCAAATTTATTGGAGGAATTATTTTAATTTCTTTAGGAATAAAAATTTTAATTACAAATATTTTTTAAACCCTAATTGTGGGAAATTTGACTATGTAAGGTTTGTTTGGTACAATACAACTCGTATTACGGAGGGGTTAAAATGAACGAAGTTGTTAAGAGAGTAACCGAATTAGCAAAAAGAAAAGTTTTAGAAAACAGAAAAACATATCAAGAAAACAATTTCAAACCTTATACTGAAGATAATGAATTACTAGAGCATATTGCCATTACTAGTCAACCACAATACAACAGGGATAAAGTGTTGCCTTATTTTATATATAATTTTCTTTCAAAAGAAATGTACAATTATGTTTATATAACAAATATGTATGCAAGATTTTCAGAATTTTTTGAAACCCTTCACGTTTCAGATGAAACTTTAGCTAGTATGATATTTTATTTAGCAAAAATATATTTGAAAGTATGTGATGATGATGTCTTAAAAGCAAAAGGGTATAACAATTATTCAATAGATTTTTATGAAACATATTTTAAAAGGCGTAATGAATTTCCATTATATGAAGATTTTAAAAAACTACTAGATGGCAATTTACAATTAGTTACTTCAGAGCAAACTGAAAAGATGATAAAGTTATATGTAGCAGAGCCTTATGCCTCACAAGCTATTGCACTACTTTCAGCTAGAATAGTTGAGGTATTTACTACAAAAGACAAAGACCTCGGCTTTAGTGAAATTGAGGAAATTATTCAACTTCTATTGGCTTGTGGATTATCATTAACTCAAGCTCAAGGAATTGCTTTAGTTATAGGAAATAGAATGTTGGACTATTTTGATAGAAAACTTGATAATATAGCACACGAAAAGAAATCATTTGAAGAGAAAAAAGACACATCTGAAAGTAAGATCAAAGAAAAAAAAGATTCAAACAAATATTTAAATGACAAAGAGTATAAAAAAATTTTAAAAGATATAAAAAGATTTTATAATCCATATACAAGAAAATTAGTGGTCGAAGAAGTATCTAGTGAAGAACGAGAATATCTTGCTTCATTGTTATTTCGTCTTGGGGAAAAAGAACAATTAGTTGATTTTTTAAATAAAACTGCGACAGTAGGAAAGACTTATACTTATGATTATTTTAAAGATCATATAGAAGAGTTTGAATTCTATTTTGGAGAAGAATTAAACCAAGTAAAAGCTTATATGGAAGAAATTAATTCATGTGCAAGTGAAGAAGATAAAGAATACTGGATTGTGGGAATAAATGAAGAACTTGATAAACTAAAATATAGCAACAAATTAAATTCTTATGAATATGAAATAAGATTAATGAAGGGAGAGAATAGCTAATGCAAAAGAGAGATGAAAAAATTTTAGATTGCCTTCATAAAGAAATTATAAGGATAACTCCAAATCTTGATAAAAGTGATATCAGTTATGAAAATATTATATTAAGCTTAGGCATGATGGATGAAGAAGAACGTTTAAAATACTATAAAAATTTAACTGAAATAGCTGTTCTCTATAATTATTTAGTAACAAGAAAAATTATTTTTTTTGGATTTACTAATATGTTTAAACTATTTTCCGATGTACTAAAAAATTTAGATATCGATCCAACTTTGGTAGCACGCTTTTTGCTAAGCTTAGTCGAAGAATATCCTAACCAACTTTTAAATTTTGATGAAGAAAAAACTCACGATTACATTATATTAATGAAAGAATTTTTAGGAGATTTCTTTTCTTCTTTTGATTTTGAAGATTTATGTAGGGGTAATGCTACAACTATACATGAAGTGGTTAAAGCCAATCGTGAATATATAATATATAAGGTTCGCGAAAAAAATTTAAACATTTATTATAATATGAAGGAAATAAATGATGCCGTTAGAAAAATTAGAGCAAGCTACTCTGAAAATAAAAATGGCTTTACTAAAGAAGACATTCAAACTGTATATGCTAGTTTTATTAGATTACATGTATCTCATATTTATGCCAAAGAAATCAAAAATATTTTAACTAATAGATATAATAAAAAAATGAAAAATACCTTTTCAACTAAATCAAGTCATAGATATTCTCAACCACAAACATCCTTGATAACAGATAAAGAATATAAAACAATTTTAAAAGAAATAAGAAAAAGTTATAACCCATATACAAGAGAACTAACGGAAGAAGAAATGACAGAAGAAAAACGTGAGTATATTACGTATTTAATGGTAAAAGTTGAAATGGATCAATCAGTTATTTCAGACTTTTTAAATAAAACAGAAATGGTAGAAAAAACTTATACCTATGA
>CAKOPW010000052.1 GCA_934101115.1 uncultured Bacilli bacterium | reverse complement strand
TAAAATTATAGAATATATTATTTCTTTATGTTATAATTAATTAAGAATAGGAGTATGAGTGTATGTCTGGTGATTTTAATACATTACTAACAATTGGTTATGCGATTATTACTTTAGGCGTAGTTATAAGTGTAATTATTATAATTATTAGAAACATAAAAAATCAGTTCAATAATACTCTTGATAACTTGGAAAGAAGTAAAAACTTAATTATAAGCGGTTCTATTTTAAGTGAACTTAATAAAGTTGAATCTTTAATAAATAATAAAGATCTTGAAGTTAAGTTTAATTATTGGAAAAGTGTTTTTAAAGAACTAAAAGATAAAGATGTTATAAAGATAAGTGATGAGCTTTTACAAGCTGAAGAAAAAGTTAATAAAAAGAAATATAGAGAAGCTAATGAATATTTAACTAATGTTGAGTTTGATATTTATATTGCTAAAAGTAAAGCAAGTAAACTTTTAGATGATATTCAAGAGATAACTTTATCAGAAAAGAAAAACAGGGAAATTGTTACTAAATTAAAAAGTGAATATCGTAATATATTTTTACATTATAATAATGGTAATAATAAAGATGATTATTCTTTAATACAAGTCCCTTTAGAACTTCAATTTGAAAATGTTGATAAGCTTTTTTCGGCTTTTGAACTTGCTATGGAAAACAATGTTTATTCAGAAGTTGGTAAAATTGTTAAAGCTTTAGATGATACAATTGGTAATTTAAAAATTGTTATTGAGGAAGCTCCATCGATTATTCTTTTAGGTAAAAATCTGATTCCTAAAAAAATAGAAGAAGTTAGTAAAATCAATGAAAAGATGAAAAGTGAAGGATATAATCTTGATTATTTAAAGATAGAATATAATATAAATGAATCAGAAAAGAAAATTGCTGATATATTCGATAGATTAAATGTTTTAAATCTAGAGGACTCTATATTTGAACTTAAAACTATAATGGATTATTTTGATAGACTTTATTCTGATTTTGATAAAGAACGTGTTGCTAAAAAGATGTTTGATGATTATATTAGAAGTGTTTTAATTAAGTGTAAAAAATTAAAGAAAATTGTCAATAATCTTTCTAGTAAAATTGATGATATTAAATATAGTTATGATTTAACTGATGATGATGTTCATATTATAAGTGAAATAAAATCAGAAATATTAGAATGTGAAACAATGTATGATAATCTTGTTAATAAGTTTAGAGAAAAGAATACAGCTTATTCAAGACTTACAAAAGAAATGGAAAATATTAATGCTAAGCTTTTAAAAGCTGAAGATAAGCTTGACTATACTTTAAGAAGTCTAGGATCTTTAAAAGAAGATGAAATACGTGCTCATGAACAACTTGATGAAATCAAAGTTATTTTAAAACAAACTAAAAGTCATCTTAATTCATATAAACTTCCAGTTGTTCCAAGAAATTATTATGTGGAACTTGAAGAAGCTAATGAAGCTGTTCGAGATATGGTTTTAGAATTGGAAAATCAACCAATTTCAATAAAAACTTTAAATACAAGAGTAGATACAGCTAGAGATTTAGTTTTAAAGGTGTATAATACTTCTTTAGAGATTGTTAAAACTGCATCTATGGCAGAAAATGCAATTGTTTATGGAAATAGGTATCGTGCAATAAATTCAAATATCAATAATGGTTTAACAAAAGCAGAAAGAGAATTTAATAAAGGTAATTTTAAAGAAAGTTTAGAATATGCAATTAATTCTATAAATGTAGTTGAGCCAGGAATTCATAAACGTTTATTAGATGCTTATAAAAAAGAAAGAGATATGGTGAAGTAGGAAATGGTTTATTTAGATTATTCAGCAACAACTCCAGTGCTTCCAGAAGTACTTGATAGTTACAATAAAGTTACAGAAGAATATTTTGGAAATCCAAATAGTTTACATAGTTTAGGAGTTAAAGCTCATGAACTTTTAGAAAGTGCAAATAAGCAAGTAAGTGAACTTTTAAATATTAAAGAAGATGAGTTTTTTTATACGAGTGGGGCAACAGAATCAAATAATTTAGCTATTATTGGAGCTGCTTTAACTTATAAAAGATATGGAAATAGAATATTAGTTTCAACAATGGAACATCCAAGTATTTATGGAATATGTAAACATTTGGAGAAACTTGGATTTATAATTGATTATGTTAATGTTACTAATGAAGGTGTAATCGATTTTGATGATTTAAAAAATAAAGTTACTAAAGACACTATTTTAGTAAGTATTTGTGCAGTTAATTCCGAAGTAGGAGCAAGACAACCATTAAAAACAGTTAGACAAGTTATAAGAAAAAATAATGAGAATTGTATTCTCCATAGTGATATGACTCAAGCAATAGGTAAAGTTAATATTAATGTTAATGATGTTGATTTAGCTACTATTAGTAGCCATAAGATATATGGACCAAAGGGTATTGGACTTTTATATAAAACTAGAGGTCTTGTGTTAACTCCACTTTTATATGGTCATGATGATTCTTTAGTTCCAGGTACACCTCCGCTTCCTCTAATTGTGTCTTTTGCTAAAGCATTAAGACTTGCTTTAAAAGATATAAATAAAAAAGAAGAAACCGTAAAAAAATATTATGATAAGATTGTTGAACATATGGAAAATTATCCAAGAATTGTTATCAATTCAAGTAAGTATTGTATTCCACATATTTTAAATATTAGTTTAATGGATATAAAACCAGAAACATTTATACATGCTCTAGAAAAAGATGAAGTTTATGTTTCTAGTAATACAGCTTGTTCTAAAGGAAAAAAGAGTGAATCTGTTTATCAAATGACTCATGATGATAAAAGAAGTGAAACAACAATTAGAATAAGTATTTCACCATATACAATGCCAAGTGAGATAACTGAATTCTTAGAATCTTTTGATAAGCATTATAATGAACTTATAAAATTAAGTGAGTAATAGGCAAATTTTGAAATTTGCTTTTTTTCTGGTTATTTTTATAGTACAATAGAGATAATTTTATGGAGGAAAGTTATGCTAAAGTATTTTAAAGAATTGGAAAATAAAGAGGATCAATATTTAGAATTAATTGAGTGGAACACAAAAAGATATTATGTTATAGGTGAAAATAATCTTCCTGTTTCTTTTTATCAAAAGTATGCTTCAATGTTTGAACAAATAAGAAATTTGGATTTGCTTTGTCAAAAAAGTATAGATTCTGGCAAAAAAGTGCTATTTTGGGATAACGAAATGGATAATCGTCAAGAGATATTCTTAAGTGATTTAATTGCTAAATTTTTAAATGGTTACGATACTAGTGGATACAATTTAACTGAAGCTGGAAAAGAAAGATTGGATATTTTAGTATATCTTTTTAAAAAGGAATATCCAACATATGACTTTGAAGATTTAGACGAATACGTTTCAGCTGTCTTTGAATTATTTGTAGCAGATTCTTATTTATTTTTTTATAATGATCCTGATGAAAAAAGTATAACAAAGAGATTCCTTTCTGCAGTCTTAATAGTTGCAAGATATCAAAAAAAATTAACTGAATCTTTAGAAAATCAAATAAACCAAGCATTGGAAGAAATGCCAAAACTTGTTATTAAGGTACCTTTAAAAAAATTTAATCCTGTTAATTTTTCTTTACCAAATTGTTGGTTTATTACACCTGATAATAGAATATATAATTCGCTTGGTCCAAGAGCACATAAAGAATGCAATCTAATTTATCCCTATAGACAAGCAATTAATGATCAAATATTACCAAAATCAAGTGATATAGAAAAACATATAAGTGCCATAGAAGAATCTGGATTTATTACTTATGAAGAGTTTGAAAAATACTTAAATTTAATTTATGATTTTCCTATAGTATATCCTCCTGAATATTATACGTTAAATAATATTCAAAAAATGTGGTATAACCATGTTGAAAAGCGTTGTTATAACCCAAAAATTAGAAATATAATAATTGGAGTTTTGAGTGCTCAAGCTAATTTTTATAAGTTTTTTGAAGAATTGAAAACATATTCAACTGACTATCAAAGAGATCTTGAATATGTGAAATCTCTTAATATTGAAGAAATTTTGGTTAGATGTTGTGGTTTTCATAAAGTATTATCTATTCCGAAAGAATTTTATCCGACTAAAACTATTGTCACTAGTGTAATAAATTATGAAGAGGTTTTTGAAGAGTATATAAAAAATGGTTGGAAAATTGATTTTGTTGCTCCAATAACTATAAATAAGGAAACTGGTAGATTAGAGGAATATCCAGAGGAGTTTTTAACAATAAGGAAAGTTTTAAAAAGTGGTAAGTAGATTGTAATAAT
>CAKOPW010000051.1 GCA_934101115.1 uncultured Bacilli bacterium | reverse complement strand
TGACCAATGCATTTATTCTTCTATTGCACACCTATTATATTTAAATTATACAATTTATTTGTTGTAGAGTAAATATTTTACTTACATAATTTATTATCATTTTTATTCAATTACATCTATTTTACATTCAATTGAATCTTCAATATTGCTATCATAATTGATCATTATAGAATCTTTTATGGAACTATTGCTTGAAACTATAAATTCTTGATCATTATTTAATATTTCTATTATTCCATTTTTACTTAAACAGTTTAAATATACTTTTTGATCTTCAAATGCATTATTAAATAATTCAAAATTAATTACATTTTCATAGGTTAATTTAGTTGAAGGTATATAAAAAGTGTTTCTTGAAAGTAAATATGTATCATTGTAAATATCTTTATTATTCAAATATAAACTTTTAAAATATACATTGCCATATAAATCATTTTGAGTTGCTTCACTCATAAGAATTGAACTTAAACCTACAAACCCAACGGTTGTTAAACTTATAGCTACAAATAATAAAATTCTATTTTTCATACAATCACCTTTAGATTAATTATAATTAATTTAAGAAAAATAAAATGTAGAAAAAAAGAATAGCCTTAGCTATCCTTTAAGAAAATGAGTTGATAAAGATTTATCTTTATTTTTTAAATAATAATCTGTATTTGTTAATACATATATAAGTTCTTTATTAGTTTTGAAATCATATTTTATTTTTTTATTATTAGATTTTATTTCTTTTACTATTCTAATCAAATAATCAAGTGCAACCATTATCTGAGCTCCAACTGTAATTGATGCTCCAAACAAAACAATGATATCTTCATAAGCAACAAATATATTTAACCAATCTTTTAAAAAGTTTATTTGAATAAAATTCATTAAGTTATATTTAAATATTGAGATCATGTCTATAATGATTGCTAAACCTAAAACCCACATTTTTGCTCTACCAAGCAATGATGATTTAGTATATGCACCTTTAAATGCAGCAATTACATTTATGCTTGCAATTACAAGTTCCATCATTAAAACTAAATAAAATGATTTATAGTAAGTTGCAATTACTAAAATTATTGCAATACCAAATAATTTATCAGCAAAACAATCCAATATACTTCCAAGCAAAGTTGATACTTTAAATTTTCTTGCTAAAAATCCATCTAAAAAATCAGTTAGTAGAATACATAAAACAAATATGAGTATCCATAATGGTGAAAATACTTTCCATATTATAGGTAAAACAAAAGTAGCAATCAAACGTATAATTGTAAGCATATTTACAAATATTTTCATAATTCCTCCATTAGTTATAATTTATTTCGTATCCACTATTTACAACAACTTTAGTTATTTTTTCATTTTCTACATAAACTGTTAAATCGTCATATTTATAAATAACATTATTATTTTCAGTTAATTTTATAGATTTGTTATTTAATAAATATTTTATTAATTCTGAAGGATTAATAAAACTTGTATTTTCCACTAAATCACTTAAAATTTCAACTCCATTATTTATTTCATATAATTTATTTTCTTTTACAATTACTTTTTTTATCTCTGAACCTTGTTCTTTATATCCGTTTATAGTTTCACCAATATCTAAATTTAAGTTAACATCACCAATTATAACCATTTCTTTTTTTACTGTAGAAAGATTACTAATAATATCATAATAATTTTTACTAACGCTTTCTGTAGTAGTTGTCGTTGTTGAAGTATCACTAGCAGCTTTTTTACTATAATTAGAAATAGATATTATCGTAATAAAAGTTATTATAAAAATAAAATATAAAAATAACTTTGTAAGAATTTTTACTCCTGGAACAGTTTTATAATTTCTTATTAAAACATCTAAGAAGTTTTCCATTTTTTCTTCATTATTATCTTTTTTATTTTTTTTCATCTTAATCAACCTTTTTATTTAATAGATTTGTTTTATCAAAACCATTAAAGAAATCTTTTACACTCATTTCTTTTTTTCCTGATGGTTTTATTCTTTTTATATAAACAATACCATCTTTTGCAGTAATACCAAAAGAATCTTTATTAACTTCAACAATAATTCCTGTTTCGGAAACATCACATTTTTTAAATTCCACTTCACTTATCTTATATTCAACATTATCAATATTTATAAATGCATAAGGTTCTGGAGCAAAAGCACGTACTTGATTTTTAATGTTTTCAACTGAGTTATTAAAATCAATATGTTCATCTTCTCTTTTTAACATACCAACATATGTTGCTTCTTCATTGTCTTGAGGAATATCAAAATTTTCACCTTCAAATATTTTAGGTAAAGTATCGATTAATAGATTCGCCCCAAGAAGACTTAGTTTATTAGAAAGACTTAAAGAATTATCGTTATCTTCAATTTCTATACTTCTAGACATAATAATGTTTCCAGTATCAATACCTTCATCCATATACATTATAGTAATTCCTGATTCTTTTTCACCATTTAAAATACTTGCAACAATTGGACTTGCTCCTCTATATTTAGGTAATAAAGAAGCATGAACATTAATACAACCATAACTTGGATAATCTAATACAACCTTTGGAACAATTGAACCATAAGCACATGTAATAATAATATCTGGTTTTTTATTTAAAATATATTCATAATCTTCTTTTAGTTTATTTGGTTTATAGACTACTATATTATGTTCATGAGCACATATAGCAACAGGAGATTCTGTTAATACTTTTTTTCTTCCGACATATGCATCTTTTTTTGTTACAACCAATACTACATTAGTGTTTTCAATTAATTTTTCTAAAACAGGAACTGCAAAATCAGGAGTTCCCATAAATACAACACGTTTATCTTTCATAGATTCATCACCAATTTAATTGTATCAAATGGACGTATTTTAAACAACATTTGTTTATGAAAAAAACTTGTGAATTTCACAAGTTTAAAATAAAAATTATTTTATTAAGCTATTCTGAAAGCTGGAGAAACACCGAAATCATTGCGTGGGTCAATTCCGTACAACTCTCCATCACTTTTAACGACAAGAAAACGATCACTAGTTAACGAACGAGCCGAACGAAGCCACCACCATGTGGTACTTTTATTATATTGTTTTTTTGCTCCTTCATAATCACTTGTTGTGACTCCTTGATTTTTATAATAATCTAATTGTTTTGATGTTCCTACTGCTTTATCAAAACTATTACTTCCAAATACTTCTTCTGCACTTAACAAATATAATTTATCTTGAGTTTCTAAATTAGTAGAATTACCGCTTCCACGTCCTGAGATTACTTTTGTTGAAGATATTACAGTTTGTAATTCGCTTGGAAGCATGTTATAAATTGTATCGTTTGTATATGTACGAAGTTTTGAATCTCGCCAGCCACCTAAATTTGTTGCTTCACTATTGAAGTTATAACTAATTATTACGTCAGCAAATTCTACTATAAATCCGCATGCTGTTTCGCTTGTTTCTCCATTTGTGCATTCACTCTTATTAGCTACCCTTACGGTATGTGTCCCAAATGTTCCTAAATCTACTGTCTTTATATCTCCTACATTATATTGATTTGTATTTCCAGCATGCACATTTGCTGCTATTGTTGCCCAATCATCTTTTTGGAATGCTGGTATTTCTTTTCCCATTGTATCTCTTTCTATGGCATTAAATTCTAATTTACATGTATATTCTTCTGTTACTGTTTCAGTTGCTACTTGATCTAGTGTTATTGTTAATGTTCCATTTAAGCTTTCTTTTGCTAAGACTTTCGTTTCATCATTATCTAGTTTGTTTTTGATACTTGTATACTTTGCTGTTGTTCCAGTCTTTGGTATACACGTTACTTTCACTTCTGCATCATAGTTACTTGAGTTATTTGTTACTTCATAAGTTAAGATACTTGTTTGATTTAATGTTTTTAGTTCACTTGTTTCAAATGTTATGATTTTCTTTGTTTCATCTACTACTGAACTATATACATCCTTTCCATCTAAACTTGCAGCTGTGAAGATTACACTGAAATCTTCATTGTTTTCGCTTACCTTTGCATTTCCATTTATTATTAATGTTGTTGAGATTGCTGCAAATCCAATAGACATTAGTAATATTGCTACTATAAGCATACTTTTCTTTTTCATATTTTTACCTACCTTTTCTACTATTTTATTTTATAATACCCCCCCCGATTTGCAAGAACAACTTCATTATTTACATCTTTTTGTCAACAAAAAAAGACACATCTGTGTCTTATGAAAATTGTTGTAGAATTGATAAAACTAGAAGAATCATAACACCTGCTCCTGTACATACTAGCATTCGCATTGTTTTGCTTTCCATTTTATCAAGTCTATTTTTATATCTTGCTTC
>CAKOPW010000050.1 GCA_934101115.1 uncultured Bacilli bacterium | reverse complement strand
AATCAATGTATAAATTTGCATTTTTTTTATAAAAGTGTATAATAATGATTCTCGGAGGGGAAAATTATGCCAATAAAAGATATAAAAATTACTAGAGATGGTAAAGATGTTCAAATAGCTGGTATGGATAAATTATTGTTTGAAAGAGTAGATATTTCTGAATACTTGGAACTAACTAAAAGCATTTATGATGGAGAAATATTAACAATTCAAATTATAGATTCATCTAGTGACACTACTGCCATCTATAAAAAGGGAATTTTAACTACATATAAAAGAAATATAACTAATGATAACAAAGTTTTTGCTTTACAATATGAAAGAAATTTTGGATTCAAAGTCAGTACTGAAAATATGAATAAACTTTCTCCTGAAGAATATGAGTTTTTAAATAATGAAACCAAAAAATTTCAACGAGAATTATTTCAAATAAAAAATTCTTTTGATGAAAGTGATTTAGATAATAAGGAAAGTAAAATAAGTCGTTTATTAAGTTTTTATTATGTATTTTATAATAAAAATTTAACTGCTTTTGATGAACAAACTATTAGAAAAGTTCAAGAAATGGCAGCTTTGTTAAATTATTTAGGCATCAATATTATTGATACAGAATTTGATTATGGTTTTGATAAACAAAACAATATGATAATATCTCCAGAACTTGAGTCATTACTTGAGGAATCATTTTATATTAGTATTACAAAACCAGCATTGTTTGATAAAGATGCTGAATTAGAATACGTTGATACTTTAAGAAAAGTTATCTTAGAACAAATGCCGGAAAATACTGATTTTTTTAGTCAAATATGTTCTTTAAATAGATATCTATATAATGCTACAATTCCAAATGAACAACCAGAAATACTAGACACTGTTTCTGCAATGTTAAAAATAAAAAAATCAAATTAATTATGGTAAAAGATGGAAAATGATAAATTTTAGTAAGTTAAATGAAGTATATGATTTTTTAAGTCAATCAACTATAAAAGGAAAAATAGTTCCTTTTTCATATAAAGGAACAGAATATAATTACACATTAGTAAGTGACTTGGAGATACCTACTTTAGATATCCAACTTTTAACAAGCTGCGATCGTAAGCAAACATCTATAGCAAGAGTCCTTAAATTGTTTTTTAGTCCAAAAATTGCCTCAATTGAGATTCAATGTTTATCAACATTCTTTTCACCATTTTGCTTGGTTATAAATTTTGTAGAAAATGGTATAATCAAAACTATAGATTATTCAACAAATGTTATAATGGATAAACCAGCATATTATGATTTATTTCAAGCAAAGGTGTTAAATACTCTTACAAAATCAGATTTATATAAAATTTATAAACTTTTAGAAAGTGAAAATTGTGATTTAAAGAATTTTTTATTGTTAACACATGATGAAATTGATGAATGTTTAGATAAAGAAATGTCATTGGAACTTTTGCGTAGAAAATATGATCCAGATGGAATTAATATGAAAAACTATTATCTATTTGAAGATGCAATTTTCTTTTTAAAACAAGATTATGTCATATATAAAGAAAAAGTAAAAGATGAAATAGAAACCTTTACAAGTGATGAAGATATACCATGTGAACATATAATGTATTCTCAAGAAACAGGAAAATATAGATATTCAAGCAACTTTATGGAATATGAATTTTCATTAATATCTGATATTATTCCATATAAAGGTTTTAAAGAATTACTTTTATCATCAGAAAATCGTTATTGTCTATGTCATACTAATTCTATTTTATTAGCAAAGGTTTTAACAACTTTGGGTATAAAATCTATATATATTGTTGCTGGAGCTAGAAAAATTAATGAGTCGGATTTAATGTATCATACATGGCTAGAAATAGACGGAATGGTATATGATTTTAATGGAAATTTAATTATGAAAAAAGATGATTATTATGAACTTTATCAAGCAGTTGCCATAGAAAAAACATCATTTGAAAAAATATCAGAAACCGAATATATGTGTGAAAAACTAAAGTTTTTTCAACAAAACCCTTGGTTTATTAATTATTTTTGTGACGAAGTTTCAAAAGACTTAAAGAAAAACAAATTTATGTTTAAATTTTAAATTCATATATTTGTTTTTTTTATAAAAGAATTTAAGTATGAGAATGTATATAAAATATAGTATAATAGAAAAAAATCATGTATTAATAAGAAACTATAAAAATTAATTGTTAGGAGTTTTAGTTTATGAGAAGTGATAATAAAAATGTAAAACGATTATTTAATTACTATAAAAAGTATCCAATTTTGGTTATACTTGTAATTTTCTTAAATCTTTTATTTGCCTTTATATCATTACTATCTCCAATATATGAAGGAAAGTTACTAAGTTATTTTGAAAATTTTAATATATCAAAAATTATCAATATTGCATTAACTTTAGTGGTAATTAGAATAATCATTGAAATAGTTACCAATTTATGGTCAAGAGTTATTCTTAAATTAAATGCTAAAGTAAATTTTGATTTAAAAAAAGACATGCTTGAAAGTTTAACCAATTTTGAAGTAAAAAATTTTGATAACACTAATTCAGGAATGTTTGTTTCAAGACTCAATAAGGATACAACTGAGTTATCCCAATTATTTGATGATGTAACTGATGATTTATCAGGAATAATTTTAAATATTAGTTTTATTGTTTATGTTTTCTTTTTAAATAAATATTTGGGAATCTTTCTTGCATTAAATGTAATAATAGTTTATTTATTAACAATTTTAAAATTAAAATATTATAAGAAAGTAAGAAAAGATTACAAGATAAAGGATGAGAAAACTGTAGGTTTATACACAGATGTTGTTCGTGGTATAAGAGAAATTAAAGATTTAAATTTAAAGGATACTATTCTTAAAGATGTTAATAGTAAAACTAAGGATTCAATAGACGCGGAAGCAAAAAGCATTCACACTAGAAGAACTTGGAATAGATATATTGCCGCTTTTCAACATGTTTTAGATTTCATTTTTGTTATCTTATCGGTATATTTTATTAAGAATAATATGTTAGAAGTTAGTTCATTTTTAATAATATTCCTATATAAGAACAAAGTACTAAATCTAATAACTTTTATAACAGATATGTTAGAAAGATTTGCTGATGGCAAAGTTGCAGCTACTCGTGTTTTTGATATTATCTATTATAATACTTTTACTAAGGAAACTTATGGAACAAAAGAAATAAATGATTTAAAAGGAAATATTGAATTTAAAAATGTTAAGTTTAAGTATAACTCCAAAGAGTTATTTAACAACTTAAGCTTTAAAATAAATGAACATGAAATGACAGCTATTGTTGGTAAAAGTGGAGAAGGTAAATCATCGATTTTAAAATTGATTAACAAAAGTTATAATGCTAATAAAGGTATGATTCTAATTGATAATATAGATATCAACGAATTATCAGAAAAGACTATAAAGGATAATATGTCAATTGTATCTCAGGCTCCATATATATTTAATTTGTCTATAAAGGATAATATTCGCTTAGCTCGTCCATCAGCAACAGACGAAGAGATAATTGAAGTTTGCAAGAAAGCTAGAATACACGATTTAATAATTGACATGGAACAAGGATACGATACCGTTGTTGGTGAAAATGGAGTGATATTAAGTGGAGGTCAAAGACAAAGAATCGCGATTGCTCGTGCATTAATCAAAAATTCAAAAATTATACTATTTGATGAAGCAACAAGTGCACTTGACAATAGCAATCAAGAGAAAATAAAAAAGATTATGAAGGATTTAGCTAAAGCCCATACAGTTATAATTGTTGCACATCGATTATCAACTATAGTAGATGCAGATAACATTTTAGTTTTAAGCAATCATAACATAGTTGCAAAAGGTACACATAAAGAACTTATAAAAAAATGCGATGAATACAAAAAATTATATGAAATAGAAGAAAACTAGAAAAGTAATTTAGCATAAAACTGTTAAATTACTTTTTTTGCTTTAATTGTATAGGGGAAATGAGTTATAATTTAGTTAAGTAATATGGTTTAAAATACAATAAGGAGAAAATTATGAATAATTATATAATAATACACGGAAGTTTTGGATCTAAGAATGGAAATTGGTTTCCATGGTTAAAAGAAAAATTAGAGCAAAATGGCAACATAGTAGACGTTCCTCAAATGCCAATTGGTGTTGGTAACCAAAACTTTGAAAACTGGGCTAATATTTTAAATGGGCTAAAAATAGATGAAACTACAACAATTATAGCTCATAGTATTGCTCCAATATTTGTATGCAAATATTTATTAACTTATAAGAAAAAAGTTAAAAAGTTAATATTTGTATGTGGATTCAATAATTATTTAGGTATTGATTCTACATTTGATGCTGTTAATAAACCGATGTTTATCAACAATTATTATGATGTAAAAAAATATTGTTCAGACATTACATGTTTTTATTCTGATAATGATCCATATGTAAATTTTGATGTTGAACAAGATTTTGCAAATCAACTAACTGATAAACAAGTAATAATCAAAAATGGCGGACATTTAAATGAGGAAAGCGGCTATACATCGTTTAATGAAATATTAAACTACATTTAAATTTTTACAGGAAGTGAAACCCATGGAACATTCTGCTTTTTACAATCAAATACAAAATCCTTTAAATGATCAGAATATACTTTCTAAATTGCTTGATGTCTATGCTACTAGCTTTGGCAGTATGGGAGGATTTTATGGTGAATTAACCAAAACTGTAGCAAAGGAACATAATAAGGGAGAATATTATCGTGCTGATGCAGATAAATTTTATGCGACTTTGTTTAACAAGTGGAAAAATAGCATAGTAGCTATGACTAAAGAAGAATTTATTGAATTATATAAAAAGGGTAGTTATGGTTATGATTTTATTAAAATGAGACA
>CAKOPW010000049.1 GCA_934101115.1 uncultured Bacilli bacterium | reverse complement strand
GTACTTACCGCTGATTTATATACGTCTTTTCCATCTAAACTTGCTGCTGTGAATATTACTGAGAAGTCATCTTCGTTCTCACTTACTTTTGCCTTTCCATTTATTATTAATGTTGTTGAAATTGCCGCAAAGCCAATTGACATTAAAATAATTGCAACTATTATTGCACTCCTTTTCTTCATATTTTACACACACCTATTCTCTTTTTTATTTTATAATACCCCCCCCGTTTTTCAAGGGCATTATACTGTTTTACATTGACTTTGTCGTTTTTATTTTTATTGCACACCTATTATATTTAAATTATACAATTTATTTGTTGTAAAGTAAATGTTCTATTCTTAGTATGTGTAAACTTTTATTTTATATTATCGTTGTAATTTATCCTAAAAAATGTTATATTTTATTTAGTGAGAAGCAAAAGTTTCTTTTGAGGCTGATGCTTACCACATTTTGCGGTGCATCCTTATTCAGTAGAATAAAGATGCTTTTTTTGTTGCCATAATAATTTTAAAATTATTGCTAGCAATATAAAAACGATTAAGTAAAGTAATCTTATGTGATTATCTTTTTTCATCGTATCACTTCCTCCCGTACTCCTTTAACCAAAACCCTGAATATTTAGCCTCTAGCTTGGAAGTGATAAGCATCTTTTTCTGCTTCTCGAGTTTGTATTATAAAGACTTAATTTTGCTTGTCAACAGATCCAACAAATGTCGACAAAATTAGAACTAAAAAATTAAAAAAAATAGGTTTTACCCTATTTCTTGTTTGTAAATAAATCATCAAAAATTACTTCATAATTATTAACACATATAATTTCAATTCCTGCTTTTATATAATCTGGAAGATATTCAATTTCACGTTTATTTTGTTCTGGAATATAAACAGTCTTAAATCCTTGATTATAAGCTCCGATTAGTTTTTCTTTTATTCCTCCAACTTTATATATATCACCATGTAAAGTAATTTCTCCAGTAAAACATATATTACGATCAATGCTTTTACCTAAAAGCAAAGAGATTATCGATGTTGTAAAAGCAACACCTCCACTTGTACCATCTTTTTTTATGCTTGTTAAAGCATTAATGTTTATATCATTTGCATTTAATATTTTTTTATCGATTCCAAAAGTTTTCAAGTTAGAAACGATATACATATAAGCGATATTTACACTTTCTAAAGTTGTTTCAGCAATATTTCCAGTTAAATTTAATTTTCCTGAGCCAGGAGTTAAAATAGCTTCAATTGGAATAACTTTTCCTCCTAAAGGAGTTACTCCTAAAGTATTTACTGAACCAGGATAATTCGCGATAGCTTGTTCTTTCATATCATATTTTACTGGTCCTAAAACATTTGTTACTAATGATTTAGTTATGGAAGTTATATCACTTTCATTAATGATTATGTGTCTTACTATTTTTCTAAGTATTCTTTCTAAATTACGAGCTCCGGCTTCTTTAGTATAATAATTTATAATATATGATAATACATCATCATTTATTTTATATTTCTTAGTATTATACTCTTTAAAGATAATTGGTAGTAAATATTTTTTAGAAATATCTATTTTTTCTTTTTCAGTATAACTATTAATATTTATTATCTCAAGACGATCCTTTAATGCTGGTGAAATATCTTTAATATCATTAGCTGTAAGAATAAATATTATTTTGGATAAATCAAATGGTTCTTCAATATAGTTATCAATAAAAGTATGGTTTTGGTTTTGGTCCAAAATATCTAATAATATTGAAGCAGGATCTCCTTTATAATCACATACCATTTTATCAATTTCATCAATTAAGATAACTGGATTTTGAGTTCCACATTTTTTTATTCCTTGAATTATTTTTCCAGGAGATGAACCAAGATATGTTCTTTTATGTCCAACAAGTTCACTTGCATCGTTTAATCCACCAACACTTATCTTATAAAACTTGCGATTTAAAGCTTCGCTTAAAGACATTCCAAAAGTTGTTTTACCTACTCCTGGTGGACCTACTAAACATATAATTGGAGCATTAATATCAGGGTTATTCTTTTTAATTGCTAAAAATTCTAGAATACGAGTTTTTACTTCATCCAAGCCAAAATGTTTTGAATCCATATGTTTCTTTACTTTTTTTAAGTCAGTTTCATCTTCACTTAAAACTCCCCAAGGAAGTGATACAACAGTTTGTAAATAATTCCTTATTACAGAAGAATCTGGATTAGCATCATTTGTATATGAATATCTTTTTAATTCATCTAAAAGTTTATTCTTACTGGTTTCGTTTATTGGTAAAGCTTGAATTTTCTTTTCAAATTCACTTACTTCTTTATTTTTATCTACACTTATACCTAATTCGGCATTCAATTTTTCTATTTTTTGTTTAATTAAAAATTCACGTTGTTCTTTTTCGTATTTTGCTCGTAATTCATCGTCTATTTTAGTTTCAATATTGGTTATTTCAAGTTCTAAACTTATGTCTTTTATCAAAGATTTTGCTCTTTCCATTGTATCAAAAGTATTGATATAAGATATTTTCTTTTTTTGATCAAAAGGCATAAAGTTAGTTACAATATCTACAAGCATATCTAAATCAGATATATTGTTTATTGTGTTAGCAATACTGTTTGATGTGTGAGGATTAATCTCGATATATTTTGATACCAATTTTTTTATTCTACGACTTAAAGCTAAAGATTTTTTCTCATCAAAAGATGGTTTTTCTGACTTTTTTATGCTAGCTTCCAAAACATTGGTATAAACTTCATGGTTTTCATATCCATCAACTTGAACACGATTTAAACCAACCAATATTATACGATAGTTACCATTTGGAAGTTCCATTTTAGCCTTAATTTTGGTTAAAACTCCAATATCTGGTAAATCTTTAAAAGATGGCGATGAATCTAAGGCATCTTTAGGACAAATAACTAATAATTTAGATTCATAACTTTCTTCAGATAAATCAACAATTTTTTTACTAAGTTCAATATTAAGTTCAATTCGAACTTCTTGATAAGGAAGAATTATGAGTTTTTTTATCATCAACACTGGTAAGTTTTGGTTCATAATTGTACCTCCTTAAACATGCTTTTTATTATAGATTTTTTTTGTTTTTTTGTAAAGAAAAAATGAATAAAAATATGCATATATTTAAAGAATATTTAATAATCTTTAAAACTCATATCTAAACATAATAATTTTGTATAAAGATTTTTGTTTATAACACATTTGTTTGATATAGTGTTTTTAGGAACACTTAATAAGTTGGGTAATTTGCCTATCTTCTAAAAAGAAGGGAGACAATATAATGAGTAAGAAAGATTTTTTAATCTTATCTTTAATCATTTTGATTTTCCTCTTAGTATTATTACTATTTATAGTGTTAATCTAAAAAAAAATCACCTAACTCAGCGATGATTTAGGTGATTGCCAAAAATTATTAAAGACAACACTCAACATGCTACTATTGAATGTTCCTTTTTTATTGTATGCAAACTTCCTTGACATATTCATAATATCATAAAAGGCACTTTTTAACAAGTGGCTTTTATTAGAAATAAAGATAAATACGATTAATTATTTTAGTAAAATTTCATATTAATTGACGTTTTCTTCATATTTTGTTCCCTTAGTTCTGTTGCATTTCCAACAAAGTGTTTGTAAATTTTCTTCTGAAGTTATTCCACCCTTAGACAAAGGTTTTATATGATCTATTTCAAGCAATAAATTTTTTTCTTTAAAAATGGAATTTCCACATATTTGACAAGTGTAATTATCTCTCTTTTTTATTTTTTCTCTAAGCTTAGATGTCATCAAAGCTCTTTGCCCAATAATACTTTTTCTGAATTTTACTAATTCACTTAAATAAATAATAAACTTATTTAGATTTTCAATATCCAATGTAATTTCTGTGTACATTGAACTATTACCACCAGAACTAATATAGCTAAATATAAATTTTGGAAAATAAATATTACTAAAGTCTATTTTTTGAAATCCTAATTTTCTTTCAAACTTTTTTTTACTAAATGTTTTGATTAGAAACGGCACTTCACTCCATAAACTATTTAAAATCTCCTTTTTTTGATTGTTTAGCAAAATTTTACCTTGTTCAACAGCAGAAAAGTTATTTAATACTTCTTCAAAATCACTTAAAGTTGTTTCATCAGCTTTAATATTAAAATATTTACACAAGTATTTAAATGGTTGTTGTTGTGCATTTCTACAAACAGTTAAAGAACAGTTATATATATATTCACTATTTCTATATTTTTTTTATTCTTTTCTTTGATAATTATAAATGCTATTATCTACGCTCACTGCATAGCCATAATCTGTTTGTTTAAAATTTACGTATGTATCCTTTAGTTTTTCTATATGCTCATTTAATTCATTACACTCATTTATATGTTTATTAATTTTTCTTTTTATTCTTAAAAATCTATCACTTTCATAATATATTTCTTCATATATAATAAAAAAAGTCATGAGAAAAATTGGTATAAATAATACAAATAAAATAATTGCATCGTCTATGTACATCATCTGTTATTTACCTCGCTTTTTTAAATACCTAGAATTAATCTTGTAATTATTATATCAATTTTAGTTGGTTTTACTAATAAAAATATACATGTATTTATAGTATATATATAATAGCACAAAATTTTCTATCATTACTACTGTTTATAGTGTTAATCTAAAAAAATCACCTAACTCAGCGATGATTTAGGTGAAACCCGTTTTATAAGGCAACACTCAACATGCTATTATTGAATGTTCCTTTTTTATTGTATGCAAGTTTCCTTGACATATTCATAATACTATAAAAGGCACTTTTTAACATTTGATAAAAAAGAAAATAACTTCTCAGCTATTTTCTTTAATTGTTTTGTTTGTTACTTTTTTTCTTTAATATAAATATTAATATCAAGAATAAAATAACTATAATTATAATAAA
>CAKOPW010000048.1 GCA_934101115.1 uncultured Bacilli bacterium | reverse complement strand
CTCCAAAAGTTGGAGCAGATTTCTATTTGGCAGGGGATGAGAGAATCGAACTCCCACCAAAGGTTTTGGAGACCCCTATCATACCATTTGACCAATCCCCTAGGTCTGATAACAAAATTATTTTATCATAACTGCTTTTAATATTCAACATAAATTTTGCGTGATATAATAAAGAAACGGAGGAAAGGTATGTATAAGAAAGTATATGTCGAAATAACGAATAATTGCAATCTTAACTGTGATTTTTGTATTCATAATGAAAGATCAAAAAGATTTATGAATATCGATGAGTTTAAAACAATTTTAGAAAAGTTGAAAAATCATACTAAATATTTGTATTTACATGTACTAGGTGAACCACTTCTTCATCCAAATATAAATGAGTTTATCAATCTTGCTTCGTCTAATTTTAATGTAAATTTAACAACTAATGGCTATCTTATAAAAAGGGTCAAGGAAAATAAAAATATAAGACAAATAAATATATCTTTACAAAGTTTTGATGAAAAGTATCAAAAAAGTCTTCAAGATTATATGAATGATATTTTTTCATCTGTTGAAATATTAAAAAATACAACATATATTTCTTATCGCATTTGGGTAAAAAATAAGTATACTGAAGAAATATTAAATATTTTAAGTGAAAAATATAATATAAAAATAGATGAAACTAAAAATAAAAATATTACTCTTGAGAAAAACGTATTTTTAAGTTTTAATGAAGAATTCACTTGGCCTGATTTAAAGAATAAAGAAATGCATGAAACAGGAAAATGTTATGCTTTAAAAGATCATATTGGAATTCTTGTTGATGGAACTGTAATTCCTTGTTGCTTAGATTCAAAAGGAACTATTAATCTTGGAAATATTTTTAAACTAAATCTTGAGGAAATTATTAATGGTAAAAGATATCAAGATATGTTAAAAGGATTTTCAAATAATAAAAAATGTGAAGAGTTATGTAAAAAATGTAATTTTATAAAGTAATAATATGTGTTATAATGTAGCATGTAAAGTAGGTGAAGATGTGAATAAATTAAGTTATGAAGAATACTTAGACAATGATATTTTTTATACTAGAAATGAACTAAAAAATGAACGACTAGTTATTTATAAAAATACTTTATATATTAAAAGTCCATCATTTTATAAAAATTATTTTCATGAAAATTCACCTATGAATGATCTTTTCATAAAGTTTTTAACGCAAAAGGGATTATTTCAATTTCTACTATTAATGTTAGAAGATAAAAATATTTCATACATTGAGTTTAATTATAATGATGAAGTTAAAAAAATAAAGTTAAAGGATTTCTTTTCCTTTTATATTTCTTATTCAGTTGAAGTAAGAAACTCTTCAATTTTAGAAAAAATCGCTGAAATATTACATTATAATAATTTTGATTTTTCAGCAAATGAAGATTTAACATATTTAATTGATGATAATAAATATAATTCCTTATTATATAAAAAGGAAGAACAAGAAAGAATAGACATAATTAATAGAATATTTAGGATATTAAAAAGAAAAAAGGTTATGGAAAGATATTTCTTAGAAGAAAAAATCGTTACAAGATTAGAATATCTTACTGAAAAATATCTTAAGGAAAATACTGAACAACAAGAAAAACGTGAACATCAATATATAATAGATAGTTCAATTGTTGCTGCTTTGGATTATTATAAGAAAGACACATATTCTAAATTAGAAGAAGCTATTTATTATTTTATTGCTCTAAGTAACTTAGTTGTTATAAATCCAATATCTACAATAGATATTAATGATGTCACTTTAGAAAATAAATACGTAAGTGCATTAACTTTTCATTTACTTTTTGTAACAATATTAAACGATTTAGGAATAACGTTTACTGAAGAACAAAAAGAGGATACTTTTGAGATAACAATTGATAATAAAATAAAATTTTCTATAGGTGATGATTTTGATCCACAAAATATCAGCAATTATTTAACAAATCTAACAGATGATGCCGGAATAGACGAAACTATTTATAAAATATTAAATGAATACAAAGAAGCAATTGAAAAAGAGATAAAATTTGATAATTCATTTACAAAATTTAAAAATCATTTTAACAAGGATACAATGAATAGATATGACAAATTAAAAACTTTCATTGAACTAATAACAAGAGGAGAGAAAATAGCTGATCAAAAATACCAAAAAATTATATTCAATATTTTTTATGGAGATAATCCAAATTATAAAATTAGTTTTTATAAAAGTATGACAGCAAGTGGAAATTACCATTTTTTTACAATTGTTAGTATAAAAAATCAATATGTTTTAATTGATTCAGATGATTTAGCTAAAATAAAATTGGTAAGCATGCTTGAAGTAGCTGAACTTCAAAAAAAATCAATTGATTTAAGTGAAAAAATTGTAATAGAGGAAGTGACAAGTAAACATGTTCAATAAAATTAAAAATATGGCTTTAAATTATATTGGAGAAGAACGTGAAACTATTTTAGATCTTCTTAATGATGAAAAATGTTTTTATAAGATGGATATAGATACAACATTCAATATTCTTAAAACAATAGGAGTACCAGAAAAAGAAATAAATAAAGTAGTAATCGAACTATTAAAGGAGAAAATATGAAATATAAGGCAATAGATAGATCAAATATAGATTTTACAAGTGACGCAGAAATATGTAATATTGGATATTTTGAGAAAAAGTATCAAGATATCCCAGTTAGAGGAGAAAAATTTGTTGCAAATGGTATCACTTGTGTCACTATTTTTATTCCTAAAATAGATTCTTTTGATGACGAAGAAAAAATAAAAAAGTTTATATCTGATAATAATATTATAAAATTAATTGAAGATAAAACATACATCACTGAACTTGAAGATATAAATGAAAATACATTTTTATCAATAAATGTTCCATTAGAGGATAATAATCATTTATACAATGAATGTTTAGTTGATTTTAAAGATTATGAATAAGTTGAAATAAACTTATTTTTTTTAGTTCTATTGATACATATAAATTTAATGTGATATAATATTTTTATCATAGATAGAGGGTATAAGTATGAATGAAAACAATAACTTAAATAACAATGTAAACAATAATAACCAACCAAAAACAACATGGAAAGATATTTTGTTATATGTAATTATGGTTGTAATTATAGTTATTATAATTTTATTAATGTGTAAATATTGCCAACTAACAAAGGCAAATAATCAACATGTTATAAAACCAACAACTACTGCACAAACTACTACTGAAACAACAACTACCGAATTAATAACAGAAACAACCACAACTATACCTACAAGTGAAGCAGTAACAGAAACAACTACAAGATTAACCACTAAAAAAACAAATTATGACGTACCAAATACACCGGTTACTAATACAACAACTACAAGAACAACTCAAGGAACCACTCAACGTCCAACAACAACTACGACAACAACTACTATAAAAAAAGATGTTTATACATATAAATACCAAATTCAAACTTCAGAAACCAAATCATTTTATATTTTAAAAAATGGAGTTAGAATGAACGCATATATTTTAGTTTTTGATAACAATAATAATCCGATAACATTTAGTAATAACGGAGTTGGATCTGGTTTAACAATGGTAAATTCAAATATTGATTTAGGAAAATGTCCAACTATTAGATTTAGAGTATGCAATCCACAAGGATTAGAATGCGGCGAAATATTTACAGCTAGTTGCTAAAAGGAGAAATTATGAGTTATATAAAAAAGAATTATAAAATATTAATAATTATTTTACTAATAATAATTTTTGTGTTATTTTTACTATCTATAAAAAATAATGGTACTTCTTTAAAGTGTTCAATTGATAAAGATCTTGTTAATGGAATTCATTTAACCGACAATGTAAAAGTTGATTTAACTAAAGGAAGAATCAAAAGTATAACACAGGATAAAGCAATTGAATTAAAGGATGATTATTTAAAATATGATACTTATAAAAATATAATGGAAATGCATCTTAAAAGTAGTTATGAATATTTGGATACTAAGAATTATGAAGTAAAAACAACTGATAATATTATTTCAGTAAAAGCTAATATTAATACAAAAGGATTAATTTTAAATAATTTAGTAGTTGAGCAATCAAATAAAGACAATAAATATGATTTAAAGATAAATACTGAAAATAGCTTTGAAAATGCAGAACGTAAGATTATGATTGACGAAGAATACAAATACAGTACACTTAAAAAATATATGGAAGAAAGTGGTTATAAATGCAAATAGATAAAAAGAAATTGGTTGCTTTAGCATTAATTATAGTTTTGCTTATATTTTGTTTAATTGGAATTATGATAAGCAAGAAAAATAATATAACTGCTGACTATTATTATAATTTTACTTATGATGATAACAAAATAAGTCAATCAGTAAGAATTTATAATAAACAAAAGAAGTTACAAACTAATTATTATATTGTATATAATGATGAACCAGTAAGCTATACCAAAGGAGAAAAAGCTGTAGTAACAATAAATGCAGTTGATTTAAAAAATAAACCAACAATTTATATTGCATTTGAGGATGATATTAATAAAAAATATGAAGTAGTTTATAAAAAGTAGGTGAAGTTGATGAAAAAAATAAAGTTTATAATAGCTATTTTAGTTTTAATGTTGGCTCCAAGCATGGCTAAAGCTAAAACTTTAGATTATGATTATTATAAGCAACTAAATGTTAAATATGCTTTTATTGTTGGAGAATATATGTTTAATATGGATAATGGATATTCTCCAACTCTAGAGGATATAATGATAGCAAGTAGAACTATCGCAGAAAATGAACCAACAACTTTATATGAAATACGTATGTTTCCCGCATGGAATTTTTTTTCTGTTAATGAAATATATAGAAATACAAGTTCAAGTGATAAAACAATTTTAGAAAGTATGAGTATAAAATACGTTTATAGAAATAGTATTAAAAAAGCCAATAGTACAGAATTTGATACATTATAAGACAAGGAGTAAATAATGAAGAAAGTAGTAAGTATAGTAGTAATAGCAATAATAAATATACTTATGATCTCAGATGCA
>CAKOPW010000047.1 GCA_934101115.1 uncultured Bacilli bacterium | reverse complement strand
TATAAAACAACGTGACTTAATTTGCGTTGTTTTTTACTGATGTATAAAATTTTAAAATAAACCTAAACTAATCATAGGTGGTAGTAATGAAAAAGAAACTAATCATAGGTTTAGCATTAATGAGTATTTTACCATTTAATGTCTATGCTTATTCAAATTATATATATGCTGGTGGAGATAATATAGGTATTGAAATATCCTCTAAAGGAGTAATGGTTGTCGGTTTTTATGAAAATTTAGAGATTAATAATAAAATAAAAGTAGGAGACTATATTGAAAAAGTAAATGGAAATGTGGTTTCTGATATTGATAATTTAGTAAGTCTTGTAAATAAGTATCAAACAGATGGTAAGGTAACTTTAACCTTAAGAAGAAAAAATAAGACATTTGATATCGAATATGAATTAATAAAAACTGAAGATAAGTATAAAACTGGTCTTTTTGTTAAAGATTCTATAAGTGGAATTGGAACACTTACATATGTTGATCCAGAAACTAAAATATATGGTGCTTTAGGTCATGAAATAGTTGAATCAAATTCTAAAAATGTTGTAGATATAGAAGATGGATTTATTTTTGAAAGTAATGTTTCTAGTATTGATAGAAGTTTTGATGGACATCCAGGTACTAAAAATGCAAGATTGAACAAAAATAATAAGTATGGAACAATCGAGAAAAACACTAATAAAGGAATATATGGAAAGTACTATGATGATAAAAACGTTTCCTTAGTAGAAGTAGGAGAAAAAGAAGATTTAAAATTGGGTGAAGCAACAATAAGAACTGTTCTTGATAATAAAGAAATTAAAGAATATAAAATAAAAATCACTAAAATTGATAAAAAAAGTGATACTAAAAATATTTATTTTGAAATCACTGATGAAGAACTTCTAAGTAAAACTGGAGGAGTAATTCAAGGAATGAGTGGTTCACCAATCCTTCAAAATGGAAAAATTTTTGGAGCTGTTACTCATGTAGTAGTTGAAAATGTAAAATCAGGATATGGAATATTTATTACAACAATGTTAAATGAAGGCGAAAAATAACACACATAATGTGGTATAATTACTACAAGAGGTGTGATTATGAATAAATGTATAATTGGAATTTTACCTTCATATTATTGTGAGAATGAAAACCCATACTCAGAATATTATAAATATAATTGTATATTTGCAAGAAGAATACTTGAAGCTGGTGGAATTCCTGTTGGAATGATGTTTAATGGAAATAAACTTGATTACAAAGTTTTAGATCTATATGACGGATTTTTAATTACCGGCGGAAATAAGATAGGTGATTTTGTATACGAAATACTTTATTATGCTTATAAAAGTAACAAACCGGTTTTAGGTATTTGTATGGGAGCTGAATCCATTGATATTTTTAGCTTACTACTTGATTCTATCGAAAAAAATGGTGGAGAAGCAACTCGTGAAAAAGTTGAATCTTATTACAATGCAATTAAAGAAAAATATGGTTCTGCTTTAAGAAGATTAGATCCAGGAAACATGCACAACAATAATATAATTGACGGAAACATTGAAGCTACTAAGCATGAAATAACAATTGTTCCGAATACAATTGCCAGTGAAATATTGCCTGATAAAATTTTGGTTCCAAGCATGCATAATTATGATTTTCATGCTGTTGGAAGTCATTTTAAGGTAAGCGCAAAAGCAAGTGACGGTGTAAGTGAAATCATCGAATGTATTGATCCAAATAAATTCATTTTTGGAGTTCACTTTCATCCAGAACTTATCAAAACGGACGTGTTTAATTATTTTATTAATCGTGTAAAAAATAATAAATAAAAGAAATGTAAAGCGTTCTTAAAAGTGTAAACAATCGACAAATTATTTGTTATAATATACCTAGAATAGAGGGTATGATATGAATACACAATTATTAACTGATAATGGAGTAGATATAAATCACGCATTAGAACTACTTGGAGATATGGAAATGTTTAATGACACTTTAAAAGACTTTTTAGAGGAAAGTAAAACACGTATTCCAAACATAATCTCAAGTTTTAATAACAATGACATGGAAAACTATGCGATTTTAGTTCATGCAATGAAAAGCGATTCTAAATACTTAGGATTTACTAAGCTTGCAGAAATGTCTTATGAGCATGAGATGGCAAGCAAGAATGGTAATATTGAGTTTGTTAAAGAAAATATTAATCCATTAATCATTGAAGCTAATAGAATAATCAATTTAGTTAAAACATATTTAGGAGTGTAATTATGGATATAAGAGCTATTGTTGAAAACATTCCTAATATAATTGCTTCTTTATATGAATCAATTTATGTCATAAATAAAAATGATAATAAATTTTATGATGTAAAATATACTGGAGAAGAACTTAGAATTTCAGCTCCGCTTGAGTATGACAAAATAAATGATGTTATGCGTTCGTATAAAGAGTTTAATCCTGACTTTTTAAATGAAAATGAGTTTAAAAAGGTTCTTGTTACTAATGACAACAAAGAAAAATTAGTGACTCTTATAACTATGGAAGAATATAAAATTATCTTTGTAGTTGATATAACAATAAAAATAGATGGGAATGTTTTAAGAAACAAGATAATAATTGCTGATGATTCACCAGTTATAACAAATTTCTTTAGTAAAATATTTAGAAATGAATTTGAAGTAATTGTAGCTCATAATGGAAAAGAAGTAATTGAATTAATTAATCAATATATGAATGATTCGTTGGTTGGTTTGTTTTTAGACTTGCAAATGCCAGTTATGAACGGCTTTGAAGTTCTTGATTATTTTAAAGAACATGACTTGTTTAAAATAGTGCCAGTTTCGATAATAAGCGGCGAAGATACTGAAGAAGGTATTAATCGTGCAATGTCTTACCAAGGTGTAATCGACATGATTCAAAAGCCTTTTGATGCTACATCGATTAGAGCCATAGTTGATAAAACAGTTACATTTAGCCCTAAATATAAATAGTTATAGTTTAAAACTATAGCTTTTTTTGTTAAAATAACAGTAGGAGGTAAACATATGGAAAAAGGTAAGTTAATAGTAGTAGAAGGTGCTTGCGATGGCGTTGGTAAAACTACTCAAGTTGAACTTTTAAAAGAGTACCTAGAGCAATATGGAGAAGTAATTACGCATCATTTTCCTACATATCATGAAAATAGTGGGTTTCTAGTAGAAAAATATTTAGCTGGAGAACTTGGAAAATTAGAAGATTTAAGCCCTTATTTTATAAATTCTTTATATGCTATAGATCGTGCGATTGTATCTAAAGATAAGATAATTCCTGCATTAAATGAAGGAAAAATTGTTTTACTTGATAGATATACGACATCAAGCGTTATATATCAAGCTGCATCTCTTCCAAATGATGCAAAGAAAGATTTTATTGAATATGTTATGGATTTTGAATACAACAGATTAGGGATTGTAAAACCAGATAATGTTATATTTTTAACAGCGCCATATGAAGTTATTCAAAAGATCAGAAATGCACGTGAGGTAAATGATGGCATTCAAAAAGATATTCATGAAAGCAATGAAAAATATCTAATGAGCGTCTATGATTCTGCTCAATATGCTAGTGAATTACTAGGTTGGAATAGAGTTGAATGTTCTGATGGAGATCAAATGCGTCCAATCGAAGAAATACATGAAGATATTATAAAACTAGTAAAAATGTAGTTTACTAAATATTGGTAATGTGCTAAAATTATCCATATGAAAGAGGTTATATTATGTCCACTCGTAGTGAATTAAGAGAAAAAATAATGACTATTTTATATCAAATAGATTTATATAAAAGAAATAATATTGAGTATGATGTCGATTCAACGATTAAAGAAAATGTAGAAATAGATAATGAATTTGTAAAAGACATTGTATATGGTGTTGTAACCTATATGGATACAATTGATGAGTTAGCTAATAAATATTTAAGTAACTGGACAATTGATAGATTAGATTCAGAGGGTAAAGCAATATTAAGAATGAGCATTTATGAATTAAAATATACAGATACTCCTGATTTAGTAGTTATCAATGAAGCCATTGAACTTGCTAAGAAATACAGTGATGATTCTGTAAGAAAAATGATAAACGCTGTCCTAGATAAAATAGTAAATGAAGTGTAAAACCACTTCTTTTTTTATTATTTTTTAAATATAATGTATTATATTTAGAAAAAGAAAGGATATTATTTATGGAATCAATACATGAAGAAAATTTATGTACAGCAATATTTAGACGATTAAATCAAATAGGCTTTAGTGAAGAAAATGTTGAAAACGAATACATTCATTTAAACTTTATAATGTATTTCTTAAATAAGGTATTACCAAGTTCGTACTTTTTAGAAGAAAACTATGAGTTAACCACATCCCTCAAAGATATTAAAGTTAATTTTAAAGGTGAAAAGAAAATTCTTACTGTAAAAACTATTTATGAAGAAGAAAGATGTTTATTAGAAATTAGCTATGGAGAAAATACAATGTATTTTGGATCAGTAGAAAATCCGGTAAATATATTTATTGATGATGGAAAATATGGCGAAATATTCAAAGTTGATAAAATGGAGGAATCATTTACTTACTATTTTAAAACTTTAAAAGCTGATTCTGCCAAGAGCGAAGAATTGTATTGTGGTAAACTAACTTCTATAAATGCTTGTATGGATAACAAAGAATATTTCGAATTTGAAAGACTTTATCCAAAGGTAATTCATGAAGGAAGTTTCTGGGAAAACATAAAGAATAGAAAACATAGAAAAAGAGTTATAGGTATTCCTAAAGGCAACTCTAATTTCACTATTTATGACGATGTTATATCAATATTTGGTGTACTTCAAAAAGAAGGAAATCATGTAATGAAATTTCAAGAAGAATACGCCAAATCAAAAAGTGCTAAATTATTAAAAGAGAAAAAGGAAGAAAACAGCTAGAATTTCTTCTTTTTTTTGCGTAAATATTGAAGATTTATTTGCGGCTGTGATATACTTTATATAGTATAAAGATAATAATCTAAGGTGAAAATAATAACAAGGAGTAAATAATGAAGAAAGTAGTAAGTATAGTAGTAATAGCAATAATAAATATACTTATGATCTCAGATGCA
>CAKOPW010000046.1 GCA_934101115.1 uncultured Bacilli bacterium | reverse complement strand
ACAAAAAAATTCCTATAAATTGTTTATAGGAATATCATCGTCTTTTAATCTAGTAATTTGATCATATACTTCACCGATTTTTCTATTTATAAAATCATCATAATCTTTTTTAAGATTATTTTCATCGCTTTCTTTTAAGAATGTCTCATTCAAATCTTCAAAGTTAATATGCTTTAATTTAGAAATAACCCTTAACATAAACGCACTTAACATTGGAGAAACAGAATATCTTCTACTAGAATTTTCTAATTCAGAGATTTTAACACAATCACTTAAATGATTATCTATTAAGGATTTACCAACATCATCCATACTAGAATAAATATTGTCTTTTTTATTTATATATTTTTGCTTTTCTTCAAGAATAATACCATAAAGATCATCAACTAAATCAATTTCTTTTTGACACTTAGCATCTTTTGAAGAAATGGTTCTATTATGAAAAGCAATTAATTCGTTATATAACGTATAAGCAACATGTTCATAATTATCCACATTTTTTGGAGAATAATCATAAATTACTTTTGCATTTTCAACCTTTATTTTATTTTCTAATTGAACTAAAACAAATTCTAATCCAACAGCAGCAAGTTTTTCAAATAATTCGTTTCTTTTTTCTTCTAATTCTTTTATTCTAGCACTTTTTCCTTGAAGATAATTCTTTTCAATTATTTCATTTTCTTCTACTCTCTTAGCTTTTTCGTATTTTTTACTAAGTCTTTCAAGAAAAGAACTTGAATCGATCATTTCTATTACATTTTTATTTCTTGTGTAAGTACTTTCAAGGTCTTTATATTCATCCTCAACTTTTGCTAGCTCAATAAGAACTTTTATAAATTCTTCTAATAAACTATGATTTTCAATACATTTTTCAAAGAGTTCTCTTCTGTTTTTTAATTGTTTTAATTTAAAATCAAACTTTTGAGAAGCTTTTAAAGTTAGAACATAATCATTAATGCTTTTATTAAGAGATCTATTCATAATTATACCAAATATGCGATCAATAGTTTCTTCATCTATTTTATATTCATGAATACTTTTTCCATCATTTGCAACCAATGGTTTTCCAAAATAAGTTTCAAATTTTCGATAATCAGATGATAATGATAAACTACACATATCAATAAGTTCTTGTTCATCTTGAAAATCGGTTATTATATCTTGCACAAAATACTCATAGTCATTTGCTAAAATACTTTCTCTTATTGCTTTAAGTCTTTTTATTTTAAAACTATACCCTGCATCTTCAACACTGTTTTTTAATGTTTGTTCATAAGTAGAAATTAAATTATCGATTGAAGCAATCAACTCTGTAATTTCATCTTTATTAGAGATAACTTTATGAAATATACTTAACTTAACATTAAGTCTAATATAGTTTAAAAGTTTTTTTATGATTCTTTTTTCTTCAGAAGTCATTTCATTAGAATTGACAAGTACTTTTAATTCTTCGATATCTGATTTAATATTTTGCATAATATCACCATCCATTTAACATAATTTTAGCATGATTAACTGCCACTTTTTAACTTTTTTAATAATATTTACAAATATTTGCCGAATTTGTTTGCAAAATGCATATTTTTTTGATAAAATCTAATATGTATTTAAGGAAGGAGCGAATTATAATGCCTAATATTAAAAGTTCTAAAAAATCTGTAAAAACTGATAGAGTTCAAACTGCTGCAAATAACGAATATACTGCTAGAGTTAAAAATTCTATAAAGAAATGTGAAAAAGCTATTAAGAATAATGATTCTGAAACTGCTAATAAAGAACTTAAAAACGTTATAGCAAATATTGACAAAGCTTGTTCTAAAGGATTAGTTAAGAAGAATACTTGTGCTAGACAAAAATCAAGATTAAATAAAAAAGTAAAAGAAATGAATAATTAATTTCATTTCTTTTTTTTGTATTGCATATATGTTATTATATTAAATAGGTGGTCACATGAAAAAAAGATTATTAACTCTTCTGATATGTATATGCTTACTTGGATTTACGATCTACAAACTGGATAGTATTGTAAACATTGCTAAAAAATTTTTTAATAACACCCCTACTTTAAGTATAGAAAAGAAAAATCAATATTCTAAAAATAAAGATTATGATTTTGTACAAATAAGCAAAGATTATAAACCATATAATTACCAAGAACTTTTGAATGTATTTTATACAGTTTTGGACTCTGGTTATGAAAACTTTACTTTCTATTGCCCAAGTGAATATTTAGATTGTATAGATGATGTAAAAAAAATAAGCAATCCAGAAAATGTTGATATTTTAACAACTATTGGAAACTTTGTTTCTCCATATAATAATTTTACTAGTTTAAAAGTTCAATTTGATACCTCAGGAGAAGTAACATTGGATATAAAAAGACTTTACTCAAGTGAAGATATTATAAATATCAGTAATAAAATTGATTCTATATGGAAAGATATTGTAACTCAAGATATGAGTACTGAAGACATTATTTATGCTTTCCATGATTATATTATAAATACTACAAAATATGATGAAGCTTACGAAAACGAAATAAAAAATGGAGAATCTACTCATAACTCAGCTAAAGCAAATGGTCCTTTATTCGAAGGGTTCGGGATTTGCTCTGGATATACAGATGTTTTAAGTATTGTTCTTGATAAACTTGGACTTGATAACTACAAGGTAGCCAGTAAAACCCATGTATGGAATGCTGTAAAAATAAATGATGAATGGAAACATATCGATCTTACATGGGATGACCCTGTAAGTGAAGATCATTCAGTCAACAACCTACTTCACAAATTTTATCTTATTGATACCCCTACTCTTGAATCATTTGATATTAAAGATCATTCTTTTGATAAATCAATTTATGTAGAATTAAAATAGAACTTCAATCTCGAAGTTCTATTTTATTGTATCAATTTCTTCTATTATTATATCTAGCATGTTTCTCCCATTTTGTTTATATAAAAGATAACCTGTTAACATAAGACAAGAAAGAGAAAACAATGGACAAGCAATATTCATCATTTTTTTCATAACATACCTCCATTTTTAGTATGGATTTATGAGTTAAAATTATTCATAATGAATTCTACCAACGAAGTTTTTCTTTCTTTACTATAATTATTATTTACACCATATACAAATGCACGCATATCTCCAATAATAACTAAAGATTTCTTGGCTCTAGATATACCTGTATAAATAAGTTTATTATAAAGCATACGCATATACTCATTAGAAACAGGCAATATAACATGGTCAAATTCACTACCTTGACTCTTATGAATACTCATCGCATAAGCATGTTTAATCGTTTGAATCTCTTCTCTTTTAAAAGTAACTTTATTACCATAAAAATCAATTTTCATAAATTCAGAAGGTTTATATTTATTTATTTCACTTATATAGCCAATATCTCCATTAAAGATATTTTCTTCGACGTTATTGACAAGATTTATAATTTTATCTCCAACTCTAAACGTAACTGGACCAATTTCAACTTCATCTAGATGAGGATTATATGGATTAAAAATAGTTTGTAATACTTTATTAACTTCATCTATTCCATTTGCACCTTTATACATCGGAATAAGAACTTGAATCTTTTTTTCATCAATACCTTTTTCAACGGATTTTCTAATAATCATTCCAATCATATCTTTAATATTTTCTTTATCACATGGTAAAAAATTATAATCATCTTTCTTCTCTTGTACATCATAATCAAGTTCCATATTTTTTACTTCATTTGCAAGTATAGGAATAAATGAATTATCACTTTGACGATAAATCTCAGTTAATCTTATATGCGGAAACATACCGGTTTTAATTAAGTCTCTTAAAACGTTTCCAGAGTTTACTGATGGAAGTTGATATTCATCACCCACAAAGCAGATTTTCGTTTTTGGTGTAATTCCTTTAAGAAGTGAACTCATCAAAAAATTATCAATCATACTTGTTTCATCAATAATAATAAATTTATGAACTTCCTTATTAAATTCATTTACTCCGAATTCGTTGCTTTCTTTATTCCATTTTAAATATCTATGTATCGTAGAAGAACCAAAATTAGTTGTTTCACTCATACGTTTGCTTGCTCTTCCAGTTGGAGCTAAAAGGGCAACATGTGTGCTCATTTGTAAATCAGTTAAATTATTTACATATTGATACATTCTTAGTAATCCTTTTATAATTGTTGTTTTACCTGTTCCTGGTCCACCAGTAATAATTGATACTGGTTGTCTTAATACTTCTTTAATGGCATTTCTTTGGTTATCATCGTACTTGATATCGAATTCACTCTCTACAAACTCAAAAAATTTATCAAAACCATTAACATTACTTTCTTCATTATTTAGCATTTTAGATAGCGTATCTGCAATATTCTTTTCATCAAGATATGCATCCATTAGATAATACTTATCATCTATTATCTTTATATCACCACTAAAGATTAATTTTTCAAAAATGTTATCTATATGTTGATTTATTTCAATATCAAAATCTTGATTTAAAATGGCAAGGATTTCATCTTTAAAAGAATAAGTATCCCCTGATGAAAACGTAGCTCTTTTCATAGCTTCAATAACACAGGCACTGATACGCATATCATTTGTTTCATCATATATTTTAAAATATGCTTTATCTAAAGATGGAAAATCAACAAATTCAATTAAAGCATATAAATTATTTTTAGCAATTTCACGAGCTTTGTTACCATATTTATTTAGTATTTTCATAACTTCTTTATTTGAAAAATCTAGACTTTTTAAAAACATAATTGTTTCATCAGAATCATAATAATCCATAATAGATTTATATATTTTTTCAACAGTAGATTCCGGAATGCCAACTTTATATAAATTATTTTTATCCTCTTTAATTAATGTAATTGCATTTTCTCCTAAAGTTTCAACTATCTTTTTAGCCGTTTTTTCTCCACAACCTTTGATAAATGGTGATGATAAAAACTCCTCTACTTTATTAACTCCAACAATTTCCTCTTTTTTATAACCGCTTACTTGAAATTGATATCCATATTTTTCGTTAAGAACATAACTTCCCGTTAGCTCATATGATTCATCCATATTAGATTCATGAAAATAACCATTAATAGTTATTGTTGTATTTACAATATCTTTTATTTCATCATTAGCTGTTTTCACGCGAAAAAGAAGGACCTTATATCCATTATTTCCATCATAAATAATTTTTTTGAATTTTCCAGTAATTTTATCCATAAAAGTATTATATCACAAAAAAAAGAGAATTAAACTCTA
>CAKOPW010000045.1 GCA_934101115.1 uncultured Bacilli bacterium | reverse complement strand
AGCACAATCTAGTGCTGCCAGTAAGATGCCCTTATAGGGCATAATAAAACTACCAGCTAAGCTGGTAGATTTTTATTTATAATTTTCTATAAAGACCGATTGCAATACCTAATATAGTACAATTATTTACGATAATAGGAGCAAGTTCATCATTTTCAGGTTGTAATCTAATGTGATCTTTTTCTTTATAAAACGTTTTTAAAGTAACTTCATTTTCTTCAGTCATAGCAGCTACAATATCGCCATTATGAGCAACACTTTGTTTTTTTAGTATTACAATATCTTTATCATAAATACCAACATTTATCATGGAATCTCCAGAACATTTTAATGTAAATATTGATTCTTTTGCAGGTATTAAACTTGCTGGTAAAGTAAAGAATTCATTTGGATTTTCAATTGCTTCAATTGGATTTCCACAAGAAATTTTACCAAGTAAAGGAACTGATACAACGTCTTCTTCCTTTTTTTCGAATTCATTATCAACTAGAAGTTCAATAGTTCTAAACTTGTTTTCTTCTTTTCTAATCCAACCTTTTTTTTCAAGCTCTTTTAAATGAGTATGAGCAGTGGCAGGACTAGAAAGATTCATTCCGGCACATATTTCTCTTACACTTGGAGCATATCCATGAGCTACAATATATTTTTTTATAAATGTTAAAGTTTCATTTTGTTTTTTAGTTAATTCTTGGGCCATAATTTATTCCTCCTATTAAAACTTTATCAAAAAATTTATAAAATGTCAAACAAATGTTTAATATATAAAAAAGTCTTTTTTATATATTGACACGAACAAATGTTCTTGATATGATTTAATTGTCGAAAGGAAGTGTTGATATGCAAAAACTTTTATATGATTATCGAGGGGTGATTTTAATTTTATTTGTTATACTTATAGGATTCAGTTTAATGTCTATTAACGTTAGAAAACTTGAAACTATAGATACTAATAAACAAATAAATATTTATGAAAAATAATGTATTAGTTGAATAAAAATCTTTACTTTAAATATTTGTAGAGATTTTTATTTTGTTATGTTATAATCTTTAAATGGAAGTGAAGTTTATGAATATACCAGATATGAAACAAGAAAAATCTAGAAATAAGGAAAATGTTGAATTTGTTTATAATGATCCAATAGTTAGCAATAAGTTTAATGGTAAAAAGTATTTTATTAGAACTTATGGCTGTCAAATGAATGTTCATGATTCAGAGGAAATAAGTGCTCTTTTAGAAAACTTAGGATTTGAGCCTGTTTCAGAATATGAAGATGCTGATATTATTGTTTTAAATACATGTGCAATTAGAGAAAATGCTCATGATAAAGTTTTTGGATTTCTTGGCTTATGTAAACATTTGAAAGAATCAAAACCAGATTTGAAAATAATTCTTTGTGGATGTATGGCTCAAGAAGAAAGTGTTGTAAAAGAAATAATGGATAGACACAAATACATTGATTTAGTATTTGGAACTCATAATATTCATGAACTTCCTAACTATTTAATGAATTTAAGTGATGGCTTAAATATTGAAGTTAAAAGTAATGAAGGAAATGTTTTTGAAATCGGTGAAAGTTATAAAAGAGATTCAAAGTATGTCGCTTGGGTTAATATCATGTATGGTTGCGATAAATTTTGTACATATTGTATAGTTCCATATACTAGAGGTAAAGAAAGAAGTAGAAAAAGCGAAGATATTTTAAGAGAAGTAAATTGTTTAAAAGAAAAAGGTTATAAAGAAGTTACTTTACTTGGACAAAATGTTAATGCATATGGAACTGATAGAGAAGATGAAATAAGTTTTGCAGCTCTTTTAGAAAGTGTTGCTAAAACAGGAATAGAACGTATTCGTTTTGTTACAAGTCATCCATGGAATTTTACTGATGAAATGATAGGTATTATAGCTAAATATGATAATATTATGCCTTATATTCATTTACCTTTACAAAGTGGATCAAATAGTATTTTAAGACTTATGGGAAGAAGATATACTAAAGAAGAATATTTAAGCCTTTATGAAAAAATTAAAAATCGTGTAAAAGATGTTGCTATAACAACAGATATAATTGTTGGATTTCCAAATGAAACTGAAGAAGATTTCCAAGAAACTTTGGATGTTGTAGAAAAATGTAAGTATGATGGAGCATTTACATTTATATATTCTCCAAGAGAAGGAACACCAGCTGCTCGTATGGAAGATAAAATACCAAAAAGTGTTAAAGAGGATAGACTTCATAGACTAAATGAAATTGTTAATAAATACTCAAATATGAATAATCAAAAATATTTAAATCAAACAGTTAAAGTTTTACTTTTAGGTACTAGTGAAAAAGATGAAAATAAATTATTTGGATATACAGAAACTCAAAAGCTTGTAAATGTTTCTTGTGATAAATCTTTAGTAGGTCAAATTGTTGATGTAAAAATTACTGAAGCAAAAAGCTTTAGTTTAGATGGTGTAGTGGAAAAGTAGTTTTACTTTTCTTCTTTTTTTGGTATAATTAATCTTGAGGATAGAGGGGATATATATGCAAGATAAAAATCAAAATAATGTAGAAGAAACTAGTTATACAAACCCAAAAGATGTTGAACCGGTAGTTATTGGTGAGCTTAGAAAAGAAAAGATTGGAAGACCAATGATCGTTGTTGAACTTGCTGTATTGTTCGTTATCGTTCTTGTAGGTTTACCAATGATAAATAGTATGATGAATGATGAAAACAGTGTTCTTTATAAATTTTTAAATGGAAATAATAGTTCAACAAGTAATAATGTTACAACCAGTCAAACTTATGTTGATGCTAAAAAAGAACAACCTTTATTAAAAACAACATCTATGAAAACAGGAAACATTATTTTAAAGAACTTTTCACTTTATAATAATACAATAAAGATGACTATATCTAGTTATAATAACATTATAAATTTAGATGAAGATGAGTATTATTTTGAGATTTTATCAAATCAAAACAATAATAAAATTGCATATGTAAAACTTACAGGAACTTATGATTATCAAGAAAAAGAGCTTGAATTTAAAACAAATGTTAATTTTAACAGTAACATGACTTATTTAGGTAAAGTAGTTTTAATGACAGATGATGATTATCCTGAATATAAACTTGAAACAGATGAATCAGGTATTGGTAATCTTACTTGTAAAAAAGATGATAGAGAATTAGATTATGTTTTTTCTTCTGATAAATTAATCAGCTTTAGTGATACAAGTATAGTAAAAAAAGCGGGATTAACTGACGAAGAATATTTAAGCGTTCTTGGTGATTATAAAACACTTACTAGTAACTTAGGAAAATCAGCTACTTTAGAGGAAACAAGTGATGGTATTCTTTTTAAAGCTAATGTTGATTTAGAAAAAGGTGCTGTACCTGAAAGTGTTAAAGACTATAATTATTATGTAGTAAGCACAAATGTGAAGAAAATCTATTACTCTATGACGGGAAAAGGATTTGATTGTAAATGATTCACAACTTTTGTATAAACGATTTTGAAGGTCCATTAGATTTACTTTTACACTTAATTCGTAGTAGTAAAATGGATATATATGATATCAATATTGAAAGTATAACTCGTCAATATTTAGAATTTATCAATAACAACAAAGATTTATCTATGGATGATTCAAGTGAATATTTAGTAATGGCAGCTGAACTTATTCATCTTAAAAGTAAACTTCTTTTAAATAAAGATGATGAAGAAGATGAAGACAGTGAATTTGAGTTTAATTCTGAAGAAGACTTGAAGATGCGTTTGCTTGAATACGAAAAGATAAAAGGTATAACTGATTCTTTTAAAGAACTTGAGGATAAAAGAAGTGAATTTTATACTAAACTTCCAAGTGACTTAAGTGAATATAAAAAAGACGAAGTTTTAAATTATGGAGAAAATGATTTAGATGATTTGATAAATGCATTTGAACTTTTCTTATCGAGACAAAAACTTAATAAACCACTTAATACTAAAATAATGAAAAAAGAATTAAGTGTAAAAGAAAGAACTCATCAAATAAGAAATATTTTAAAAGAAAAGAAAAAATGCCATTTTGAAGAATTATTTGAAGAGTTTACAAAACCTTATGTTGTTGTAACATTTTTATCTATTTTAGAAATGGCTAAAAACAGTGAAATATTAATAAAGCAAGATAATAATTTTGGAGAAATATCAATAGAAATGAAGTGAAATAATGGAACAACTAGGAATACTTGAAGGAATACTTTTTGTTATGGGTGATGAAGGGTGTGACTTAAAAACTTTATCGGAGATAATGGAAATAAGTGAAGATGAAGTTAAAAGTTTATTAAAAGAATTGAAGAAAAATTATGAAGCTAAAGATCGTGGACTTAGAATTTCTTATTTAGGAGATGCTTTTAAACTAACGACTAAACAAGAGCATAAAAAATACTATGAATCTTTGGCAGTTAATCCAGGAACAAATAAACTAAGTCAAGCAGCGTTAGAAACTTTAGCAATAATTGCTTATAATCAACCAATTACTAATCCAGAAGTATCAGAAATCAGAGGGGTACAAAGTGGTCAATTAATAAGAAAGCTTGTAGCTAAAGGACTTTTAAAAGAAGTTGGTAAATCAGATCTTGCTGGAAGGCCAAATCTGTATCAAACAACAAGTGAATTTTTAGATTATTTTGGACTTGCAACGTTAGAAGATTTACCTAGTATTGATATGAATGAAATAAATAATGAAGAAACTGATGATGTCGAATTATTCACATCAACATATAAAGAAATTGATAATTAAAAAACAACTTGAATTAAAGCTGTTTTTTTGTTAACATACTTAAACAAAGAGGGAATGACTATGGCTAAAAACTTAGAGTTAATTTCAGACTATTATAGATATAGAATTGAACCTAAAATTCTTCCACCTATTGTCACGCTTGAATTTTTGCTTGGAGCCACACTTCCTCCTATCCCTTCAGCTATATTTTTATCTCTTGGGTTCAGCATGATTGGTTCATATATAGGAACGTTTATTAAGATTAAAGATGACCTATCCACAATCAATGAAATACAAAAAATATATGATGAAATTATAAGACATTACAGCAAACTAAACGAGGTATTTGACTTTAATAATCCAGTAGAAATATATGCTTTATATGTTTATGCAGTAGAAAAAGGTTATTTATCTTTTCATCATAATTTTGAATATGGACAAACTGATGATGAAGCTGAAAAGGAAATTTTGGGACTTCCAGGTGTTGAAATTATATTAGGACATGGAGTATGTAGACATTTTTCTGAAATGTTGAATGACATTTTTAAAGAAAGTGGTGTTGATTCTAAAAAGTGTTATGTTTTTTCAGATGATGAAGGCAATAAAAATTTATATATTCCTAATCATGTTATTGTCGTAGCAAAAGATGATGGAATGATGCATATTTTGGATCCAACAAATTCTCTTATCTTTAAACCAGGTGATTCAAAATCTATATATGTTTCTGAGCATATTTATGTATACATAAATCCATTTGAAAGATTAAAGCTAGGAAAAAATTTGGAATTTTCTTCAAGAGAAGATGATGAAA
>CAKOPW010000044.1 GCA_934101115.1 uncultured Bacilli bacterium | reverse complement strand
GGTAGATTAGAGGAATATCCAGAGGAGTTTTTAACAATAAGGAAAGTTTTAAAAAGTGGTAAGTAGATTGTAATAATATAAATTTAGAATAACGTTAATTAAGAGTGAATAACTCTTTTTTTCTTGTTCTTTATACTCAAATTTTTTTTAATAAATTACAATGATAATATAAAATAAAAGTTTACACATACTAAAAGTAGAATATTTACTCTACAACAAATAAATTGTATAATTTAAATATAATAGGTGTGCAATAGAAGAATAAACGACAAAAGAGATGTAAAACAAGATAATGCCCCTTGCAAATCGGGGGGGGTATTATAAAATTAAAAGTAGAATGGTGTGTGTAAAAAATGAAGAAAAGGAGTGCAATAATAGTTGCCATTATTTTGATGTCAATTGGATTTGCAGCAGTAAGTACAACATTAATAATAAACGGAAATGCAAAAGTAAGTGAAAATGAAGAAGATTTTTCTGTAATATTTACAGCAGCAAGTCTAGATGGAAAAGATGTATATTCAACAGCTGTAGATGATACAAAGAAGATAATAACATTTTCAACAAGTGAATTAAAAACACTTAATCAAACAAGCGTGTTAACATATGAAGTAACAAATAACTCAAGTCAATATGATGCAGAAGTAACAGTAACATGTGTACCAAAGGATGGAACAACAGTAAAATATACAAGTATCAAAAATAGGTTAGACAATGATGTAACAATTGTAAAAGCAAAAAGTTTAGTAAAAGGAACATTAACAGTAACATTAGATAAAACATCAACAGAAGAAGTGACAGAAGAATATACATGTAAGTTAGAATTTAATGCCGTAGAAAGAACGGAAATTGCTGTAGGAAAAACAAATTTATATAACTTAATAAAAAATAATGCAGATACAAAAACAGTAATAGATTATAAAGTAAGATCAGGAGTAAGTGGAACAAATGGAATATATACAACTACTGCTACTGAAGGTAATGTACCAGTATATTACTATAGAGGAGATGCCGATAAAGTAAACAACAACATTATATTTAATAACATGTGTTGGAAGATAATAAGAACAACAGAGACAGGTGGAATAAAAATAATATATAATGGAATACCAACAGATGGAAAATGTGAAACTCAAACAGGCGAAGCAACTCAAATCGGAACAAGTAAATTTAATGAAAGCTATAATGATAATGCATATGTTGGATACATGTATGGAACAGCAGGAAGTACAACATATGAAGCAACACATGCCAATACCAATGAATCAACAATAAAGAAATATATAGATAATTGGTATAAATCTAATTTTGATGAAACAGCAACATCAAAATTAGAGGATACAATATTTTGTAATGATAGAAGTACAAAAGCATATGATGCAAATGTTTTGGATTCAATTTTAGCAGTTTACGGAGTCTTAGGTTATGCTAAAAATGCAACATTATATGGAGCAGCACATCGAGCATCATATTATTCGAATAATCCTTCTCCAATCTTGGAATGTTTTAATGATAATGATAAGTTTACAGTAGATAGCAAAAATGGAAATGGAAAATTAACGTATCCTGTTGGACTTATTACTGTAGATGAAACAATACTTGCTGGATTCAATACACATAATTCGAGTACGAATAATTATAAAGATACAACGAATTATTTATATACCAATAGCAACTATTGGACAATTTCTCCAATTATGATGGATGTTTATGGTTACGTTGATGTTGGATTTGTTGATAATTCTGGGGCTGAAAGTAGTCATTCTGTAAATTATGCTGATGGTGTACGTCCAGTTGTTTCACTTAATAGTGGCACATTTGTAAATGCTACAGGAGATGGAACAAGTTCAAATCCGTATGTAGTTTTATAATATAAAAATGAATTAAAATTATTTTTAATTTGTTTTTTTTTGAAAATTTTAATTAAATAAAGACTTTTTGTTAGAAATTTGATACAATTTTTATAGATTTGAAGGTGTTAAACATGGATAAAATTATATTAACTGGAGATAGACCTACTGGTAGACTTCATATTGGTCATTATGTTGGCTCTTTAAAAAGAAGAGTTGAACTTATGAATGAAGGTGACTATGATAAGTTTTATATTGAGATAGCAGATGCCCAAGCTTTAACCGATAACTACGATAATCCTGCTAAGATTAGAGAAAATGTACTTGAAGTTGCAATCGATTATTTATCTTGTGGAATTGATCCAAATAAAGTAACAATATTTATTCAATCAGGAATTCCAGCATTATGTGAACTAACATTTTATTATATGAATTTGGTAAGTTTAACTAGATTAGAGAGAAATCCGACTGTTAAAAGTGAAATTAAAATGCGTAAATTTGAAAGTATTCCAACAGGATTCTTGACTTATCCAATAAGTCAAGCTGCTGATATAACAGGTTTTGATGCAACAATTATACCTGTTGGTGAAGATCAACTTCCAATGATTGAACAAACCAGGGAAATTGTAAGAAGTTTTAATTCTATTTATGGAAAGACATTATATGAACCAAGTGCTGTTTTACCAGAAAATGAAACTTGCAATAGACTTCCAGGTATAGATGGTAAAGCAAAGATGAGTAAAAGCTTAGGAAATGCGATTTATATTTCTGATACACCTGAAGTTATTAAAGAAAAGGTTATGAAGATGTATACTGATTCAAATCATATAAATATAAGTGATCCGGGAAAAGTTGAAGGAAATATGGTGTTTACTTATTTAGATGCTTTTGCTAAAGATGACGACTTTTTGGAATTTGCTCCTGAATATAAAAACTTAGATGAAATGAAGGATCATTATAGACGTGGTGGTTTAGGAGATGTTAAGATTAAAAAATTCTTAATAAATGTTTTAAATCGTGAATTTGCTCCTATAAGAGAAAAACGCGCTTACTTTGAAAACCATATTGAAGAAGTAATTGAAATATTAAAAAATGGTACAGAAAAAGCTAAGAATGATGCTGATGAAGTGTTAACAAGAGTAAAAAAATCAATGGGTATTAATTATTTTGATGATGATACTTTTATTGATATCTATAAAAATAAATATAACAAAGAATAAGATGGGATTATATGAATAAAGATTTTAAATATATTTTAATGATTATAATAAGTGTTATTTGTTTAAGTGTTGGTCTTTTGATGTTTAATGTTAAGAGTTCTAAAAACACGGATGTAATATCAAGAACGACAACAACTAAGATTGTAGTAGAAGAAAATCTAAAAAAAGATAAAATTATTGTGAATGGCATTGAAGAAGAAATAGTTTTAAAAACTTATGTTGCTTATGATATTTTTAAGATAGATATTGATGTTAATAATTTTGAAATGACAAAGATGAGTAATAATACTTATTTTCTAAAAGATTTAAATGATGAAAATATTTATTTAAAGTTTGAAATGATTGATGAAGAAACATTTAATCGAGAAAATGTCTCTGATAACTCAAATTATAGTTATCTACATGGGGATAAAATATATTTAAAAGTAACTAAAAATGTGGATGAACGCATTAGTGACACTATCCTTAAAAGAATGGATTATATGTTAGCTACATTATATATAAGTTAAAATAGGTTTGGAGTGAATAATCACTCCTTTTATAATTGCATTTTTTACATTATTTCGGTATACTTTTCTATGAAGAGGTGGAATTTATGAGTAATAAAGAACTTGCAGATTTAATATTTCCAAATATAGATAAAACTATTGAAGATTATGAAAAAATGTATCCAGAAAGAGAGTTACCAGAAGGAGCTTTAGTTACAAGATTTGCTCCAAGTCCAACTGGATTTGTACATATTGGTAACTTATTTCAAGCTTTAACAGATTATTTTTTAGCTAAAAACAGTGGAGGGATATTTTATTTAAGAAATGAAGATACTGACACTAAAAGAGAAGTAACAGATGCAGTTGATAAAATAATGGAATGTTTGGATTATGTTGGACTTAATCCTGATGAATATGAATATAAAGGTGAAATTTATGGAAATTATGGACCTTATGTTCAAAGTGAAAGAAAAGAGATTTATCACGCATTTATTAAGCATTTAATTGAAATTGGAAGAGCTTATCCTTGTTTTTGTTCTGCTGAAGAACTTGACATAATGAGAAAGAAACAAGAAGCAAAGAAAGCTCAACCAGGTTATTATGGTGCATGGGCTAAATGTAGAGATTTAACGAATGAAGAAAGAGCTGAAAAAATTAAAAATGGTGAATCTTATGTTATTCGTTTTAGAAGTGAAGGAAATCCAAATAGAAAAGTAGAATTTGATGATCCTGTTACAGGAATTATTGAGTTCCCAGAAAACAATAACGATATGGTAATTATGAAGTCAGGAGACATGCTTCCAACGTATCATTTTGCACACGTAGTTGATGATCATTTAATGCATACAACAACAGTTGTAAGAGGACAAGAATGGCTTCCGAGTGTACCTTTACATATTGAAATGTTTGATGCTTTTGGCTTTGAAAAACCAAGATATATTCATAATGCATTACTTTTAAAACAAGATGGAAATATTAAGAGAAAAATAAGTAAAAGAAAAGATCCAGAAGCTTTAATGAGTTACTATAGTGAAAAAGGATATCCTGCTTCAGCTATAATTGAATCTTTAATGACTATATTAAATAGTAATTATGAAGAGTGGAGAGATAATCATCCAGATGCATCTTTCTTAGAGTTTAATTTTGATCCAAAAAAAGTTGGAACAAGTGGAGCTTTATATGACTTAGAGAAACTTGATAATATATCTAAAAATATAATTTCAAAGATGAGTGCAACTGATTTATTTGAAAGACTTCTAAAATATACAGAAGAGTATGATGTTGATTTCAATAAACTTTTAAGCGAAAATAGAGATTACACAATTAGTATTTTAAATATTGAAAGAGAAATAGAAAAACCTAGAAAAGATTATGCATGTTTAAGTGATATTAAACCAAATATTTATTATATGTTCCCTGAGTTATTTAAAGCTGAAAGTTATGAATGGGGACGTGTTACAGAACTAGATGAAATAAAAAATATTGTTAACACTTATATAGATAAATATTATGATGCAACGGATGATAAAGATACTTGGTTTAATAAAATTAAAGGGTTAACTGAAGAATTAGGTTATGCATCAAATATGAAAGATTATAAAAAGAATCCGGAAATGTATAAAGGAAATGTTGCTGATATTTCAACAGTTATAAGAGTTTGTTTAACTACAAAATCTCGTACTCCTGATCTATATGATATTATGCGTATTTTAGGAGTGGATGAAATAAAGAGAAGAATAAATTTATTATAGGAGATGTCTATGAATAAAAAGAGGATACTTACAATTGTTATAGTTATTTTATTAGTAATAGTTTGTCTTCTTTTCTTTTTGAAAGTTGGTAAAAAAACTATTAATAAGAGTTTCTATGAATTAGAGTTAGATGCCGATTATGCTAATGGTTTGATGTGGACATACACTTTTTCTAAAGATAATATTATTGAAGTTAGAGATTCAGAGTATATAGAAAAAGATAATGGTAAAGGTGTTCAACATTATGAATTTATTGGAATAGATAAAGGAAGTGTAGTTGTAACTTTTAAATATCAAAAAGAAGGTTCGAATGAAGTATTGGATACTAAAAAGATAACGTTAGTTGTTGATAAGAATTTAAATATAAAAAAGAAATAGCAACTAAAATGTACCCAATGTCAAGGACTAAATAAAAAAGAGAGAATTTAGGCAATGGGTTGAAATAGATGATTTCGGT
>CAKOPW010000043.1 GCA_934101115.1 uncultured Bacilli bacterium | reverse complement strand
CTTATTCAAATAAAAAAGTCAAATTTATATAAATTCAACTTCTTTATTTGTTTTTCCACAAAATCCTTTACACTAACGAAAAAGTAAATAATTATTTATTTACTTTTGTTGAATCATATATATATTTATCTATATCTAAATTACTATTTTCAAATGCATTTTTAAATAAACTTGTTTAACTTATAAATTGAACTTCACTATATTTATCTTTATTTAAAGCATTATCAATATTTACATACTTATATAATAATAACTTAGTTTGAGAATCTGTAATATTTTTTAGATTATAAAATTTAATACGCGAATAATTTAATGTTTTACCATTATATATTAAATCTTTATAATTACTAGTGTTAATATCATAAGAACGATTGTTTATTTTTCTACTATTTTTTACATGATTTGAAATATAGCTCAAACATCCTTTTGGCTGTTCCAAATCAAGTTCTGGGTGATATATAATCCCATCGTGGGCAAAATCGTTGGTAGTATAGACTTCCATAATATCTAATGATTTAATACCATTTAAGGGGTAATTAAAGAACTTAAAAATGTTCTTGTAGTAACACCAAGATTACATGAATTTTCAACAACTTGTAAAAATGTTTGACTTCCGTGTCCACCATGTTTCCAACATTTTATTCTAGAGCCACTTACATTTATGGAACCAGAATCATAATACTTGTCTTCAAATAAATTAATTGTTTTTTCTTGAATTGAACTCGCAAGGCTTATAACTTTGAATGTACTTCCTGGTTCATATGTATTAAATATTGGAAGATTTCTATTTATAGTTTCTAAATCGTATTTGTTATATTCATTTGGATTAAAATTTGGTCTTGAAGACATCCCATATATTTCACCTGTTTTAGGGTTGGCAACTACTATTAAAGCTTGTTCAGGATTATATTTAGCAACAACATTATCAAGTTCATTTTCAATTGCTTGTTGAATATTTATATCGATCGTTAAAGCAACATTCATTCCACTTTGAGGAGGATTATAAACTGTCGCTTTTTCTAACTTTTTACCAAAGCCATCAGAATAATACTTGATTGAGCCATCTTCTCCTTTTAGATATTCATCATAAGCAAGCTCGATACCGGATAAACCTTGATTATCAATTCCAACATAGCCTAAAACATGAGACAATAAATTATTATACGGATAATTTCTTTTAGACTCTTTTAGTAAATATACTCCATCTAAATTTAAAGAATTGATCTTATCAGCAATTTCAAAAGATAGTTTTCTTCCTTCAGGATGTATTCTTTCAATTGAAGTTTTTTTATTTAAATGTTTTAACATATCTTCATAACTAGTATTTAGAATTTCTGATAATTTTTTTGCTGTCGTTTCTTTATCAAGAATTTGATTTGGTACAACTACAAGTGATGTTGTTGTTATGTTTTCTGCTAAAACTACTCCGTTGCGGTCAGTTATTAAACCTCGATCAGCTCCAATAGGTAGATTTCTACTCCATAAATCATTAGCTAAGCTATTTAATTTTTTATAATCAATTACTTGAATAAAAAATATTCTACCTATAATCAAAATAAATAAAAGAATTATTACAACCGATATAATTAAGATACGACTACGATAAGTGTTTTGAAACATATATATTCACCATTAAAATATTATGTAATAAAAATGAAAAAAACAACTACAAGTTGTTTTTTCTAAAATATGATTGAATAACTTCAGATGAAAAATTGTTCCATATGTTCTCATTAAATTCAAATCTTTGAGATTGTTTTACTACTCCTAAATACTCAAAATTATTTATTATAGACATTGAGTTCCAACTTATATACTTGTTCCTTTGTTATATTTTCTGGCATATAAACAATAAACATATTATTTCCAGCATTGCGAAAATATATGTCTCCATTTTGAACTATAGCGTTTTCATTTGAACCACTTAAATTATTAGAAATACAATAATCATCCACAATATCTTGGTGCATTAATCCAGGTACAATGTCATAATTTATAAAATCACCATTTTTCTTTAGTATACTTCCCCTATAATTATTAAAATCATTCATATGTTAATCCTTTCTTATAAAGGGATCAAAATCTAGTGTACTTGATCCCCTTTATTTCATTTCAAACTTATTAATAGTAAAATTTTTCACCTTGAGTATTACCATAATATACGCCATAATAGGTATTTCCGCATTCATCAACAATCTTTTCACATCCATAAGTAGTAGCCGGTATATTATTAGCACGGAAGTAGTTCCAAGCATCTATTTGATCACCATTTTTAACACAAGTGTTTTCATCTTCAAATACGTAAGTATATTTATTTTTAAATTTTTTTTGTGTACATTTAATCTCTTTTTGATCTGAATCTTCTTTTATTTTAGTTGTTTGATCTTTTTTATTATCGCTTTTATCCTCAGTTTTACTCTCTTCATTATCAACATCACTATTTCCTACACTATTGCTATTATTTTGGGACAAGGAAATAAACTTTATAGATTTATCGTCATTAATATAGATTCTAATATAGCCAAGAGATGTATCATTTTGCATAACTAAAAGACGATGCGTACCAATTTCCAAATCTTTGCTTTTTAAAACATCTTCTAAACCTTCTAAATAATATTTATTATCAATTTTTTCTATATTAAATTCCCCTAAATAAATTGGACTTGAAAACGCCCAAATTTTAACCTTATCGATTTCTTCTTTTTCTTTTAATGAAATCAGTTCTATTTTACTATCATTCTGAGTAACGTCTATTTCTAAAGAGTTATTTAAAATAGTTTTTAAATCATCATTGTTAGCTTTATCAATTTTTATAAAATTTAATACTATAACTCCTATGGTAATAATAATTAAAGCAACTACAATTGTTATTAATATTTTTTTATTTGTCACATCAAACATCTACTTTCCAAACATATTTTAACATCTATTATTGATAAATTCAATTTTAATTTTTTTATAAAATTTTTATAAAAAAAAGTATCAACTTGTGATACTATTTTTTCTTATTTGTCATTGTTTTTTTCTTTTTAAAATCATTAGCACGCATTACATATATATATCCAACTCTGTCGGATAGAATATAGAATACAGCTTCTTGTCCAGGTCTTTCCTCATGGAATAAAATTGGTTTTCCTAAACTATCACGAATATCGATCAGACCATCAAAATCTTTTACCACTTCGATACGTAAGCTTCGAGTTTTCATCATGTCTTCTACTCTTTCAGTAATAACTGTTTCACTTATGTATCTTTCATAATCTTTTAATATTTTATCTAATTTCTTTTTGTATAAAGTATTGTGATCTCTGTTTTTTATAATCCAAACAATTATAGAAACCATCGCGATTAAATCAATTACACTTAAAGTTATTGCAAATCCAAATAAATAAGGGTTGTTAATAATTGTTGATTTATATTGAAGTATTTGATCTTGGCTGTTAGATAATTGATAATTAGGCTTAATTTCAGTAGTTTTTGTTGTAAGTGGAATACTTAATTCGATAACAGCACTGTCAGAAAGTTTTTTATCAAAGTTTGCATGTTTTCCAACAACATCAATGTATAAACCTACTACTAATTTAGCATCTGCTGATATTCCATATGTATTTATGAATTGTCTTGCTAAATCATTATATTTTTCATAGTTAATATTAACGTTTTCATTGATTTTAAACATATTATTGCTTAAATCACTGAACTCTTTTTTCTCAATTAACATATCGTCTTCTTTGTAAAAGTTCTTTCCTTCTGAATTATCAACTTGGACACTAGCTTTTACATAGTAAGAATATTCAAGTCCTAAATTTTCATTACTTTTGAAATTATAACTGAATTTAGCATCAATTGTATCAACAAGTGAAGATATTATTTCCTTGTTCTCATCTTTCTTAATAGTTTTCATCCCAAAACTATTATCTTTTAAATTAACTGTGTAATCTAGGTTACTATTTTCACTGTAATGTAACTTATAATTACTTTTAAAAGTTAATGCTAAAGATGCAAGTAAGAAAAATACAACTAATCCAATTAATCCAATTATAACTGTTATCGGAATACACTTTTCTCTATCACTACCTTTAAGTAATGGTAATTCCATTTTTTCCATAGTTTAACACCTCTCTATTAAAATATCTCATTTATATATACAGATGGCCAAGCAATCCATAATACTCTTAGTTTTACTACACCTGTTATATCACTTTTTTCAACTATCCAATTATCAGCATTTTCATTATAGTCACCTTTAGTTTGATAAACTGTTTCTCCATCTAAAGAGAACGTTCTATATATACGGTGAACTATTGTCATGTTTTCTTTGACATATACTAGAATGTCGCCTTCTTTTAGTTCATCGGTATCTTTATGGTATCTTTTATAAATAACCGCATCACCTTTATTGATTGTTCCAGTCATCGACCCAGATCCAATCGCGATCATTGCATATTCAAATTCTCTAGAGACTAAAGCTACAAGAACACCAAAAATAATAGTAAAGACAACTGTGCTTATTTTATTATTTTTTTTAGTCTTTCTAATTGGTTCCAATGTTGGTTTTGGTTCAAAAGACTTTAATATTGAATATATAACGTAAGGGAAAACTAATAGGATAACACCTTCAATAAATATATTGATTTTAGGAGTAATTGAGAATATATAGATGTATAAATCCATTATCAATCTGTATCCTAAACATGGAGTTATTCCATATCTTTTTGTAACAAAATTCAATAATAAGTTTTTTGAAATACTTTGAACAAACATCAAAGCAAAAAATTCATATAGTTGGTTAAAACTTGAAAAATTGTAACTCTTTGTTGCAATATTCATTTCAATAAAGAAAAATATTACTAAAAGAATTCCTTGAGTTAAATAGTTGAATAATTTGTTTCTATATTCCATATTTACAACTACATAGCGCATGATTTCAGAAAGTATCACAATTAAAAAGACTTTTATCCAAGTAAATGTTGATATATAGTTTTTAAATATACAACTATAGCTTGTACTAAATCCAGTTTTAAACCCCAACATGTAAAAAGCTCCCATTAAAATAATGGCAGAACCCAATACCACTACTAACCCATCATTTTTGTTTCTTAAAACGGGTCTTTTAAAATTTCTTAGCAGTATCATCAGTATCAAAAAAACAGATAAACTGATTAAACATATCGTTGTATCCAATGATTTTGACACAAAAACATTAAAGAATAATAAGCACGCAAAGCTTAATTCTAAAACTATTTGAGTAATAAATTTAAACATCATGCTCACCACTCTTTAACTATTTTCTATCAAAATTATTCAGCTTCTTTAGCAGTAGCTGGGATTGTACATTTGAAAGTAATTGTTTTACTTGTTTCAGAATCAGTAGAAACAAATGATCTCTTTTGTACAACTTTTACAGTATCAGATGTAGCTGAAGTAGTTCCTTTTGCTACTGTAGTACCATTTAATGTGTTACTTGGTGTAACAGTTAAATAAGTAGTATATGCAGTTGCATTAGCAGTTTCAGTTTCAGTTGCAGAATCTGATGTTGGAGCTTCACAAGTAATTGAACCAATTAAAGCATCATATTGACTAGCATTTTTAATTTTGTAAGTTAAAGTTGCTTCATCACCAATATTTTTCATTTCTTGTGTAGTGAAAGTGATAGTTTTACCATCTTCACTTATAGTTGCTGTTGCTCCATCAGTTGCAGTTGCATCTGTAAAAATTACATTTTTTTCAAAGTTCTCACTATCTGGAACGATTTTTGCAGTACCATTAATTACTAATGTAGTAGTGATAGCTGCAAATCCAACTGCTAATAGTAGTATAGCTACTATGATTCCTGTTTTAGCTGTTTTATTCTTTTTCATCTATTTTACACACCTTTCTATG
>CAKOPW010000042.1 GCA_934101115.1 uncultured Bacilli bacterium | reverse complement strand
CTCATTTTAACAGTAGCACCAACAATCGGATTATTACCCATACCAATAAATCCCATCATTTCTACATGTGCTGGAACAGAAGACGAACCAGCAAATTGAGCATCTGAATGCATTCTACCCATCGTATCAGTTAAACCATAACTTGCAGGACCTGCTGCCATGTTATCTGGATGCAAAGTTCTACCTGTTCCACCACCAGAGGCTACTGAAAAATATGGTAATCCATTTTCAACACGATGTTTTTTATATATACCGGCTACTGGATGTTGAAACCTTGTTGGATTTGTTGAGTTTCCTGTTATGGAAATATCCACATTTTCATGCATCATTATAGCAACACCTTCTCTAACATCATAAGCTCCGTAACAACGTACTTCACTGCGAACTCCATTACTATAAGATTTTTCACTAATAACTTCTAACTTATTATGTTCATAATCAAATTTTGTTTCAACATAAGTAAACCCATTAACCCTAGATATTATTTTAGCAGCATCTTTTCCTAAACCGTTTAAAATTACTTTTAATGGAGTTTTTCTGACCTTATTAGCCGATGCAACTATTCCAATTGCTCCTTCTGCTGCAGCAAATGACTCATGTCCTGCTAAGAATGCAAATACTTTTGTATCTTCACTTAAAAGCATACTTGCAAGTTTGCCATGACCAATTCCAATATGTCTTTCTTCTGAAACACTTCCGTCTATACAAAAGCTTTCTAATCCTTTACCTATTAAAGTGGCTGCTTCACTGGCACTTTTAACATTACTTTTTAAAGCGATTGCACATCCAACAATATAAGCATAAACAGCATCATCAAAAGCAATATTTTGAACCTCTTTAACACTTACCTCTGGAAATATATTGTAACTTTTACATATATCTTTTGCTTCATCCAAATCTTTTATTCCATATTCATTTAAAAGCTTTGTAATCTTTTCTATACGATTATTATAATATTCAAACAATTCCATAAATTATTCCTTTCTTGGGTCGATTTTTTTTAAAGCTTCTTCAAATCTACCATAAGTACCAGTTGATTGATTAATAGCTTTTACTGGATCCATACCCGTTTTTAAAAGCTCTATCATTTTACCAGTATTTATGTACTTATAACCGATTATCTTATTCTCATCATCTAAACCTAAAGATAAAATATAACCATCAGTTAAATTCAAATATCTAACGCCCTTTTCTTTAGTAGAATAAACAGATCCAAGTTGACTTTGTTTAAATTTACCTAAATCTTCCATACAAGAACCTATACTAAGTCCACCTTTAGAAAAAGCTGATTGACTTCTTCCATAAACAATTTGTAAAAAAAGTTCTCGCATTGCTGTATTAATTGCGTCACAAACTAAATCAGTGTTAAGTGCTTCAATTAAAGTTTTTCCTGGTAGAATTTCTCCAGCCATTGCTGCTGAATGAGTCATACCTGAACATCCCACAGTTTCTACTAAAGCCTCTTCAATAATTCCATTTTTGATGTTTAAAGTAAGTTTACACGCTCCTTGTTGAGGTGCACACCAACCAACTGCGTGAGTAAGTCCTGATATATCACTTTGTTCTTTAGCACTTACATAAATTCCATCTTCGGGAATTGGTGAAGGTCCGCCTACAGCATCACTTCCAATTGGACACATATTTTTTACTTCTTCTGTCATATATTCGCCTCTATTCTAATTATTATTATAGCAAATTTGCTTTTTCTTATAAATATAGTTTTTATAAAAAAAAGAAACTTAGTATTTTTTACTAAGTTTAAAATCTTCATTATTTTCTATTTTTTTTAACTTTTGCAGCTTCAATAAAAGAAACAAAAATATTATTCATATTTTCATCTTTTTTATATAAGCTTTCTGGATGGAATCTCACACCTATATAAAATTTCTTATTAGGATCCTCAACTACATCAGCATAACCATCCTCACAAAAACCAACAGCATTTAAATTTGGACAAGTTTTTACCCTTTTCTTATGTCTTGAATTAACCATCATTTCAGTGGTTTTAACTATATTATAAAACTTTGACGTTGGTTCAATAAAACACTTATGTACATAATCAGCTTCCATTTGTAAATGCTTACTAAGATCATCTACATTGCAAAGTATTCCACCTAAAGCTCTTACCATTTGATTTTGACCAGCACATATTCCGAATGTCGGAATATCTTCATCATAACAATACTTAGCAATAAACTTTTCACCTATTTCACTGGCATTTCCACCCTGTAGAATAATACCATCACACAATTTAATCTGAGCAACTATATATTCTTTTAAAACATCATCATAAACACGTTTATCATTTTTTTTCACAATATTAATTTCTTCATCTGGAAGAATAATTCCAATTGCAATACCACCATTGTCAAAAACAGCTTGCTTTACTTCATCTCTAATTCTAGAATCAGATCTAAGTTCATATACATCACTTTTTCTATGTTTACAAACAATACCAATAATAGGTCTTTCCATAAAATCACCTCATGCACAATAACAAAATTATATCATACAACCAAAAGAAAAAGATATGTTTCCATATCTAACTTTTATACTTATCTTTTTCACTATTTAAACACATAATATTTGAAAGTTCATTTATTTTTTTGTTTTCTTCTTCTAAACTATTACCTAAATGTTCGAAATAGTTTTCTTTAATAACCTTATTACTTATATTTACTTTAGTAGTAATTTCATTGTTGATTTGATTTAACTCTTCAGTTGTATAAGTCTTATCTGTATAATACTTTATCTTATTCTTTTTAGCATTATAATAAGCTATTTCATTCTTCCATGAACCATCAGCAAATACTGTTAAACTCTTAGCATCACTGCTGAAAAGATCAGTACCTAAGTAAAGTCTAGGATCATAATCTAAATCGAATAAATTAGCAATTGTTGGTAAAATATTTAAATAGAAAGTATACTCACTAAATTTCTTTGGTTCAATTGTAGAATTATATATTACAAATGGAACTTGTTCAGCATTCATATCCTCATTTGTATCATAATCTAATACTTCATTTAAATGATCTTTACTAATTCCATAAGGATAATGATCTCCATATAAAACTATAACGGTATCATCTAAAATTCCACGACTTTTTAGTCCTTCAAGAAGAATGCCTAAACCATTATCAAGTATTTTTAATTTAGACATGTATCTTCTTACATCACTTGAATATCCAGTTCCATCTGTCATGCTATAGTATTTATCCCCTTGAATTGAACTGCTACTATATGGTTGATGAGAAGAAACTGTAGTAAGCCATGTCATAAAATGTTCATTATTGCTTGTCTTTTTATCAATTATTTTTAAAACAGCTTCCATAAATTCATCATCATTTGCCCAGTTAGTATATTCATTTGAATATTTAATACCAAGTTTTTGAACACCATAATATTCTCCACTACCCATATTCTTATGAATTGTACTTCTTGGATAATATGCTTCCGTATAATCATGACTTGAGAAAGTTATATAATTTTGTCTATTGAATAAATTAAATATACTTTCATAATAAGTATTTGCTTTATACTTACTTGCAGTACAAGTATTATATATTGAATATAAAGATGTCATTCCACTAAATTCATTATTCATAGTTGCACATGAATTTCTTGGACTATAGTTATTTTCCCATGACCAACCTTCACTATATAACTTATAGAAGTTTGGATAATATTCAGGATTAATAAATATATCATTTGCGGATTCCATCATAATAACTATTAAATTCTTATCTTTAAACATGCCTGTATAATCATTCTTATCTGTTATAGTTTGATTAATAAAATAGTTGCTTAATGCTTTATATTCTGAGTTATCTTCATTTTCAATAACAGCATTAAAAGCCGTATCATCTATCACTCTCGTTTTATCAGTTATTTCTTTATCATCACTTTTATCATTAACGTAATCTTCTACTATTGTAACTGGATGAATAATTGCTTTTATATCCAAAATACCAAATCCTGTTGTACCAAATTGCTCAATAGTTAAACTTGGGTTAGATGCTGTTAAAAATAAATTCATATTTGATGTAGTTTGAAGTTTATTTTGAAAAGCATCATATTTTATTGTTACAAAAAACAAATTACCAAATAAAAGCAAAATAACAAACGTATTAATAAATTGTTTCTTTAAACTAAATTTATAATCTTCTTTATCCAAAAATATAAAATAAAGAATAGTTAATATAAATGGAATAAACGTTAAGAAATAAATAATTTTAAAACTTAAAAAGAAGTCTTTAATATAGTCTACTACTGCTCCAAATTGGCTTGATGTTTGTAAAGACATATAGACACCTAAAAAGTTATAAAAACCGGCTTGAGCACAAGCATAAGCTGAAACTATGAAGTTAAGAATAGATGTACCTATAATTCTTCCCTTTCTTGGAATATTACCCAAAATAAGAGCAAATATTGAAGATATAAATATTGAAGAGAAAAATATTCTAATCATAGAAACATCTATTAATTTAGATCCATTTATTAGCTTAAAAATTATATCAACCATTAATATATTTATTAATATTACAAAGAATGTTTTTATATAATTATTATTAAAAAACTTCTTCATAAAAACACTTCCTTTTTACAAAACATTATAATAATAGCATAGTTTTATGAAATTAAAAAGAACAAAAAATAAAATTTATTCAATTTCTATATTATATTCAAATTAGTATAGAAAAAGTTCTCGATTTTTGATATTCTTATAATGAAGAATAAGGGTGATATTATGTTTGGTAATATAATAAAATTTGAAAAGTCTAAAATATATGTAGAGAATATAAAAAAGGTAGCTGATACTAATTACATCGGTTTCCATGTTGTTTTTGAAGAACCAAATCATAAAACAGTTGGAGAAATTACAGAAATTAATAAAGACGTTATTGGTATTCAATTAATAGGAGAAATTGTTGATGGCATTTTTGCTAATGGTGTTATGAAAAAACCAGGAATGAACACAATTGCTAGAATAATTTATAAATCAGAGCTTGAACTTATTTTAGGAAACCAAGATTTATCCAATAGAAGTAACTTACTCATAGGTTCATCTCCTATATATAAAGATTATATTATTACTTCTAACATTAACGAATTTTTTGCCAATCACTTTGCTGTAATCGGTAACACTGGTTCTGGTAAAAGTTGTGGTTTATCACGCTTAATACAAAATGTTTTCTTTACAGCCAACAATAATATACCAGTAAATGCTCATATGTGTTTATTTGATGTTTATGGAGAATATTACAATACTTTTGATGAAATGGATAAATTCGTAGGTCTTCATTTTAAAAAATATACAACTGAGATTCGTTTTGGTGATGCCAATTTACTAACTATACCAGCATATCTTTTAACAGTAGATGATCTAGCAATTCTTTTAGGTGTAAAAGACTCATCTCAATTACCAATACTTTCTAAATCACTTGAACTTGTTAGAATATTTTGTTCTAACGATCCTAAATCAGTAGATTATAAAAATGATATTATTGCTAAAACCGTTCTTGATATTTTATCAAGTGGAAAAAACTCCACTCAAATAAGAGATCAAGTTATATCAATACTTACAACGTATCATACTGAAGCTATTAATTTAGATTCAAAAATAAGACAACCTGGATATGAAAGAACTTTAAGACAATGTTTAAATATTGATGATCAAGGTAAAATTAATGCTTTAGCTTTAGTCATCAACTTCTTACAAACTTACGTAAAAGTAGATCTAGATATTGATTTAGATGAAAATATAACTTATACATTAAGCGATTTATATTATGCTTTAGAGTTTGCTTTAATAAGTGAAGGTATTTTAACAAGCGAATCAGCATTTGATAAAAATAATATTTTGAAATCAAGACTTCAATCCATCATTAATAGTGATAAAAACGAATTTTTTAAATTTGATAGATATATGTCTAGAGCTGAATTTGTTGAAGACTTCTTTAAAACTGGACCACATGGTGAAAATGTTCAATTAGTAGATGTTAACCTTTCATTCATTGAAGATTCATTTGCAAAATGCTTAACAAAAATATTCTCAAGAGTGTTCTTTGAACATACAACAAGTTTACAAGATAGAGGATCATTCCCAATACATATTATTCTAGAAGAAGCTCATAGATATGTTCAAAATGATTCAGATATAAATGTTTTAGGATATAACATATTTGATAGAATTACAAAAGAGGGAAGAAAATATGGAACTATTTTAGGATTTGTTACTCAAAGACCAAATGAGTTATCAAAAACAGCTTTATCTCAATGTTCTAACTTCGTTGTATTTAGACTTTTCTATCCAGAAGATCTAGAAATAGTAAAAGGTATTTCATCAAATGTTACTGATGAAACACTAGAAAAAATAAAAACATTAAAACCAGGAATGGGACTAGTATTCGGAACAGCATTTAAAGTTCCTCTTCTAGTAAAATTCCCACTTCCTAATCCAATGCCAATATCAACATCAATTAAAATAGATAAAGTTTGGTAT
>CAKOPW010000041.1 GCA_934101115.1 uncultured Bacilli bacterium | reverse complement strand
ACGTTCAGGAACAAGTGGAACAAATGGAATATATATGACTACACAAACGGAAGGTAATGTACCAGTATACTATTTCAGAGGAGATGCAGATAAAGTAAATAACAACATTATATTTAATAATATGTGTTGGAAGATAATAAGAACGACGGAAACAGGCGGAATAAAACTAATATATAATGGAATACCAACAGATGGCAAATGTGAAACTCAAACAGGCGAAGCAACTCAAGTCGGAACAAGTAAATTTAATGAAAGCTATAATGATAATGCATATGTGGGATACATGTATGGAACAGCAGGAAGTACAACATATCAAACAACACATGCAAATATAAATGAATCAACAATAAAGAAATATATAGATAGTTGGTATAAAGCTAATTTTGATGAAACAGCGACATCAAAATTAGAAGATACAATATTTTGTAATGATCGAAGTACAAAAGCATATGATGCAAATGCAATAGGAGATACATCATACTCGTCGTATGGAGAGTTAGGATATGGAAAGAACACAACATTATATGGAGCAATGCATCGAGCATCGTATTATTTAAAAACTCCGAATCCTAGTTTAGTTTGTAAACTCGAAAACGATAAATTTACAGTAAGTAGTAAAAATGGAAATGGCGCTTTAACATATCCAGTTGGATTAATTACATCTGATGAATTTATATTTGCTGGATTTAATACACGTTATTCAAATCCAAGTGATTTTAAAGAAACAAATAATTATTTATTTACAAATAATTATTATTGGACTTTTTCTCCAATTTATTTGAATGGTTCTGGTGAGGCAGATGTTGGACGTGTTCACATTTTAGGATATATTGGTGATGACCGTGTTGATAATGCTATTGGTGTTCGTCCAGTAATCTCGCTTGCAAACGGCACACTTATAAATGCTAATGGTGATGGAACAAGTACGAATCCATATGTAGTTATATAGGAAGTGGTAAAAAATGAAAAAGAAAAGCATGCTTATAGTTGCAATTATTTTAATGTCCATTGGATTTGCAGCAGTAAGTACAACGTTAATAATAAATGGAAATGCAAAAGTAAGCGAAAATGAAGAAGATTTCAGTGTAATATTCACAGCAGCAAGTCTAGATGGAAAAGATGTATATTCAACAGTTGTAGATGATACAAAAAAGATAATTAATTTTGAAACAAGTGAATTAAAGACATTAAATCAAACGAGTGTGTTAACATATGAAGTAACAAACAACTCAAGTCAATATGATGCTGAAGTAAGTGTAACCTGTGTACCAAAAGAAGGAACAACAGCAAAATATACAAGCATCAAAAATAAGTTAGATAATGATGCAACGAAAGTATTAGCAAAAAATTCAGTAAATGGAACATTAACTGTTAGCTTAGATAAAACATCAACAGAAGAAGTAAGTGAAGAATATACATGTAAATTAGAATTTAATGCAGTAGAGAGAACAGAGATTGGAGTTAATAAAAATTATAAGGAAAGTATACTAAATGGAACTGATCCAGTATTAAGTGATAATCTAATACCAGTAACAATAGCAACAGATGGAACAGTAACGTATGCTGATACCAATACTGAATGGTACAATTATGAAGAAAAGGTCTGGGCAAATGCAGTTATACTTGAAGATAACGTAAGTTATAATGTAGGAGATGTTATTCAAGAAAATGACATTCAATCTTATTTTGTGTGGATACCAAGGTTTAGATATAAATTATTTAATACAGATAACTATAGTTTAACAACAGTAACAAGTGCAGCAGAGGTAGAAAATAAAGCACAAGAGATAGAAATAGAATTTGAAAATAAAGGCACAAGTTTATCTAGCGGAACAACAAATGGAGAGTGGTTAACACATCCAGCATTTACTGCATTTGATACAAATGGATTTTGGGTAGGTAAGTTTGAAACGGGATATAAAGGTGCAACAACAACATCAGAAGCTCAAATAAATTCAAATGATACAAGTAAAGTAATAATAAAACCAAATGAATATAGTTGGAGAAATATAAGTGTAAAAAACATATTTGAGACAAGTTACAATTACCAAAGAGATAATGATTCACATATGATGAAGAATATAGAATGGGGAGCAGTAGCATACTTAAGCCATTCAAAATATGGAATAGATAAAGAAATAAATATCAACAATAATTCATCTTATAAAACAGGATATTCATCTTTAACTAGTATAAACCAACAAATCTACCCTGGTATATATGGAAATGGTGCAAGTTTTAATGATTTCTATAATACTTCTACAGGTTATTTAGCAAGCACAACCGGAAATATAAGCGGGATTTACGATATGAATGGTGGTGCTCATGAATATATGGCATCGTACGTTAATGGTCAATTGGGATCAAGTGGTTTTACTGAAGAATCAATAGCTAACTATAATTCTAAATACTTTGATAGATATTCAGAATTATCAACAACTGCTTCTTATGAGTATAGAATACTAGGCGATGCTACAGGAGAAATGGGACCATTTTTTAATTATAAGGAAGCTAATAATGAATTTTATTATCACAATAGTTGGTATAATGATTACTCATGTTTTGTTACATCAACTGGTTCTTGGTTTGTTCGTGGAGGAGATTATAATGATGGTATACTTTCCGGTCAATTCATTTTTAGTAGACATACTGGTGAAGATGTTTCAAATATCGGTTTCCGCATAGTTTTAACTACTTAATAAAAAACTGTTTCCTTAGAAAAGAGTGAATAACTCTTTTTTTCATGTATAAATAATGCTATAATAATAATAGAATAGAGGGTAATTATGAAGTATGATGATTTAGTTAATATTTTATATCAAGATAATCTTAATTGGGTCTACTCAGTTATTACGACTCTAGATAAAGAAAAAATTGATAAGAAAGAAAAGTATATAAGTGATCCTTATCAATTTAATAATTTCTTAGTATTAGGTTTTTATTTTATGAATTTATATATTATAAGCAATCTAAAAGAATATAGAAGTCTTGATGCAACTCAACTTCTTACAACTGTTGTTTTTTCGGCTAGTACTTATAATAAAGAAAAATTAATGTCAGTATATAAAAGAGATATTGACTTAAAAAGAATAGTTGAGCAATATAACTCTTTAGTTAGAAAAACAAAAGAATTTGCATCAACTGATGGTTTAAAAGCTCGAATAGTTGCTGTAGATGAAATATATAGAAGAATATATGATGTTTTCAATAAAAAACATTTCAATGCTTTTATAAAAATAATAATGTCTAGTTTTTCTTCATATGAAAAAAGAATTGATCAAAGTTTAAAAGAATATATAAAACATATTGGATAGGAGGTAATAATCGTGGTAAGTGAAGAAAAGATAAAACAAGTGATAAATGCGATTAAAGAGAATGGTTTAAGATCTTTTAACGACGAATCGCTTGCTAAATTACTATCGATATTAACTCCAGAAGAATTTGAAATATTTTTAGATAAGTCATATTCTGAATTAGGTGGAGTAAGTGCAGTTGTTAGAATTAATTCTGTAAGATCATATGTAAGCTATTTAGTAAACAATGACTTAAATAAAATATATAATTCAGATATTTATAAGATGTTTTTAGAAGCGTTAAAAAGAAATGAATATTATGCATATTTTAAATCTTTAACAGTTGATGAACTTGCTAGTTTAAAAAAATATTTAACCTATAATTATTCAAATAGTAAAAAGGCTGCTAAGGGAGCAACAAAAAAGGTAATAAACATGATTACCAAAGAAATTCGTTTAAGAGAACAAAATAAAAACTTGGTTTTTTAACCAAGTTTTTATTTTTTCTATCTGTTATAGAACTCAACTACTAATGATTCATTGATATCAGCTGATAATTCAGTTCTCTCAGGATATCTAAGATAAGTTCCTGTAAGTTTTTTATTATCAAATTCAACATATGCAGGTGTTTTTACACCAGCTTCTAAAGAAGCTTTGATTGCTGGATGTTCAAGTGAATTTTCTTTAACACTTATAACATCACCAGGTTTACATGAATATGAAGGAATATCAACCTTTGAACCATTAACTAGGATATGTCCATGATTTACAAGTTGTCTTGCACCACGTCTAGTAGTTGAAAGACCCATTCTATATACTAAGTTATCTAATCTAGATTCTAGTAATTTTAAGAAGTTTTCACCATGAACACCTTTTAATTTAGAAGCTCTATCAAATAATCTTCTAAATTGTTTTTCATTTAAACCATACATGAATCTAATTTTTTGTTTTTCTTGTAATTGGATACCATATTCACTAATCTTTTTTCTTCTTCCTGCACCATGTTGTCCTGGAGCATAAGGTCTTTTAGCTAAATCTTTTCCATTTTCTAATGTAGAAAAACCATATCTTCTAGATTTTTTGTATGCTGGACCAGTATATCTTGCCATAATTTTTCTCCTTTCTTATATTTACTATAGTAAAGGACTATTTAACTTATTTAGTAGGGAGTTTAACTTTCTTTCCCTTAGGCAGTTTAAGTTACTAGATTTTTATTCTTAAACACATTACTAAATTTTGTTAAATGACTGCCAATCACTACGCATTAGTAATATACACTAAATATATGCAAAAGTCAATTAAATACTACTTTTTTTTAAGTATCAATTATGTTAAAATTGTTTATAGAATAGGGTATGGATAGGATGATGCTGAGTGAGTGAACTAAAAGAACATTTTAAAATGGATTATAATATACTTCCAAATATATCAAGTGTAGTACAAGGGAATAAGTATCGTATTACTGTACTTTCAGAAATTCTTGTTCGTCTTGAATATTCAGAGACTGGTACTTTTGAGGATCGACCAACTGAATTTGCAATAAATAGAAAGTTTAATCCAGCTAAATTTGAAAAACATGAAGATAATAAATATTTAACAATTAAAACTAAATATTTTACTTTAACATATCAAAAAGAAATGCCTTTTTTTGGATCAAAAGTTAGTCCTGATCAATATTTAAGAGTTAATTTAAATGATACAGATAAATATTGGTATCCACTTCATCCGGAGGTTAGAAACTTTTTAGGTACTGCGTATTCTTTAGATAGAAGTGACGGACAAGCAAAATTAACTAAAGGTTTATATTCAACGGATGGTTTTGTATCTATCAATGATTCTGATAGTTTGATATTTAATGAAGACGGTTCATTAGGTAAAAGAACTGATAAGCGTGTTGATATTTATCTTTTTATGTATAAACGTGATTTTGGTGCATGTTTAAAAGATTATTTTACTTTAACTGGATATCCACCTTTAATTCCAAGATATTCTTTAGGAGTTTGGTGGAATAGAAATATTGATTATAATTCTAAAGATTTGGAAAAGTTAGTATTTAATTTTAATAAACATGAAATCCCACTTTCAATAATTATGCTTTCTGATAAATGGCATAGACAAAATGATAAAATGAAATCAGGATTTACTTTTGATGAAAAACTTTTTAAGAGGCCAAAAAGAATGGCGGATTATTTACATAGTAAAAATGTTAGGTTGGCTGTGAAAGTGAATCCAGTTGAAGGTATAAGTGACAAAGAAGACTATTTTCCGGCTTATATTAAAGGTGCTGGAATAGAGGGTACTGGAGTAGTTCCTTTTAATGTATTTAATAAAGATGAATTAAACTCATATTTTGATAACTTGATTCATCCACTTATGAACTATGGAGTTGATTTCTTTTGCATAGATTATAACAATATAAAAGATTTAACAACTTTAAGAGCTTTAACTCATTATCACTTTGATGATTTTAAACAACTTGTAAATCGTAGAGGAATAGTTTTAGCAAGAAATGCTTTAGTTGCTGCTCACAGATATCCAATTCATTACACTGGAGAAACTCTAGTTTCTTGGAAAAATTTAGAGATGCTTCCATCTTTTAATAGTACGGCTGCTAATGTTGGTTTATCATGGATTTCAAATGATATTGGTGGATATACTGGTGGAACAGAGGATGGAGAACTTTATACAAGATTTGTTCAATTTGGATGCTTTTCTCCGATATTACGTATATCATGTGATCAAGGAAAATATTTTAAAAGAGAACCTTGGGTTTGGGATATTAAAACTCAATCAGTTGTTTCCGAATATTTAAGATTAAGACATGCTTTAATTCCATATCTTTATAGTGAAGCTTATAGATATTCAAGAGTAGGTTTACCACTTATTCAACCAATATATTATAGATATCCAGAAATATATGATGAACCATTATATAAAAATGAATATTATTTTGGATCTAATCTATTTGTTGCTCCTATAACAAGTAAAAAAGATACTTTAATGGATCGTACGGTTTTAAAATTGTTTTTACCAGATGGAGTTTGGTATGATTTTATAAACGGAAAAAGATATGTCGGTGGAAAACGTTATACAACATTCTATAAGGAAGAGGATTATCCTGTTTTTGCTAAAGCAGGTACGATTATTCCTCTAGCCATTTTAGATAGAAATGATTTAAATGATACTAATCCACCAAAGAATATGGAAATTCAAATATTTCCTGGAGCATCAAGCAACTATGAGATGTATGAAGATGACGGACTTTCATCATTATATGAGCAAGGTTTTTACCTTTTAACTAGTATAGATTATACGTATCAAGCAAATAATTTTACAGTTATTATAAGACCAGTTGCTGGTAAGAGTGGAATAATAACTGATATGCGTTCTTATAAAATACGTTTTAGAAATACAAAGGAACCTGAAGAAGTTTCTATTCATTGTGGAGAGGAATCAATAAGTACATATAATTCATATATTGACGATTCAGATTATGTAATTGAATTACCACCACTTTCAACTCTTAAACAAATAACAATTAATTGTAAAGGTAAAGATATTGAAATAGATGCTTTAAGACTTATTAATGATGATATCGACTCTATTTTAAGCGACTTACCAATAGAAACTAAAACAAAAGATATGCTTGGAGAAATATTATTTAGCAATCTTGATGTTAAGCAAAAAAGAATAAGAATTAGAAAATTAAAGAAATATAAGTTAAATCAAAGATATATTAATTTATTCTTAAAATTACTTGAATATATTGCAGAAGTGTAATGCTTCTCTTTTTTTTGCATTGATTTGTAGTAAATGTTTAATATTTTAAATAATATAAACATTTTATTTACACATACTAGAAACAGAACATTTACTATACAACAAATGAATTGTATAATTTAAATATAATAGGTGTGCAATAGAAGAATAAA
>CAKOPW010000040.1 GCA_934101115.1 uncultured Bacilli bacterium | reverse complement strand
CATTGATTATATCTACTTTGGTTCCGTGTATTTTTACAATTTCAATAAGATCTTCAGTTTTTATCCATAAAGTTGCTGTGTTTTCATTTGGATGAATTCCAATTATGCCATTATCACTTAAGAAATATTTGTCTATAAAGAATCTTACTTTTAACTTTTCATCATTTAATAAACCTAAAGGACTTACTGAACCAGGAATAAGTTTTAAAATATCCATCAAATCTTCTGATGATGCAAAACTTAAATTACGAGTGTTAAAATCTTTCCTGAATTGTTTTAAATCTATCTTTTTATTTCCTTTAATCGTGATTAAATAATAATTTAGCTTTTTATCATCTCTTACAAAAATATTTTTAGCATCACGATCCTTGTATTTCAAATTTAAATCATTCAAATCATCCATGTTAAACACGGCTCGATGTTCTTCTAATTCAAACCAAATGTTTTTGCTTTTTAAAATATCGATTATGTTCTCTTTATTCATATTTTCACCCATTTTAATATAACACAAAAAAATAAAATATAGATAATTCTACATTTTATTTTTCTTTACTTTTATAACCCTACAGAATCTGCCCCATGTTTTGCTTGATCCGAAGTAAAGCCTTCATATTCAAGTTGCTCAATTAAAGATTTTCTTGAGAAAGAAGATACTTTCATGTATGACGCTGCTTTCTTTTCAGCTTGTTTATACCAATCAGCTCCACAGTTGTCAGCTCCATATTTAGCTTGTGCTGAAGTAAACTTTTCGTATTCAAGTTGTTCAACTAATCCTTTATAAGAAAAAGACGTCGCATTCAAATATGATTTAGCTTTTTTTAGAGCTTGTGTATTCCAGTTTGCTCCACAATTATCAGCTCCATATTTAGCATCTTCATTAGAAAAGCCTTCATATTCTAATTGTTCAACTAGCCCTTTATAAGAAAAAGACATAGCATCCAAATATGATTTAGCTTTTTTTACAGCTTGCAGTTTACTAACACTTACGCTTTCATTTTTTGTTGCTTGAGTAGTTGTAGCTGCAGCTTTTGTTGTTGTTCGTTCAGCTTGTCTAGTTGTTGATTGAGAATTAGTTGACTTTGCAGCTGTTGTTGATGAAGCCTTAGTTGTAGCTGATTTACTTGTACTTGCTGTTGTGTATTTATAAGTAGTTTTCGATACTGATTCTTGATTTTCTTCTATTTGGCTAACAAAATTAAATATAATGGCAAAGAATGTTAAACCAAAAAATATTGTTAATGCAACTTTTAATGAATTTTTTATTTTAGGAAAACTACTCCATAAATAAGCAATTCCTAGTGGTGGAAATAAAACTAAACTTATAATTAAACCTAAATTTTTATATTCTATATGAGTATTACTTTCTAGTTCAGTAGTTGTTTCCTCTTTTTCTTCTTCTTTTTTCTTTTTTTTAAATGTTTCTAATTGTCTTCCACATTTAGGACAAATGATTTGATCCTTTGGTATTTTTTCTCCACAATATTTACAAAATTTTAATTCCATATAAACTCTCCTAATAAATTAAACATAATATGGATTTGGTTTGCATAAAATAACTATTAAGTCAATTAAGACACCTAATCCAAAAACTCCTGCTGTGAATAAATAAATTATCCCCACTCCTGCCTTACCTTCATAAAATTTGTGAATTCCAGCAAATCCTAGAAACAAACATAGAATGAATGCAATCCATTTATCACATTTTTTTAAACCTGGCAAATTATTATTTTGATTTACATTATTAATAATAACTTGTGGTTTTTCTTCATCTGAATTTGTTTTCAACTCCTTAAGCTGATAACCACAATTTGGACAAATTACAGCATCCACATATACTTTATTGCCACAATGTTCACAAAAAATAGTTTCAGTATTCACATTTTACCTCCTTTACTAATAATATTAAAAATTAAAAACTACCTGTACTAGCGTACTTTTTAACTGAAGATAAAATTAAAATTTATCTTTGATTACATTATACCACAACTTACTCTATTCGAGTAAGTATATTTTTATAAAAAAATGAGAAAATTATATTAGATGCGGTGGTGATGAGAATTGTTTGATAGAAATAGTGAAGATTTTGTCTACGAACTAGTTAGCAAAAATATAAAAAGACTACGTAAAGAAAAAGGCTTAACTCAAGAGCAATTTGCTGAAAAGCTGAATTATTCAACTCAATTCATTGCAAATATAGAAAGTAAAAATCATCAAACATTTTCATTAGGCACTTTGTGGAGAATGTCTTTAATACTAGGGGTTGAAGTTAAAGAATTTTTTAAAGAAGATTAAATTAAAACTGATAACATTAAAATTATCAGTTTTTATTATTTTATTATATTAATTAAACTTTCCAATTCACTTTCGTTGCCTATGTCAATTTTTAAATCATAATTGCAATCTTTATAATCATTGCTGTTCTTTTCTCTTAATTCAAAATATTCTGAAGTAATTCCGTCTCTTTCTATAACGGCTTTTTTTCTTGAATCATAATCTCTTTCAACTAATATTTTAAAAGTTGCAATATCAAAATAGTTTTTAGTATTAATATTATACCAATCTAATATTACATAGTTATATGTTTGTTGAGAAATATTTTTTATATAATCATCTACATAATCCCAAGTTATAGAATAAACCTTGTTTTTTAAATCCTTGTTGTTAAACACAATTGCACCTAATTTTTTTCTATCAATGTTAGCATTTTCATCAAGTATATCTTCATGAACTATTGTTAGTATTTTACTTTTGACAATTTCATCACTAAGAGATTCATGAACTAATTTATCTATATCTAAAGTTATACAGTTTGAAATATTTTGTTGAATATATTTTGAAAGAGTACTTTTTCCACTTCCACTTTTTCCTATAATGCATATGTATTTTTGATCTCCGAATTTGTTATCAAGTCGTTTTCTTATTATTGGGTCAAGAAGATGTTTATATTTATCATAATTATTTCTAATTAAATTAGCATGTATAGTTAAACCATTTTCATATAAATTTGGAGCCAAAATATATTCGTTTGCATATATATAATCTTTATATATTTTTTCTTCATCTTGGCCAAATATTTGTAAATCAATGTTAGTTACTTTAATTTGCTTAAATAACTCCTCTTTAATATTTAAAAAGTTGTTTGGAAAATTTAAATTTTTTGAGGGTGTAAACTTGATAACTTCAATATCATCCCTTTTTAATATTTGTTTTACATCTTCAATTCGTTCGTCGATACTATATTCAAATTGTTTATTAAGCTTTTGTTCAATTTCAATATTGTTATAAAAAACAACATATGTTTTTTCACAGTATTCTGATATTCTTTTGCATGCAACTAAATGTCCTTTTTGAAACGGAAAGAACTTTCCTATATATATTCCTGTTCTATATTTTTTCATATTACCTCACATATAATTTACTAATAATAATTATAACATAAAAGTAAAAATTAAAAAAAATATGAAAAAAAACTGATAACCTTTATGGTATCAGCTATTAATAAAGTCTAATTCATCGTCAAATATTAATTTCAAATATTTATCATCAACATAAATTTTAGTTTTTATTTTATTATCATTGTTTTTTAAATTTATCGTTATAGGGGACTCTATTTCACTAGCAATAAATTGCTTTGTATCAAATATTTCTAAGACAATATTTTCACCAACAGATCCAAAGAAATTTCCAATATATTCTCTGTTAAAAAGTGAATCACTATTTTTTTCAACAAAACCAAATCTAAGAGTAAAATAACCTTCAGTATTGTCAATCAAAAAATTTACTATAATTAAAAGTGAAAGTCCATTTTTGGAGTTCTCTTTTGAATTTTCTATCTTTATTTGCCTTTTAGTTATTTGATCTACTTCTCTATTATTTATTATTAGCATAGACTTTCAATCCAACTATCTAATTCTTCTTTAGGAGTATTTAATACATCTGTATAGCTTTTGAATTCAATATTCATTCCATTTTCAATTTTAAAGTTTGGACATAACTCGTGGATTTCTTCAAAAGTCTTACCTAACCAACCTGCATTTGTTGAATAAGCAATTATATTATTTTGATGAAGTTGATATTTTGTTAAAAAACTTCTAATTGCAGGTACTGGTCTATACCACCAAGTAGGTGTACCAATAATAATTCTTTCATATTTATCTAAATCAACATCAATGCTTTCTATTTCAGGTAAGTAATTACTTTCTTCTTGGTTATTCGGATCATTTACAACTGAATCATAGTTACTTGAATAAGGTTCAATAGTTTTAATTTCTAATGTATCACAGTTTATTTTATTTTTTATCATTTCAGCTATTTTTTTTGTATGTCCTGTATATGAAAAATATACAAGTAAAGTTTTATTCATAATTATCACACTTTCTATATTGTTATTATTTATTTTTGATTCTATTTTATTTCTTTTTCGAATACAATTCTTTGCTCTATAAAGTCTAACTTATTGTAAAATTCAATAGCATTAGAATTGAAGCTCCAACAGCTAAGTTCCACTCTCTTGCAATCATTATCTTTTGCAAATTTATATATTTCATCTATTAAAATTTTTCCATATCCCTTATGTTGATACTTCTTATCTACAATTATCTCATCAATCCAAATAGATTTAGTTGCTTTATGTTTTATTTGTAATGAAGCATATCCAACTATTGTTTCATTATTATCTAAAACTAGTATTGTTTTATTAGGATTATTTAACATTTCAATTAAACTATCTTTAAGTTGATCTTTTGATTGATTTGGGAATATATCTTTTCTTTTTTCATAATGCATATTATAGCCTTCAATATATAAATTGAATAAATTTTTATCAATATCTGACTTTTTTGCTATTCTAATTATCATAATTTTACTCCTAATTATTATATTTTTTTAGTTACAGAACTATTTAACTCATTGAAAATTTTCACTTATTAACTCTACTAAACTATTTTTAGCTTAAAAAATTCATAATTAAATCAATTATAACTTCTTTTTCTTTTGGATTAGATTCAGCAATCATTAAAGTTAAAGAAGCTAAAGCGTTGTTATCAATAACTTGTTTACCATCTTTGTACAAAATATCATAAAATTTTAAAAAGTAGATAAACATTGTTGCGGCTATTCTTTTATTCCCATCTACAAAAACATGATTTTTAACAATCATATATAAAAAATTGGAGGCTTTTTCTTCAACACTTTTGTATACATCATTTCCATCAAATGTTAGATAAATATCACCTATAATAGCTTCTAAGCCTCTATCTTTTTCAATGGCAAAAATATCACTTTTTTCGTTAAATTTTAATTTATTAATAATGTCTAAACAATCATCATAATTTATCTTCTTTTTACTATTATTACCTTTAGGTTTTACTAAAGTTCTATGATCATAATCGTCTAAAAGATCAAGAGCTTTTGAATAATTTCCTATTACTTTTAAAATTTCTTTTGCGTCATTATTTTCTAATTCTTCATCAATTCTATTAGCAATGTCTATTAATTTAATTGTTTTTTCTAAGTATTCTAATCTTTTTTGGTTTAAAGCATATCCTTGTAACAAATAATCTTTTAAGATTTTATTAGCCCATTTTCTAAATATAATACCATTTTTACTTTTTACACGATATCCAATACTTATAATCATATCCAAATTATAATAATCAATTTGATACTTTTTTCCATCTTTTGCAGTTGTTGCAAAATTTGCAACAACTGAATTATCTAGTTCCTCTTCTAATATATTTTTGATATGTCTAGAAATTACAGATTTATCCCTATCAAAAAGTTTAGCCATTTGGTCTAAGGATAACCATACGGTTTCATCCTTCATATTAACTTCTAACTTAACATTTTGATTTTCAAATAAAATTATTTCATTTTTCATTCAAATCCCCCTTTTAATATAATTGCTTTTATTGTTTATCTTAATATAATTTATTATATTCTTCGTCAGTTACTGGCTCACACCATTCATTAGAAGTGTTTTCACCTGGTACTTCTACTGCTATATGACTAAACCAAGAATCTTTCTTGGCACCATGCCAATGTTTAACATTTGCAGGTATCGTTATAACCATACCTGGTTCTAGGCTAATGGCATCTTTTCCTTCTTCTTGGTACCATCCTGATCCTGAAACACATATAAGAATTTGTCCACCTCCAAAACTAGCATGATGAATATGCCAGTTATTTCTACAACCAGGTTCAAATGTTACATTTGCTAAAAACATATTTTCTGTTTTTGCTAATGGTTTTAAAAAAGATTTACCAGTAAAATATTTTTCAAAAGCGGTGTTTTCTTCTCCTAAACCAAATGCTCCACCATGTTTTTCTAATTCTTCTTTGTTCATAATTACCTTCCTTTTCTATTTATTTTTGATAAAATTTTCTAACCTATCAATAAAAAATGTTTGAGTTGGATGAATATATTTCTTGGCTTCTTCAATGGAAAACCATTTTATTTCATCCATTTCTGGATATTCATTAAAAATACCTGAATTTATTGGCCACTCTATTGTAAAAGTATTACTTTTGAAATTAGTTATGTCACCATCAAAGTAACTTTCAAACATAATAACTAGTTTCTTTTTAGAAACCTTTTTCGTCGCTAGATAATTGATATCATTTTCTATAACTAAATTAGTTTCTTCAAAACTTTCTCTTTTGGCAGCATCAAATACTTTTTCGTTACTTTCTACTAGTCCTTTTTGTAAAGACCAAGCACCTGCATCTAAATTTTCCCAATAAGGTCCACCAAAATGTGTTAATAAAACATAGCACTTATCATTTTCTTTTTTCCATAAAAGAACTCCGGAACTCTTCTTCATAAAGTATGCCTACTTTTCTTCATAAACTTCTTTTGCCATTTTAAATGCAGCCCAAGCATTTGGCCAACCAGCATAAAATGCTATATGAGTTAAGATCTCTGACATTTCTTCTTTAGTAACTCCATTATTTTTAGCACTTGCAATATGATATTTTAAAGAATCATCTAAAATACCTTTTCCAATTAATGTAGAAACGGTTACAATTGAGCGAAGTTTTAAAGATAATTTATCCTCTCTTGACCATACTTCACCAAATAAAACATCATCATTAAGTTCAGCAAATTTTGGAGCAAATTCTCCTAAAGCATCATGACCTGCAGTTTGTTTTACCATTATTCACACCACTTTTCTATTTTTATGTTTGATTCATTTACTTTTGAACCTCTTACTTCAAGTCCATCTTTTATTTGAGCATTTGGACAATAATTTTTTATATCTTCCATAATATTACCTAGTCCAGATCCTTCATGAGTACAAAAAGGTTTTATTATCTTTCCAGTAAAATCTAAATCTTTAATAACACTTATAAGAGCCTTTGGTAGATGTCCCCACCAAACAGGTCCACCAATATAAACTGTGTCATATTCATCGATACTTTCTAATTTGTTTTTTACTTCTGGAAATATATTATTTTCTAATTCATATTTTGCTACATCACAACATTTATGATAGTCAAATGGATACTCTTTAACCACTTCGACTTTAAAAATATCAGAATTAGTTAAATTGGCAATTTTTTTGGCCAATATTTCTGTATTGCCTACCTCAATATTTTCTAAACCATTTTCCATGTAATTTTCTCCATTACGTGAAAAATATATTACTAAATTTTTCATAAAATCATCCTTTCATTATAATTTTAACACTCGGGAGT
>CAKOPW010000039.1 GCA_934101115.1 uncultured Bacilli bacterium | reverse complement strand
ATAACAAGACATAATAAAAACCTATAAAGTAGGTCTCTCTTTTTTTTGAGTGTCCACTTTATAGGTTACATTTTAAACAAACTATTTCTTTTTTAGTCATTAAATTTTGCAATATTGTAATAAAAACATCTTTACATTTCTTTTGTAAACATGCTGGTTTCTCTTGCAAATCGGGGGGGGTATTATAAAATAAAAAAGAGAATAGGTGTGTGTAAAAAATGAAGAAAAGAAGTGCAATAATAATTGCAATTATTTTGATGTCAATTGGATTTGCAGCAGTGAGTACAACATTAGTAATAAATGTAAATACAAAGGTAAGTGAAAATAATGAAGATTTTGATGTGTATTTTTCCAAGGCAAGATTGGATTCAATTGATGTGTATAAAAGTGTAGTAAGTGTTGACAAAAAGACAATTACATTTAGCACAAATAGTTTAAGTATGGTAGGTGATACATCAACACTTACATATGAAGTAACAAATAATTCAAACAATTATGATGCTAAAGTTACAGTAACATGTACACCGGAAAGTAATAAATATACAAGTATAACAAATACATTGGATATAGAAGATAATATAATACCAGCAAGAAATACAGCCAAAGGAAGAGTAACAATAACATTAAATAAAACAGCATTAGAAGAAATAGAAGAAGAATACACGTGTAGGTTAGAAGTTAGTGCAGTAGAAAGAACCGAATTAGGAGTAGAGAAAGTATATACCGAGAAATTATTAAATGGAACAGATCCAGTATTAAGTAATAATTTAATACCAGTGAGTATAGCAGATGATGGAACAGTAACATATGCAGATATAACAAAAGAATGGTATTCATATGAAGATAAAGTTTGGGCGAATGCAGTAATACTTGAAGATAATATAAGTTATAAAGTGGGAGACACAATAAAGGAAAGTGATATACAAAGTTATTTTGTATGGATACCAAGATATAGATATAAATTATTTAACACAGATAACTATAGTATTACAACAGTGGAAAGTGGTACTGATGTAGAAAGTAAAGTACAAGAGATAGAAATTGAATTTGAGAATAAAGATACAAAAGCTTCAACGGGTTCAACAAATGGAACATGGTTAACACATCCAGCATTTACTGCATTTGATACAAATGGATTTTGGGTAGGTAAATTTGAAACAGGATATAAAGGAGCGACAACAAAAGCAGAAGCTCAAATAAATTCAAATGATACAAGTAAAATAATAATAAAACCAAATGTATATAGTTGGCGAGGAATAATTGTAAAAAACATATTTGAGACAAGTTACAATTACCAAAGAGAAGTTGATTCACATATGATGAAGAATACAGAATGGGGAGCAGTAGCATATCTAAGTCACTCAAAATATGGAATAGATAAAGAAATAAACATAAATAACAATTCATCTTACAAAACAGGATATTCATCTTTAACCACATTAGATCGAAATTCATATCCAGGAATCTATGGGGATGGAGAAAGTTATAATCAACCATATAATACAGAAACCGGATACTTAGCAAGTACAACAGGAAATATAAGTGGAATATATGATATGAACGGAGGAACCCACGAATATGTTGCTGGATATCTTGATGAAACCTTTGGATTAAGTGAATTTTCTCCATCAAATTATGATTCTAAATATTATGATGTTTACAATTTATCATCAACTGATAAAAGTTTTCAAAACGGTATATTAGGAGATGCGACTAGAGAAATGGGACCATTTTTTTACAATAAAGCTTACAGTGGTATACCTAAAAATGGAAGTTGGTATGGTGACCTTGTTCGATTTGTTGATTCATCTCGTCCTTGGTTTGCTCGAGGTGGCAGATATTCTGATGGAGTATTAGCTGGCACTTTTAGATTTTCTACTTATACTGGTGGGGATATCTATGATGTATCTTTTCGTATAGTTTTAACTCCGTAAACTTAGCTATTTAATTAGTTAAGTTTTTATTTTGAATAAAATAAAGAAATTATCCTCATTATAAATGTGAGGTGAGAAATATAAAAAATAAAGTAGAAATAAATGGTATAAACACGAATGACTTAAAAGTACTAAGCAAAGAAGAAATGGATGAATTATTTAAAAAATTTAAAGAGGGAGATACACATGCTAAAGAGGAAATAGCAAATGGTAATTTAAGATTGGTTCTTTCAATAATAAAAAAATATAACAATGGTAAAAATGATATGAATGATTTATTTCAAATTGGTTGTGTTGGGCTTATGAAGGCAATTGAAAATTTTGATCCATCATTTAACTGCCTTTTTTCAACATACGCCGTGCCTTTAATTTTAGGTGAAGTTAAAAGATATATAAGGGATTCTAATACTATAAGAGTTACTAGAAGTATCAGAGATCTTGCTTATAAAATTATGAAATATAAAGATTTATATCAAAGTATTCATGGTGTAGAACCTAAAAATGAAGATATTTTAATGGAGCTTGGTATAACAGAATATGAACTTAAGGAAGCTTATGACTCTTTAAGAGAACCAATGAGTATATATGATCCAATTTATAATGATGGAGGAGATACAATATATTTACTTGATCAGTTAAAAGATGAGAGATATGACAGCATTGATAAAGACTTGATTATATCTTTAAATCGTGCTTTGAAATATATTAAAGCACGCGAAAAAAATATTTTAATTAGCAGATATATTGTTGGTAAAACTCAAATGGAATTAGCTTCTGAATTAGGTGTAAGTCAAGCTCAGATATCAAGAATAGAAAAAAATGCTATAAATAATGTGAAAAAATATATTAAATAATGTATAATAATTTCAAGTGAGGTAAATTATGAAGTATTTGAATTTTAAAAACGATTATACATTGATAAAGACTGATAAAATAGATACAGTTGTTTTTCAGTTCTTTTTTCCGGTTAATTATGTTAAAGGTGAAGGATCTTATGTTAAGATTCTTAATGATATAATAACCAAAACAAGTGAAAAGTATCCAGAAAATGAAGAATATAATAAGGCTAGAATTAAAAGTGGAGTAATTGATAATTGGTTAACTTCGATTTCAATTGGTTCAACATTTTTTTTGAAATATGCTTTTGAAATACCAAGAGAAAATTTAATTAAAGATTATAGCATTGAAGAAGCATTTTCTTTTGCAATAGATTCTTTGATGAAACCATATATCAAAGATAAAAAATTTGATCAATCTCAATTTGATTATGAAAAGAATTATTTAATTAGAGCAGATAAAATGTCTGATGAAAATATAGATTCTTATAATGATAAAAAATTATGGGATATAGTTGATAAAGAAGAATTAACAGGAATAACAAGTGAACATTATAAAGAAGCATTAGAAAAATTAAATAATGAAAGATTATATGAGCTATATCTAGAAAATATCTATAATAATAAGCCTTTTATATATGTTTATGGAAATGTAGAAAAGAATACTTTAGATAAGTTATTTGCTAAATATTATCCTTTAAGTAAGAAAGAAATAAAAGTTGAAAAAAATTATATGACTTTATTACCAATTGTAGCTGAAAAGAATATTGAAATACCAACTAAATTTAATCAAACTGAACTTGTTATGGTATATCAAGTGGAAGTTACTGAGGATAACTACTTTAGATTATCTCAATTAAATGACTTTTTATCTTCGAAAGAAAATCATCTGATATTTAAAACTTTAAGAACAGAACATAATTTAGTTTATCATGCGGGAACTCATACTAGAGCAAGATCAGGAATATTATTTGTTGATGCTTTGATACAAGATAAAAATATAGATGAAGCCATTAAGCTAGTAAATGAGGTATTTGAGAGTTTAAAAGATAGAAAAGTTTTAGCTGAATGTTTAAGTAAAGCACAAAAATATGTTAGTTATGATTTGTTGGTTGAGGAGGATGATTCATTTAATGAGCTAGATAAGAAATTTAATGCTGATTTAGAATTAAATGGTTTGGAAAAAGTGGCAAAATTGTATGAAGAAACAACGGTTGATGATATGCTTGATTTCATTCAAAATGTAAAACATACAAGTACAATTATATTTAGAGGTGTAGGAAATGATAAAAACAACGATTAAAAAACTAAAAAATGGTCTTACAATGGTTTTGGTTGAAGATAAAAGCAAAAATCAAACATCAGCTGTTTTGACTGTAAAATATGGAACAAAAGTAAGTCATGTAAAAGTTGGAGATGAAATCATTGAAATTAAACCAGGTCTTGCTCATTTACTTGAACATACTTTAATAGAAAATAGTATTTATGGAAATGTTTCAGCTTACTTCAATGATAACTATGTTAATTATAATGGATTTACTTCTTCAAAAACCACTTATTTTCCAATTAAAACTATAAAAGACTTTAAAAAGCATTTAAAAGTGTTACTAGATTATATCAATGTTATAGATTTTAATGAAGAAAAATTAGAAGAGATAAAAAAACCTATTGTTGATGAAATCATTAGAAGTAAGGACAGAGGTCATTATAAATTTAATGAAGCTGTTTCTTTTCTTGTTAATAATAAGACAAGATTTGTCGGAAATTTAGGAGAAATTGATGATGTTTTAAAAATAAGTGTTCAAGAATTAAACCGGGTTCATGAAATTATGTATCAACCAAGTAATCAAATACTTTCTATAAGTGGAAATTTTGATACTGATGATATATTAAAATATGTGGAGGATATATATGATGAATATAATATTCCGGTTATAGAATATCAAGTATTGGATGAAGAGGATACTTGTGAGTATGAAAAAAATGAAATTACTATTATAGATGAAAAGTATGATCCTATTTGTTCGTTAGAATTTAAAATAGATTTAAGTAATTTTACAAAAGAAGAAAGATTGAAACTTGATTATTATATTTCATGTTTTTTAACATATAATTTTTCAGATAACTCAAAAGCTTATAAAAGAGTTAAAGATGAACATCTATCAGCATTTTCATTTTCTTGCTCAAAAGATTTTATTACGCCTAATGTTTTAGTGGTTAGAGTTGTTTTAAATACAACTGAACATGATAAAGCAAGAGGTATTATTCAAGATGTATTTGATAATCTTTATATGGATAAGGAATATTTTGAATTGTGGAAAAGAGAAAGTTTAATTGGTATTATTAAAAGAGAAAAGAATCATAATCTAATTAGAAAAAGCCTTACAGACAATATATTGGATTTTGATATTTATTATAATGAAGGAATTGATTTTGTAGAAAACATGAGTTTTGAAGAAATGAAAAGTCTAATAGAAAGAATGGATTTCAGCAATTATTTATATGCTAAAGAATTTAAAGATGTAAAGGAATAGACAAATAATATTCTTAAAAACTTATCTTATGATATAATTAATCTATAGGGAATAAGATGTACTCTAAAAAATAGAAAGAAGTGAATTTATGGGATTATTAAAGGCAACAACTGGTTCAATATCTCAAGTTGTTGGAGATCAATTTAAGGAGTTTATTACACCTGCAACAAGTGATAAAACTGTTTTAGTTCAAAAGGGAGTTGTTAATCACGGAAGCGGGAACTCAAATCCAACTGAAGGTATAATAACTAATGGAAGTAAAATTGTTATACCTGAAGGATATGCAATGATGATTGTTGACAATGGAGCAATCAAAGAATTTAGTGCTGAAGCTGGAGAATTTATTTGGGATCAATCAAGTGAACCAAGTGTATTTGAAGGTGGATTCTTTAAAGGAATAGGAGATTCAATTAAAAAAATTGGAAATCGTATTACTTTTGGTGGACAACCCGCTCATGATCAAAGAGTTTACTATGTAAATCTTTTAAACATTACAGGAAACAAATTTGGTTCTACTAATACAGAAACAATTTTTGATCCAGTTTATGGAAGTGTTGAAATTACTTTTTTTGGAGAATATTCATTTAAAGTAGTAGACCCAACAATCTTAATAACTAATGTTTTAGGATCAATGCCTAAAGATGAAGTTAGCGTTGATGACGTAGTTGGTGGTCAATTAAAAATGGAATTTACAAGCAATGTTTCAACTTGTATAGCTGATTTAATGACTACTAATAATATTTCATTTAATACAGTTCAAAAGTATAAAAATGAAGTAGTTAAAGTAATGAATGATTTACTTGATGAATCTTGGGTTAAACAATATGGTTTAGAAATTCAAGATATGGCACTTAACATCAATGCAAGCGATGAATCTAAAGCAATTATTAGAGAAGTTGATGCTGAAATATCAAGAGAAAAACGTCGTGGAGATATGTATGCAGCTAATCCAAGTGGTATGATGGCAGCTGCTACAGCTGATGCAATGGTTAATGCTTCTAAAAATGAAAATGGAGCAATGATGGGATTTATGGGAATGAACATGAGCCAAAATGTTGGAGCTAATGTTATGGATAGTGCTAATAACATTACACCAAGTCAACCAACTCAAAATGTTAATCCAACAGAAGTTGTTATGACTAATGTTAAAGTTGAAGAGAAAAAGGAAAATGTTGAAGAAAGTTCAAATATTCCAAAATTCTGTTCAGATTGTGGAACTCCAGTAACTGGTAAATTCTGCAGTTCTTGTGGAAAACAACAATATTAATAAAATGTCTTCGGACATTTTTTTTTGCTTTTTCAAAGTATAAGTGATATATTAGTTCCCAAAAGGGAGAAGTCTATGTTACCTGATTATATTAATTTAGCTCAAAATATAAGAAATAGTTATTTAGTTAGAACTTTAAGCTCAAAAAAGGAAGATTTAGAACTTATTAATTATGAATATGCTAATGCTCTTACTCAAAAACATGGTTTTAATGGGAAAGTAGATATGATTAGATTTTTCACAATTAACTTTGATGAAGAAAAAGAGTTTAGAAAATTTTTAGATATTTTATTGTTAAAAGCTTTAAGTGACGGAAATTTCAAAGAAGATATAAGTGTTGATGAGTTAGGAGAACCTTATTTTTATCTTAGAAATTTGGTTTTAAAAGAAGAACTTAAGGATAAAAATAATTTAGAATATTTATTAGTTAGATTTCCAAAATATCTTTGGTATTTAGATGATGATATTATTAACGACGAAGAAACCATAGATATTTTGGTAGAACTAATTGTTTTAGGTGTTGCTGATATAGAAGAAACAATTAATGAGATGCTTTATAGAGAGATAAATATGCTCAAAAGTTCTGGAGATAATCTTGCATTAAGGTGTAAAAAAACTAAATCTTTACAAAAAGTATTAGTTCGAGTATCTAATCTTAAATGACATAATTTGTCATTTTTTTTGTTTTATCTTTGTTAGAATATTAAAAATGATTATAGAGAGGAATTAGAATTATGGAAGGATTATTAAAAAATATTGAAAATATGGATTACTATCAAACAAGTAATTTACTTAAAAGTATGGGAGACGCAGATATAAATATTAACAGAGTTTTAACCAATAGAATTAAACATTTAACTAGTATTTCATCTTCTTATGAACAATATGTAAATGATATGAATCTAATTAAAAGTGCTGCAGATGAAGAAATAAAAAAGGAAAATTATGAAGAAGCATTAAATATATTTAAAAGTGCTTATCATGAATTTAAATATGTTGAATTACTTTATTATATTGGTAAAATGTATTATAAGCTTCATCAGACAAATAAATCTACAGAATACTTTAGAAGATATATTTTGTTTGGTGGATATTTAAAACTTGATAAAGTTATGTATTATTTGGCATTGAATTATATAAATTATAATCCTTATGAAAGTCAAAATTTTTATAATACGTCAAAGAAATATGCTTTATTGTATGGTCATACATTTACTGATAAGAGATTTGAACATTAAGAGTGAA
>CAKOPW010000038.1 GCA_934101115.1 uncultured Bacilli bacterium | reverse complement strand
ATGTTTCTTTTAGCTAATGCTGTAGATACGTTTGATGCTGAATATCATAATCGTGAACATTGGAAAAGTGTTGCAAAAGAAGTTATGGAAGTTGCTGGAATTCAATATGTAATAGATTTTAACGAATTAAAAAAAGAAGAAAAAAAATTAAATTTAAGGAAGTGTGCTTAATATGAAAAAAGAAATTGAAAGATTACCAAGAAATTATACATTGTTAACTGATGAGTATGAATTTACAATGTCAGAGGTTTATTTAAAATTTAAAAAGAAAGATGAAATTGCTGTATTTGATGTTTTCTTTAGAAAAGTTCCAACAGATGGAGGTTATGCAATAATGGCTGGACTTGATAAAGTAATTGAATACATCAATAAATTACATTTTGGAGAAGATGAACTTAATTATTTTAGAAGAAATGGTTACAGTGAAAACTTTATTGAATATTTAAAAAATTTCAAATTTACGGGAAATATATATGCTATACCTGATGGTACTCCAGTATTTCCGAATGAACCAATAATTACAGTTGAAGCTCCATTAATTGAAGCTCAAGTAGTTGAAACTTCAATTTTATCAATAATAAATGGAGCTATGGAACATGCCACCGGAGCAAGAAGAATTTTTGAAGCGACACCTAGAAATATACCTATTATGGAATTTGGAAGTAGAAGGGCTGACGGACCGGAAGCAGCAATAGATTCTTCACTTTATGGAATGATGGTAGGTTGTTCAGGAACAAGTAATGCATATGTTGCTAATATGCTCGGTATTCAAGCTTTGGGTACTCAATCACATAGTTTTATAGAATCATTTGATACTGAGTATGAAGCATTTCGTGCATATGCAGAAGTCCATCCTCAAAATTGCTTGTTTTTAGTTGATACATATAACACATTAAAAAGTGGAATTCCAAATGCAATTAAAGTAGCTAAAGAATATTTAATTCCAAACGGATATAGATTAAAAGGAATACGTATAGATTCTGGTGATCTTGCTTATCTTTCTAAAATGGCAAGAAAAATGTTAGATGAAGCTGGACTTAATGATGCTCAAATATGTTTAAGTAATGGGTTAAATGCTAAAACAATTAAATCACTTTTAGATGAAGGAGCTTGTATTGATTCTTTAGGAGTAGGTGATAATATTTCTAAGCCAGAAGGACGTATGGGATGTGTTTATAAAGAAGTTGCTATAGTTAAAGATGGTAAGAGAATTCCTAAAATAAAAGTAAGTGATGAAGAAATTAAAACTATAAATCCAGATTTTAAGGATCTATATCGTGCATATGATAATGAAACTGGTTATGCTCTTGCTGATATTATGGTAAGACATGGAGAAAGTGTTAAAGGCGATAAATTAATAATAGTTGATCCAGTAAACATTTTAAAACAAAGTGAAATCAGCAACTATACTTTAGTACCACTTCAAAAACAAATATTTAATAATGGTGTTTTGGTTTATGATGATCCAACACTTCTAGAAAAGCGTGATTATTGTGAAGCTCAAATGAGTACGATTTATCCAGAAGTAAAAAGAGAAGTTAATCCACATACTTATTATGTTGATGGAACACAAGAGTATGTTGAATTTAAAAATAATATGATAAAAAGTTTAAGAAATAGAGAATTAGGAGGAAAATAAAATGTTTAATGCAAAGAAAGAAACAAAAAATATTATAAATTTTATAAGAAAGTACTATGAAGATAATAATTTAGGTGGTTGTGTTTTAGGTATAAGTGGAGGAAAAGATTCTGCTGTAGTTGCTGCAATTATGTGTGAAGCAATAGGTAAAGAAAACGTTTTAGGAGTAACACTTCCATGTCATTCAAAAGAAAACGACAAAAAGGATGCAAAACTTGTAAGTGATGCATTCGGTTTTGAACTTGTCGATTTAGATTTAACTGATGCTTTTGAGGCAATAAAAGGGAAAGTTGATTTATTAGGAAACTTTACTGATGAAGAAACTTTAAATAGTGATATCAATTTAAAACCAAGATTAAGAATGAGTGCTGTTTACTATTTAGCTGCATTGAAAACAGCTTTAACTCATAAAACTTATATAGTTGCTGGAACTAGTAATAAAAGTGAATTATTTGTAGGCTATTTTACTAAAGGTGGAGATTCTGTTCATGACATAGGAGTTTTAACAGATTATACAGTTGATGAAGTTATTAAAATTGGTGAAGTTTTAAATGTACCAGCCTCTGTATTATATAAAGCTCCTAGTGACGGTTTATCAAATAAAACAGATGAGGATAAATTAGGAGTTACTTACGCTGATATAAAAAAATATATGAACGGTGAAAAATTGGATAAAAAAATAAGTGATAAAATAGAAAAACTTCATAATAATGCTTATCATAAATTTAATTTACCATATTATAAGAGAGAATCATGAAAATAGGTATATTTGGTGGAACATTTAATCCTCCACATAAGATGCATTTAAAAATAGCTCTTTCCTTAATAGAAAAACATTATGTTGATAAAATTATATTTGTTCCAACAGGAAATAAATATGATAGAAAAGATTTAAATAATGAAATTGATAGACTTAATATGGTAAATCTAATGATTAAGGATTATAAGAATTTAGAATCAAGTGATTTTGAGTTAGGAAAGGAAAGAGTTTATACATATCAAACTTTAAACCATTTTAAAAAGTTATACAAAAATGATGAAATATATTTTATATGTGGGACAGATAATATCAATGATTTTAAAACTTGGAAAAATTATGAATATATTTTGAAAAATTTTAAAATTTTAGTAATAGCTAGAAATAATGAAAAAATCAGTATTGACAGTCCAAATATTATACTTACAGATGTTAAAGCTGATAATTTGTCTTCAACATATATTAGAAATAATATTAAAACGATTAAAAATATAAGTGATTTAATTGATAAAAAAGTATTAGATTATATTAAAGAAAGGAATTTTTATGAAAGAGGTTGTTGAATTATTAATAAAAAAACATAAAAGAATAGCTACAATGGAATCATGTACAGGTGGATTTATAGCTTCAAGCATTACTGATATAGAAGGAGCCAGTGAAATATTAAGCTTTAGTGCTGTTACTTATTCTAATGAATATAAAATTAAACTTGGAGTTGATAAAGAAACAATTAATGTTTATTTAGTATATAGTAAAGAAGTGGCTGAGGAAATGGCTAAAAACGCAGCTAATATAGCATTAAGTGATTATGGTATAGGAATAACTGGTAAAATAAATCGAAGTGATAAAAACAATTTATATGGAGATGATAACAAAATATACTATTCAATATATGATAAAACAAATGATAGATTTTATGATTTTGAGTTAACTGCTATAAATGATACAAGATATAATAATAAAATACTTATAAAAAATAACATAGTTACATCACTTTTAAATATAATTAAATGTGTATGAAAAAAGTAAAAATATTTTATAATAACAATGATAAATCAATTAATGTTTATAAAGAAGTGCAACAAAAACTACATGATAATGGATTCATTATTGAAGAAAATGAGTACGAAATTGCTATCGCGATTGGTGGTGATGGAGCTTTTTTAAGGATGATAAAAGAAACTAATTTTAAAAGTGATGTTTTATATTTAGGTATTAATACTGGAACTCTTGGATTTGCTCAAGAAATTCATGTTAATGAATTAGATCAACTTATTGATAATTTAAAAAGGAATAACTATAAAATAAATAAATTTGGTATTCAAGAAACAAATGTATATACTTCTTCTGGTAATTCTAAATTTTATTCTTTAAATGATATTGTTATTAGAGATACTGATCTTAATACTTTAAAACTTGATATTTTTATTGATAATGCATTACTTGAGCATTTTGCAGGAGATGGTATATTAGTTTCTACATCCTTTGGCTCAACAGCTTATAATTTAAGTTTTGGTGGATCAATTATATATAATATTTTTCATGCTTTAGAATTAACGCCTATTGCTCCATTAAATAGTAAAACATATCGCACCATAACTAATTCTATTGTATTGCCACAAAATAAAGTTATTGAAATTGTTCCTACAAATCATAATAATTTAATTATTTCTATAGATGGCGAAAATAAAATCTATGAAAATGTTGAAAAAATTGATACTATATTAAGTGACAAAACAATTATGTGTTATCAAAATATAGATTATAATTTTGTTAAAAAAATAAATGATAAATTTTTAAGCAACTAGGAAGTGTTATAAATGAATAAGGCAATACAAAGAGTGATAGAAAGATATCCCCATTTAGAAAAACGTAAATTTGGATTTCCGGATATAGGAAAGAGAAAAGATAACAATGAATTTTCTCCTTTTGTAAAAGAGGTTAAAGATGCTTTTGATATATATGATTATATTTTAAATAAATATTATGATTATAATAAAGATATTAATATGACAAGTGGAAATCCGATGGAATATCCAGCATATCCGCCTATTGTTAAAAATATTAATAAGTATTTAAAAACCAATGATCTTTATAAGTATCCATATTCAGAAGGAGATAACAAAGTTAGAAAAGTGTTACTTGATTATATTGAAAAAATTGGATTTAAAAATGATTATCCTTATGAAGAAAATGATATTGATGATTGTGGTCTATCTATTAATAATCTAACAATGACTGTTTCTACATCTCATGCTGTAAACATTTTATTTGATATTATAGCCCGTGAACATGATGTGGTTTTAATGACTGCTCCTAATTATGGGCTTTTTAGTTTTAAACCGGAAAGATTTAATGTTGATGTTAAAGTAATTCCTTTAAAAGAAGAAAACAATTATTTAATTAATCCAGATGATTTAGAGAAAATAGTAATTGAAACCAATGAAGAATTAAAAACAAAGTATATTGATCTTGATTATATTCCTAAGGTTGTTGCTATAATTAATAGCAATCCAAGTAATCCATTAGGAACCTATTTGGGTAAAAGTGAAAAGGAAAGATTAATTAAAATTGGAAATATTGCTAAAACTAATGATATTTTTATAATAGATGATTTAATCTACAGGGATATAAGTTTCAATGATGATTTAGCACTTCCTATTGCATCACTTGATGGTATGTTTCAAAATACAATTTCTCTTTTCGAGTTGTCGAAGTCCTATGGTATGGCCAGTTTAAGAGCTGGATTTGTTGTAGCAGATGAAGTTATTATACGTGAAATTATAAATCGCATTTTTGAAGAAATAGATGCTGTTCCAGCAATAATAGGCGTTTCACTGGAAGGAGCATTCAAAGAGAACAAAAAAGCTTATGATAAATACTTTAAAAAGTTAAGATATAAATATGCATTTAATTATAATCTATTTAAATGTATGATTGATGGAATTGATTCAGTAGATATTAAATTTAGAAAAAAGATTCTTTCTTTAATAAAGAAATATTCTTCTGATTATGATTTTTTAAACGGAGTAAAAGATGTAAAAATTAAAGTGGATGTTAAAGCCGGTTTCTTTGTTATTTTGGATTTTACTAAACTAAAGGGTAAGATGGATGAAAATGGCGAGGAAATTAAAACTGATGAAGATTTACTTTTATATTTTTATAGAAATATAAATTTAAGATATTTAATTGGTAAAAGCTTTGCTTGGCCAAATAAAGATGAATTAGTTGGTCGATTTACTTTTGCTAAGTCACCAAAAGAAATTATTGATTGTATTGCTAAAATGAATGAAGCAATAAATAAGTTAATGTGATATTATATATATGAGGTGCTATATGTATAAAACTGAAGAAGAATTTTTAAGTCATTATAATCCAGATGAGTTTGATAGATTTTCTATAACAACAGATATTTTAGTAATAAGTATAAGTGATGAAGAATCTACTAATTATCGTAAAACTAGTGAAAAAGCAATGAGTATTTTGCTGGTAAAAAGAAATAATTTTCCGTTTAAAGAGAAATGGTGTTTACCTGGAGGATTTATTCGTGTTGATGAAGAGCTAGAATGTGCTCCAGCAAGGATTTTGGAGAACGAAACAAATGTTAAAGATATTTATCTTGAACAACTCTATACTTTCGGTGGTGTTAAAAGAGATCCAAGAATGCGTATTATATCCACAACCTATATGGCTTTAGTTGATAAAAATAGAATGAATACTGAATTAAAAAATGAAGCTAAATGGTTTAACTTGAGTGTAAGTGAAGAAAATAATTTAATTAATCTAACTTTAACTAATGGCGATACAGTAATAACTGCTGTTGTTAAGAAGACTTTAAGAGAAAAAACTACTGATAGATATGAATTCAGTATTGTTGAAAATGATTCCATTGCATTTGATCATCCTTTAGTTATTGTTTCTGGAATAGAAAGATTAAAAAATAAGATTGAATATACTGATGTAGTATTTAATATGATGCCTAAATATTTTACTTTAGGTGAACTTCAAAAAGTATATGAAGTAATTTTAAATAAAAAGCTTTTAGATCCAGCTTTTAGAAGAATTATTGCTAATAAAGTAGAAGAAACTGATGAGATGAAAACAGGTGGTGGACATAGACCATCAAGGCTATTTAAATATAAAGGAGGAAAATAAAATGATTGGGAATGATTGGGACAATGTCCTTGCTCCAATATATAAAGGTGATTATTTTGAACCTCTTTTAAAACGTGTTCAACATGAATATAGTATTCATACAGTTTATCCAGGTAAAAAGGAAGTATTTAATGCTTTAAGACTTACTCCTTTTAAAGATGTGAAAGTTGTTATAGTTGGACAAGATCCATATCATGGTGAAAAAGAAGCACATGGCCTTTCTTTTTCGGTAAGAGATGGTGTAAGAATTCCACCTAGTTTAAAAAATATATATAAAGAATTATACGATGATTTAGGAGTTCCAATAAGAAATACTGGAGATTTAACTTGCTGGGCTAAACAAGGAGTATTACTTTTAAACTCAACTTTAACAGTTGTTAAAGATACACCTAATTCACATAGCAATATTGGATGGCAACAATTTACTGATGATGTTATTTCTTTAATAGATGAAAATAAAAGAGATGCTGTTTTTATTCTTTGGGGTAGTTATGCAAGAAGTAAAAAAGCATTAATAAAAAACAATTATATTATTGAAAGTGCTCATCCATCACCTTTCAGCGCAAGAAATGGATTTTTCGGATCAAAACCATTTTCAAGAACAAATGAATATTTAAAAAGTAAAGGTTTAGAAGAAATCAAATGGTAATATATATGCAAAATATGCATATAATATAATTGACATATGTATGCGATATGTATATAATATGTATTAGAGGTGATTTCATGGAAAGCTTATCGTGTGTTATTAATGTGCAAGTTGATAGCAAAGATAAAGAAGTAGCAACGAAGATATTAAAAGATCTTGGGCTTAATATGAGTACTTTTATAAATATGGCAATAAAACAAGTGATTAAAAGAAATGGAGTTCCTTTTGAAGTAAGGAATCCTTATCCAAGTGCAGAATTGATAGAAGCTTTAGAAGAAAGTAATATAATATTAAATGAAATAAAGGAAGGAAAAAGGACTGGGTTTAGCAGTATAGAACAATTAGTCAATTCATTAGACGAAGAATAGATGATTTACAACATAGATTACACTAGCAAATTTAAAAAACAATACAAAAAGATGAAACTTCAAGGTAAAAATATAAAATTATTAATTGAAGTTATTACTAAATTGAGAAATGGTGAAACCTTAGAATCTAAATATTGTAATCATATTCTTGCAAATGCTAATTATTTTAAAAATTGTTTTGAATGTCATATTGAACCTGATTGGTTATTAATTTATCGTATAGATAATAAAAATTTAGTACTTTTATTATGCCAAACTGGGTTTCGCAGTGAATTATTTAGATAACTAAAAGCAAAAAAAATGTAAAACATGTTTTTGCTTTTTTTTGTTGAAAAGTAAATAGTTTTCGACAAAAAGAAACAAATAAAATAAAAAATAATGAATGTCAAGTATTGAT
>CAKOPW010000037.1 GCA_934101115.1 uncultured Bacilli bacterium | reverse complement strand
AGGGGTCTCCAAAACCTTTGGTGGGAGTTCGATTCTCTCATCCCCTGCCAAATAGAAATCTGCTCCAACTTTTGGAGCAATATATATAAAAGCACGGAAAACTTTGAGTTTTTCCGTGTTTTAGTTTGCCTAAAAAATGGAGGAATAAATGATTAAAAATTAAGTTGATTTAAAAAGAAACGAAAAGTTTGAAAGAAAAATAAGAATTGCCTGTGATTTTCATAGTGTAAAATATGAGTTTACGCGTGGAAGAATATTAAATGTAGATAAGGTTAATGTTAGTTTTATTGAGTCTCATAAGTTTTTAATAGAATTAAATGGTAAAAAAATAATAGTAATATATTTTGATGAGGATAATATGTTCTTTTATAATAGGACAATGCAAATAGATATGAAAAAATTAAATTTAATATTAGATACTATGAGAGGTGCCTATAATGAATAAAAGTAAATTAGGTATGTCTAGTTTTGATATAGATATTAAATTTAAAGATAAGGAAGAAGCAAGAAGATATGCTAAAACTTATAGTAATGAAAAAAGATTAGCATTAGAAGATAAGTATTATAAAATAACAGAGTTTTATTGGAATATAACAAAAGAGCAAGATCAAAAAATAAAAATAATAGAAAAGTATATCAAAGAAGCGCAGTTAATTAGGATATCAGAAAATTATGAAAGAATAGAAAAAAGGACTAAAGTACTGGAAAATTATAGTTTACGCCGAGAGAAAGAGGATGAATATAGCATATTTTAAAAGGAATTATTAAAGTACAGATAGTAATAATGACCCCATATAATAAATATGTTAATAATATTATAATGATATTATGTTTATATAGTATAAAAGTATTATTTATTAGATTAAAAGAAATAGATAAGAGGAATATAAGAGTATCATAAGTTAGGAGCATTATAGTATTGTTTAAATAGATAGTTGCGGTAGATAAAGGTAAAATAAAATGCTATATGTATAAATGATATATAGCATTAAGTATTAGTTATCGTTTAAACCATCTATATATGCTTCAACTTTTGCTTTGTTTATAATATAAGTGTTGATGGTTTAAAATGCCAATTTGAAGTATCTAATAAAAATGTATTTAAGAAGTTAGAACAATATAAGAATGAAATAGGTATGCAAATAAGCAATTTAGAGTGGGATTATTTAGAAGAAAGAAAAACTGATAAGATCATTTTAAATTATAGTAATAAAGTAAGTAATGATATTGATAGTGCGTATGCTTGGTTATTAAATAGTGCTAATAAATACATGATGTATAGTAGTGGTGTTTGTGCTGCTATATATAAATTAGCAGATAAAGATTTATTAGAAGAATATTGTAAGAATAATTATAGTGAATATATGAAAGTTAATGAGGTAAGAATTACCCAAAGTTTTAATTTGGGTATAGATATATTGCATATATATTGCCCTAAAAGTTATGAAAGTAAAAAGCCATTAAAAGAGCTGTTAGATAGTTATAATAAAATATTTGAGTGTGGGGTGGAAAAAGTTTATAAAAATATAGTATCTGTTAGTATAGGTACTGGCATACATGGTTATAAACATATTGATATAGCAAAAGATGTTGTAATTAAATTAAAGAAATTAGTTAATAAGTATGATATTAGTTTTACATTAGTATTACCTAATGAGGATATAAAGAAAATATACTATTAACTTATAAAAAAATTATTGATTTTTTTATAAATAAGGTATAAAATATACCAAAAAGCAAAAAAATATTAAAATAAATAGTATATTTTTTTGAAAAAATGCTATAATATTATTGAAAGGGTGATTATAATGATAAGGTATGTAAAACTACATAATTATAAATCTCTAGTTGACTTGCATGTTGATTTTATGAAAACTAAAACAAAAGCAAAAAATCTTATACTAATTTATGGAGAAAATGGTATTGGAAAGTCTAACTTTGCAACTTCATTTTATACATTAAATGAAACAATGAGAACATTGTCATCTATAGAAATGTGGAAAAAATTTGTTGAAGATAATAGTGAAGATTTAAAAGAAGATAATTATAAGGATTTCTTTGAAACTCATTTTAGACCAAGATTTAAAGATACTGAAATGATTATTAAGGATTGCAAAACTATAGGATCATCAGATAATATGATTTTAGAGTATGGATTTATTTATAAAGGCAAAAATGGAGTTTATTATATTGAGATGAATGATAATGAGATTGTATCTGAAAAATTAGAGTATGTACTAAATAAAAATCAGACTTATTATTTTGATATAAAGCCAAATTTAATGAAAATCAATAATAATCTTTTTAAAGATAAAGATTATTATAATGAATTTTATAAATTGTTGGAACAATATTGGGGAAAACATTCATTTATGTCAATATTATCATATGAAATAGAAGATAAAAAAAATGGATATATAAAGAAAAAAATTTCTAGCAATCTTTATAGTATATTAAGTTATTTAAAAACTATGTGTACAAAGGTAAAAGGAGGAAACCATAGTGAATTTGGAATGATGGGTACTCAACATCAGATGATGGGTAAACTAGATAAAGGTAAAATTTCCGTAAAAAAAGAAGATGAACTAAATAAGATTGAACTTGTGCTAAATGAATTTTTTACAACATTGTATTCGGATATTAAGAAAGTTTATTATGAAAGAGAATATGTGGAAAATTATATAAAGTATAATTTAATTATAAGGAAATTTATATATGGTAAAATGATTGATATTGATTTTAAATTAGAATCAACTGGTACACAAAATATTCTTGATTTATTCCCTTATTTGATTTCGGCGTGTGAGGGTCAAACTGTTATAATTGACGAATTAGATACAGGAATTCACGATTTAATGGTTAATAGTATTCTTGAAAATATTTCACAATTTATAAAAGGGCAAATGATTATTACAACTCATAATACTATGTTGATTGAGTCGGATATACCAAAAGAAAATATATATATATTTAACGTAAACGGAAATGCTGAAAAAGAACTAATTGCAATAACTGATTTTAATGGCAGAATTCATAAAAATATAAATCCAAGAAAAAAATATCTAAGTGGAGTATTTGGTGGGATTCCAATGGTTTCTGATATTGATTTCGAAGATATAATTGATAATTTAAAATAGGAACTTTGAAGTGAAGAAGTATTCATATTTAAAAGCAGTAGTTATTGTACATGGAAAATCCGAAAAACAAATATGTCAGCATATAAAGCAGAAATTAAGATTAAGAATTGAAATAGAAAGCGATAAGAATGGTGAAAAATCTATACAGATAACTAGCCTTGACAAATTATTAAATAATAAAAAGTTTAAAAGTAAAACCGCATTTTTAAAATATTTCCCTTATATTGAATTAGATGAAAGTGGAAAAAATATTAGCCCTGATTTTAAAATATTTATAATAATGGATACTGATGATTGTACGGAGGAACAGAAAAAACAATTTATAAATAAGGAAATGTTTAAAGAACATTGGGCATATAACTATATTACACCTATATATAATTCGCCAGAATTGGAAACTGTTTTAGCAAAAGCAAAGGTTCCTTTTAAAAAGATTGGTGATAAAAGAAAAAAAGAATACATAAAATTGTTTCCGACAGATCCCAAATATGACATATCAGATATCATGCAAATAGATGAGTTATTAAATAACCTTACAGCAATAAATCAAACAAATTTGGATGAATTCTTAAAATTTTGTTTAGATAAATTTCAATAATTAAAAATGTGTAGGTTTTCAAAGACTTGAATTCAAATTGAATTTAGGTCTTTTTTGTATTTATAAAAGTCTTCTACTCTATTTTTAAATATTTATAAAGTTTTACAACTTTTTCAAATAAACGGTTCGTATTTTTTGAAAAAGTCACATATTATGTATTTATGGTAAGGAGGGGCATAAAGTGAAAGAAGATATTGCCAAGAATATTTTTGCTAGTATATGCTGTGATTTTAAAGATGTATTACTTATCGGCCTGGAAGAATGCAAAGAGAAATTTCCTTATTCTATTGCTTGTGTAGATTTTATATATAACCTAAAAGAACTAGGAATAAACATATCATTAAATAGTTTTAGTGAAAATATAAGATGTGAGTTACACGAAGAATGCAAAAGATATTTAGTAACGTAGGTTTATATGAAAAGTAAAGTATTTGGTTATGCTAAAGTTAATAGTAAAGAGCAAAATGAAGAACGACTATCTTTATTATAAGCGCAAAGATTGTGGTATTTATGTAAGAGAAAATCTTATAGAGAATTCTTTACTAACTAAATTAAATAATTTATTTGAACTTAGTAGTATTATAAATAATAATTATTGCATAACAGATAGTAATACGACTGAGAAATATAATAATTGTAAGTTAGACCATAAGATTAGATTTGCAGTAGATGAAAGAATAATTAAAGATAAAATGAATTTATTAGATAGTAACGAATTAAATGAGTTATGGAAAATGACTTCTTATGAAACTAAATGTAATTTCATTGGTAACTATATTGATACCATTACTATTAAAGAAATAACTGATAGTAAGAAGAAAATAATTAAAGTTAATTTAGTGGACTTAAAACTAAAATCTAATAAGGTAAAAGAATTATTAGATTTAGAAGAAAAGCAATATATAATGGCTTTCTATGATTCTGATAGTAAACAGTTTGGCACTTCTACAACATTTGATATATCTAATGCAATAGTTAATTTATTGGAGCGTAAGCAAATAATAGGACGAGGGTCTAATCTATCGGTAGGTTACACAAATTTTAGTTATTTTCTACAGCCTTGGGCTCAAGAATATCTAAATGAACAATTAAAAAAAGAAAATATAGTAGTTGAAGTAGATAAATTCACTTAGAATTAAGGCAATTAAAATTTGGAAACTCGTTCTGTTTCCATGCCAATATGATTTTCAGTCGAACTATTTGGTTCGATTTTTTTATTTAATTAAAAAACCACTGACAATATAGTTAGTGGTTTTTTAGTGCTTTTTGTCTTGGTGAACAATTTTTCCATTGTTTAAAATTACTTTGAGATTTTATGATTTAACACTTAAAGAAAATAATTATTCTTTTTCGATCGTTATTTTTACATTATGAACTTTGCATATCAACTTAAGTGTATCGATGTAACATCTCCTTCTACCTGCTTCATAATCTTGGATGGTTCTTTCGCTTTTATTAATTGATTTACCAAATTCTTTTTGTGATAAGCCAGTAGCCTCACGTATAAATCGTATAACATCTTTTGGCTCATATTTATTTAAAGTGACTCTCATGCCTCACTCTCCTACACATTTTAGTATTTATTCCTGATATATGGCATTCATTAAATTTAAGTATTTCATTAAGTTTATGTCCACACATACAACGTCATCATAACCAACAATATTTTTTTCATCGTCTTTAATTATTTCTATAAAAAAGCTTTCATCATTTATTACTAACTTTTCACATTCCCTTTGAACTATATAACAATATCCTTTTTCTTCATTATCATAAATAGAACTATAAGGATCAAACAATAAAAAATGTCCTTTTATTTCAGCGGTTATTTTCACTTCAACTGTTAAAGATTTATCAGCTACTTCCCATATATCTATATCACCAATCTTAACTGAATCTATTTCATCAACATCGATTTCATCACTAGTGTCATATGATTCAAATCTATAAATGCTAGGATCTTTAAAAATATCTGCTTCAGTTTGTAAATATTTTAATACGCTAAATATATCCTTGTCTTCATAACCAAAAATCTCTTTTCTGACTGAATTAATATCATTACATGTTATAAAATTTGTTTCTCTATTTATACCATTCTTAAATCCATTATCGTTACTTATTAGATATATTTTACTATAGTCTGTCGTAGCAAAATAATTTGAAAGTGCAGATATTATCATAGCATCTGGAAATTCTTTTGGCTTAGCTTTCTCAAAAGGAAATTGTTGACTAAAATACCAGTTATTTACATCTTCTATATTTATATAGTTGTTACATTCTATTGTTTTAATATTATATTCTTTTAACAATTTTTCAAACTTTTTTTCAGCAATTGAGTATGCTTTTTTATAGAAATCTTTACTAATATAATCTCTAAAATATTTGGAAGTTGGATTCTTTTGATCGTTATCTAATGACTCTTTTATATGCTTTTTTATCTCACTAGAAACTATATCAGGAATAAATGTATCAATATTTGAACTAGATTTCAAAGAATTAAAAAAAGTGTTAATTCTTATATTTTCAAAATCATATCTTTCAGGATCACCAAAAACATTAGTGTCAATTATTACTGCAATTTTTTCCATATGGACCTCCTATAATAAAAAACTATAAATATTCATTCATATAAGTATTATAATCAAAAAGTAATACTTTCTATATTCTGTTGTTAATTTTATTTGTATGAAGTTAACAGTTTATGTATATTTCTTCTATAAAATTTATCATAACATGTAAAATTTTATTTATGCCAATAAAAGTAGATCTTTTAATCACATTTTTGATAATTTTACCACTTTTACTTTGTTTAATTATATTATAATATTTTTTTACATTTACGCTATTGATTTAATAATTACTACTTTCAAGCTTAATTCATAATTTTATATTTTTAAAACATTAATTTTTCTAAATATTTTATAGATTCTTTTTTATTTTATATAGTGGTATTTTATAACAGAAGTCTAATACTGTTATAATTAACAGTACACAACCTAATATAGTTATTGCTATCATATTTTTATAAATTCCAATTATAATTAGAGCAATGGAAATTATTAAATTTAAAAATTTTATAAGCATTCCATTAACAACATAATTTTCATTTTTAATTATTTTTATTTCATAAAGTGATATACCATCTTTTGATGCATAATCGTATACATTAAAAATTAGAAATAAACTTCCAAATATTAAATAAATTATATTTTTTGATAAAAAACTTAGAGTTATCATACATAAAGATATGAACAAATCCCTAATAATTAAAAATATACTTCTAGACATAAAACTCACCTATCCATTTACATTATATTACTTATTCAAATTAATTGCCAGTCATTAACTTATAAATATAATTTATTATTTTACATTCAATTTTACAAATGTATTCAAATAATTTTTTTAAATGTTATAATTACAATAAGGATGTGGTATAGTGAATTTATTTTTAAAATTTATTTTTATATTTTATATAGGTAGTACAACTGGATGGGTTATAGAACTTTTCTTTAGAAGAATTGTTCATGGAAAATGGGTTAATCCCGGATCATTGATTGGTCCTTATTTACCAATATATGGTTTCGGTTTATGTGCTTTAACAGGAATATATTTAATATTTGCTGATATGAACTTGCCTGCATGGATAGTTATTCTTCTCATGGGAGCTGCAATGACTTTGATTGAATTTATCGGTGGCTTATCATTTGTTAATAAACCGGTAAAATTATGGGATTATAGTGATCTTTGGGGTAACTATAAAGGAATAATATGCCCACTTTTCTCGCTTATATGGACTCTTATTGGAGCATTTTATTACTTTTTCTTAGCAGATTTTATAATAAGCAAACTTGAGTGGTTTAATCAAAATCTATCATTTTCGTTTATACTAGGTTTATTTACTGGTATTATCATTATAGACTTTATTTATTCCAATAAAACTTTATCTAAAGTTAGAAAATATGCTAAAGATACTGGTGTTGAACTTCGCTACGAAGAACTTAAAAGTCATATTAAAGAAATGCAAAAGAAAAGACATGAGAAATATTCATTCTTATTTCCTTTTAAACAATCTATTGACTTAAAAGAATACATCAAAAAATATAAAAAAGATGAAAAGAAAAATAATAAACTTAAAAATAAAGCAAACAAAAAGAAGATTCAAAAGTAAATCTTCTTTTTTTATTCAAATTTTACTGTTTTTGCCCAACGTTTAAATAATGGTTGGTATTTTTCTTTATTAGAAGTTTC
>CAKOPW010000036.1 GCA_934101115.1 uncultured Bacilli bacterium | reverse complement strand
ATACCGAAATCATCTATTTCAACCCATTGCCTAAATTCTCTCTTTTTTATTTAGTCCTTGACATTGGGTACATTTTATTTTTTGGATTTCTTTTTCTTTGATCTTTTTTTAGTTTCTTTTAACTCTTTGTTAAGTTTATTTTTATCCTTATTTAATTTATTTTTTAATACGATTATTTTATTAAAAACTTTCATATCTGGAAATGATGCAACTAAGCGTTTATGTAAGAAAGTTTTACTGCTTAATATCTCTTTAACTTTTTTAGTGATAACTTCGGTAGAATCACATCTTATTGTATTAGAAATATTTTTTAATGACATTATAATGTTAAACGATAAAATTATATCAATTAACGTAATAGCTAATAATGTATAACAAATAATTCTTAAGGCAATTATATTAAAACTTGAAAATAAGCTTATTAAAAATGGGTTTATTCCATAAAACATTATAATACCGGCAATACCAAAAGGAATAGCACATTCTAAACAAATACGTCCGTTGATATTGAATTTTTGATCACTGTAGTCCCACCAACGATTTTTAAAAACTTTTTCCATAATATATGAAGTAATATATTCAAGTACGGCACACAAAACAATTGCCATTATGAATAAAACTAAAGGATCTTTTGCATAATTGTTTAAGAGCAATGTTATTAGGACTCCACCAAAACCATATATTGGACACATTGGACCAATTAAGAATCCTCTGTTAACAAATTTATGCATTTTTAATAAAGTTACTACTACTTCTATAAGCCATCCAATAAATGAATAGCAATAGAATAAAAGTATAAGGATATAAAACTCTTTCATAATCTCACCTAGAAGCATTATATCATATTGTTTGAAATTTAAATAGATGCTATAATAACACTAGGTGATAATTGTGGATAATAAAAATAAAACTGTATTTTTAGCTATATCAATTATGTTTATAATTTGTACTTGTTATACATCTTTTTCGTTTTCATATTTTATAAATCCATCAACAACGGAAGCCGATGTTTTAACTTCTGCTTTAGTAAATAACTATATTGAATATGACGGAGAAAATGTTCTTGCTCCAAATGAAACAAGAAATATTGTTTTAAATATTACAAGCAATAATGAGTTTGATAGCTACTTTAAAATTTTTTATAAAGGTGATATTAAAGTCGAATGTGAAGAAAGAACAATGGATTTGATTAAAGCAAATGAGAAAAAATCTATTAATGTTGTAATATCTAATATGAGTGATGAATATAAATCATTTAGTTTTGGTATTGAAAGTGCGTTAAGTGGTGAAGAAATCATTTTAAAAGATGGTGAATTTGGCATTTAATGCCTTTTTGTTTGTTTTGATAATTTATATTTGATATAATGAATATGTTAGGAAGTGTTAATGATGAAGTATATATCTTTTGTAGTTCCATGTTATAACTCAGAAGCTTATATGGAAAATTGTATAGAATCTTTACTTATTGGTGGTGAAGATGTAGAAATAATTATAATAGATGATGGTTCTAAAGATAAAACAGGTAAGATAGCTGATAAATATCAAAAAAAATACCCAACAATTGTTAAAGCTATTCATCAAGAAAATGGTGGTCATGGTGCTGGAATCATGACAGGATTAAGTGTTGCAACGGGAAAATATTTTAAAGTAGTCGACAGTGATGACTGGGTTGATAAAAAAGCATATAAGACTTTACTTAAAAAGATTAAGAAAATTGATTCAGATTTAATTATAATGAACTATGTTTATACTTATACTGATGGTAGAATCAATCAAACTATTTCATTTAAAAATGTGTTTAAAGAAAATGAAGAAATGACTTGGGATGAAATGAAGAAATTTAAACCAACTCAATATTTATCACTTCATTCATTAATGTATAAAAAAAGTGTCTTAGATGCATCAGATATGGATTTGCCAAAACACACTTTCTATGAAGATAACTTATTTATTTATATTCCATTTGTAAACACTAAAACAATTTATTATATGGATTTAGATTTCTATAGATATTTTATTGGAAGAGAAGATCAATCAGTTCAAGAACCTCAATTAATAAAGAGAAGTTCTCATCAAGTACTTGTTACTAAACTTGTATGTAATAAATATGATTTAGATGAAGTAAAATCTAAGAAATTAAGAAAAATGATGTATAGAGAATGTGTATTTTGTATGACAATTGGAACAATTTTTTCTCGTCTTGCAATGAATGAAGAAGGAGAAAAACAATATAAAGAATTATGGAAGAGTATAAAAGAAAATAATCCTAAACTTTATAAAAGGTTAATATTCTCAAAAGCTGGAGCTTGTGCACTTCCAGGTAAATTTGGAAGATTCATTGCTATAAAAGGATATAGATTTGCTCATTCTTTAGTAAAATTTAATTAAACTGAGTTATTCAGTTTTTTTAGTTAGGAAGTGAAATTATGAAAGAACTTTTAGTTCCTGTTGGAAATATGGATTCTTTAAAAGCAGCGGTTATGAATGGAGCCGATGCAATATATTTAGGTGGTAAAAGATTTGGTGCACGTGCATTTGCTGGTAATTTTAGTGATGAAGAACTTATTTCAGCTGTTCATTTTGCTCATCTTTATGGTGTAAAGATATATGTTACAGTTAATACAATTGTTTTTGAATCTGAACTAGAAGATGTTTATAATTATTGTTTGTTTTTACATGAAACTGGAGTAGATGCTTTGATTGTTCAAGATCTTGGTCTTATGTCTCTTTTAAAAAGGCGTTTACCTAATTTGGAAATACATGCATCAACGCAAGTTCATAACGTAAGTGAATCGGGCTTAAGAATTTTGGAAGACTTAAATGTTAAACGTGTAGTGTTTGCTCGTGAACTGTCACTTGCAACTATTGATAGTTATAAAACTTCAATGGAAAAAGAAATATTTATTCATGGAGCTTTGTGTGTAAGTTATTCTGGAGAATGTTTATTTTCATCAGTTCTTTTAGGAAGAAGTGGCAATCGTGGAGAATGTGCTCAAGTTTGTCGACTTCCATATAAATTGCTTGAAAACGATGAATTTGTAAAAACTGATTCAAAGTATTTGCTTTCAACAAAAGAGCTTAAAACAGTTAGTAAATTTAAAGAAATCATGGATTCAAGTGTTAAGTCATTAAAAATTGAGGGACGTATGAAAAGTCCAGAATATGTTGCTTGTGTAACTAGACTATATCGTAATTTAATTGATTATTATTATGGAAAAGATCAACTAAGAGTATCTGAATACGAAGAAGACTTAAAAGTAATATTTAATAGACAATACACTTATGGATATTTATTTAATGCAACTAATGATGAAATTATCAATATTCATACATCTAATCATGTAGGTGTATATTTAGGTAAAGTTTTTAAGGTAACAAGTAAATACATCTACATTAAACTTGATTCTCAACTAAATCAAGGAGACGGAATTAGAATAAATGAAACCAACGATGGAATGATTGTTAATTTCCTTTATGATGAATCTTTAAAACTTACAAACGTTTGTAAAAACATTGCTGTAATTGATAAAAAAATTAAAGCTAGTGTTGGGGATTCTGTTAATAAAACAAGTGATATAACTGTAATTAACAAATATAGGGAATATCCAGATAGGAAAGTTGATATTGATGTAACTTTTACTCACAACGAAAATCGTGCAACTCTTGAAATAACTGACAGAATCAATGTTGTTAAAAAAGAAGCAGATATAGTTTTTCCAAGTAAAACTATAAGTATAAAAAAAGAGGATATTATTAAACAATTATCCAAACTTGGTAATACTCCATTTAAAATAGCTAATATAAAAGTAGGAGATTTTGAATCTAAATTTATAAATATTAAAGATTTAAATGCTATAAGAAGAGCTGCAGTTGAAGAACTAATTTCTGTTCGTGAAAATTCAAAAAAAGAAGTAATTCAAAGAGCTGACAATGAAGAAACTCATAAAACTCCACTTGAAGAAAAATTAACTTTAAGTGTTTTAGTAAGAAATGAAGAACAATTGCTTAAGTGTTTAAATTATTTTGATCGCATCTATCTAATAGATAGAAATCTTTATAATTCATATAAGGATAATCCTAAAATATATTATCGTGGTTCTAGAATTTATGAAAAAACAAATATTAAAAACACTTTAGCAACTGAATTAGGTGAAATATATGATGGAGCTAAAATAAGTGACTACTTCTTGAATATCACCAATTATGAAACTTTAGATTATCTATCTAAATATGTTGATATAAATACTTTATCAATTGAACTTGAAGATGAGAATATTGAACGTATTATGAAACATAACAACTATAATGTTGAGATTTTGCTTTATAGTACTTTTGAACTTATGATAACAAAATATTGCCCGGTAAACAAAGTTGCTAATAAAGATACTGTATGTACCAAATGTATGAAAAATGAATATAAATTAGTTGATCGTAACGGAAGTAAATATCCAATAAAAACTGATTTTAAAAATCATTTGACACATATACTTGATTCTAAAGTAACAAATAATCTTGAAAAACTTAAATATTATTATAAGTTAGGAATCCGCAATTTTAGAATTGAGCTTAATTCAGAAGATTCTAAAGAAATTGATGCTATAATAAAAAATTTGGACAATCAAAAAAGCAACCTTAATTAGTTGCTTTTTTCTTTTACTTATTATTTATTAATACCTAAATTAAAAAGTTATTTTGGGGAAAATTTATTTTCCAGTATTAATAAATTTTAATCTCAACACATGAGATACTACTTTAAAATTCGACATAAAGTCATAAAATAAATTTTTAAAATTTTCATTTACTATGAAATAGCCTAGCACTCATATCCGAAAATATAAGTATGATACACTAGTAATAATAATAAATCACATCCTGTGTTTAGTATTATCTGTGGTTGTATTTTGTGAATCATCAATTGTTGTTAATAAACTACTAAATCCAAACAAGTTTCTTCAGCATCTTTAAGACTAATCGTGAAAAAACATTTTAGTTACACCACCTAGTATAATTATAATATAAAGATTAAAAAAAGAAAGAGTAAAATTTCAACTAGACATTTTATTTGACATATATAAATAATTTATTATCTATGTTATAATTTTTGTCAGAGGTGCATTATGGAATTGGATGAATTAGTTGAAAAGTGTGTACATATCGAATTTAAAGAAGGAGAACCTTTAGAAGGAATACTTGTGGAAGTTAAAGATTTTGAGGATTATGAAGATATGATTTTTTATTCAACTTTAACTATAAGAGATTATGAAGAAGAGTATCGAGTAGTTTACTTAAATGAAATAGAAAGTATTGAAGAAATAAAATAAATTTTGTATAATTAAGTTGCAGTGCCTACTGCATTTTTTTTATGCTTTTTTTCGTATAAATTTCATAGTAGACGTGATATAATTAATCTAGGATGTGATTATATGTTATATAGTAGTGCTAAAAAATATAGAAAGACATGTTTGATTTCATCAATTGCAACATTGATACTTGGTGTTGTACTTATGATGGAACCAGCTAATTCTTTAAAAATTATTACAATGATTATTGGAATAATGACTCTTATTATTGGATGTTTCTGGATATTTGATTATATTAAATCAACACCAGAAGAAAAAATGATAAGCAAATCTTTACTTCTTGGAGTAATTGCTTCAGGAGTTGGATTATACTTGATAATTAATACTCAAAGTTTAGTAAAATTTATTACTATTTTAATAGGTATAACTATTTGTATTAAATCAATAGTTAAACTTCAATTTGCAATTAATATAAGAAATTTTTCTTCAGCTTGGAAATATAATTTAGTATTTTCATTGCTTGGAATAACTTTAGGAGTATTACTTCTTGCAAATCCATTTGAAAGTGCTCAAACTTTCTTAAGAATTATTGGAGTAGTAATGATCGTAGGTTCAGTTATGGAACTTATTGAATGTGCATTTCTTATGAAAAATTTAAATATAAAGGAAAAAGCAAAAGAATTGCGTTGGGTTGATAAAGATGAATAGACAAACTAAAAATTTAGGTTATGTTCTTAATTTTGCGGGAATAATTATGTTTATAGCAATGTTAGGAATAGTTTTATCAAATAAAAATATCAGTTATGAAAGTGGAGCTGCTTTCTTAGGTTTATTTGCTATTATTCAATTCTTCTTATCATTTATAATAATGAAAGAATTGAAATTGGAGTTATCAAGCAAATGGTTCTTTGGAATAGGTTTTGTATCATTACTTATGATATTTCCTGTTCTTTCAAGATCTGACTTATTAAGTGAATTTTTTGAAACAGAAGGAGCAATTTATATTTATCTTTCAATAATTTCGATATTTGTTGGAATATTTTCTATAATAGTTTCTTATGTTTATAAAAATTTGGGATTTATTAAAGTTACTTATGTATCTTTCTTTGTATTAATTAGCTTAATGTTTAAATATTACAATGCTGATATGTTTTATATAATTATAGCTTTATCAGTTTTAGTGCTTTTTTTAAATATATTTGCTTATAAAAAGAGCATTTATACTGTATCGAAATTATTTACCTTTATTATTCCATGTATAATGATAGTTTTATTTGAGAATATGAGTGTTATTAATGCTTTAATGTTTATAGTTGTAACTGTAGCAAATATAATTATTGTAATGAGTAGAAATAAAGATATGGAAACATCTCTTTTATCTCTTTTACTTATATTCGGAAGTTTATTCTTATTCGATATGATTTTATTTAATAAAGTAAATTATGACATAAGTTTACCAATAGTTACAAGTATTCATTTACTAGTAATATTGATAATAGAATATTTTGAATTTGTAAAAAAGAATATTTTAGTTGATTCATATAAGACTGTTAACTATATTTATTTAATTGGTGTTACAGCTATCTTAATTAATCATACGATGTATGCGTATTTAGTTTCATCAGTATTGATTTTAATAAGTATGGTTGCTAATAAGATATTGTTTAAAGATGATAAATTTAATACTTATGCTTTACCAGTTGGAATTATGTTTATTATTATTACTGCTTTAAGTTTCATAAGTAAAAACTATATTTCAATCAGTTATAATTTAGGATTGTTTATTGTTAATATAGCTTTAATTCTTTTATATAAGTTTAATAAAGATTATGGACTTAAGATAGTTTATTCAATATTAATAGCTGCTATTCTTACAAATTTGGTACTTCTTCCAACTAATACTATTCTTAACTTTATATTGAACTTAGGAGTAATATTGGTTGATTATGTATTTGTTACTCTATTTGATGATAAGAAGAATAGTTTAATTGATTACATGTTATATGCATTTTTAGTTATTCTTCCAATTGTTCAAATAAATGATTTACCTGTAAATCATATTAAGTATTTAATATTAGGTTTCTTATATATGATCCTTTTATATAAAAATAGTCATGATAGAATAAAATCAGCATTTACAGTTGTAACCTTACTTGTAATACTATCGTTGTATATTGATGGTGTTATCAGTGTCCCTTGGTTATATGAATTGATTGTTGTGACTATCTCAATTGTGGGAATATATTTATTCAGTTATTTAGTAATTCCAAGTGATAATGAAAAAAGATTATTTAACATAATTGTAACAGATGTAGTATTAACTGATTTACTTACATACAGAAGTGTAATATACATAGATATTTACATCTTGGTTGTTGCACTTGTAATGATCCTTTATAGTATAAAACGTGAAGATAATAAATTGTATTTAGCTTCTGGACTTATTTATGCATTTGTAGGTTTAGCATCGATGCTTTCATCGTTAAGCGATATTCCTTTATTTATGTACTTATTCTTAGTTGGATTTGTTCTTATGATAAGTGTAATATTCTTGATAAGAGGAGAATCTAAAAAGGATCAAAACAAAATAAATTATTGTCCAAACTGTGGTAAAAAAGTTGAAGACAAAGATAAGTTCTGTGCTAATTGTGGAGAAAATTTGGATGAAAAATAAAGTCGTATTTATAGTTTTAATTTTATGTTTAATGTTTACAGGAAATGTTTATGCAGGTAGTATTAAAAGTGCAAAACTAGAAAAGTGTGTTGATGGTGATACCGCTTATTTTATAGTAGATGGAGAGTCTTATAAGTATCGCTTTCTAGCAATAAATACTCCTGAAAAAAAAGAAGCCTATGGAGATGTTGCTAGTGAAGTTACTTGTAATATGTTAACAAATGCTAAAAAGATCGAGATTGAAATTGATGATAAAGCCAGTAAAACAGATAAATATGGTAGAAGCTTAGGTTGGATATTTGTTGATGATCAGCTTCTACAAAGTTATCTTGTTGAAAACGGGTATGCTAAAGTAGAATATATTTATGGTAAATATAAATATGTTAATGAACTTTGCAAACTTGAAAGTGAAGCTATTAATAAAGAATTAAATATTTGGAAAAATATGAAAACATATGAAGGATATTGTAATAATATAGCAAAAACTGAGGATAATACAGTTTTGAG
>CAKOPW010000035.1 GCA_934101115.1 uncultured Bacilli bacterium | reverse complement strand
TCTAAGTATCAACCAAATGGTGATCAGCCTGAAGCTATTAAAGAACTTGTAGATGGTGTAAATGCTGGTGTGCGTGATCAAGTTCTTTTAGGTGCAACAGGAACAGGTAAAACTTTTACAATTGCTAATGTAATTGCAAAAACAAATCGTCCAACTTTGGTTTTAGCTCATAACAAAACTTTAGCTGGACAACTTTATTCAGAATTAAAAGAATTATTTCCTGAAAATCATGTAGAATATTTTGTATCCTATTACGATTATTATCAACCTGAAGCATATGTACCTTCAAGTGATACTTATATTGAAAAAGATGCAAGTATTAATGATGAAATTGATGAATTAAGACATTCAGCAACAAGTGCTCTTTTAACTTATGATGATGTTATAGTAGTATCAAGTGTTTCATGTATATATGGAATAGGAGATCCTGAGGATTATAAAGACCATATGTTAATTCTTACTAAGGGAGATACAATTCCTAGAAATGATCTTTTAAATCGTTTAATTGATATGAATTATGAAAGAAATCAAGTTGATTTTCATAGAGGTACCTTTAGAGCTAATGGAGATACAATTGATATAGTTCCAATAGCTGAAAAGAAAAATGGAATACGTATTGAACTTTTTGGAGATGAAGTTGATAGAATTAGTGAATTTGATATTTTAACTGGTACAATTATAAAATCCAAAAAAAGTGTTACTTTATTTCCAGCAACTCATTTTGTTACTAATAAAGATAAACTTGAGGAAGCGTGTAATAGAATTGAAGATGAACTTCATAAACGTGAAAAAGAATTGATTGATAACAATAAACTTTTAGAGGAGCAACGTCTTAGAGAAAGATGCGAATATGATATAGAAATGCTTCGTGAAACAGGATTTTGTCATGGTATTGAAAACTATTCAAGACATCTTGCTTTAAGAGCAGAAGGTGAAACTCCATCAACATTGATAGACTTTTTTCCTAAAAACTTTTTACTGGTAATAGATGAATCTCACGTAACAGTTCCTCAAATACGAGGTATGTATAATGGAGATAGAATGCGTAAACAAACATTAGTTGATTATGGTTTCCGTTTACCTAGTGCAATGGATAATAGACCACTTAAATTTGATGAATTTAATAAAAAAGTTAATCAAGTAATTTATGTTTCGGCTACTCCAGGTGATTATGAACTTGAACTTGTAGATGGAAAATGTGCTGAACAAATCATTAGACCAACAGGTCTTTTGGATCCAACTATTGAAGTTAAAAAAACTGAAGGTCAAATAGATGACTTAATAAGTGAAATACGAACTAGAATGGAAAAAAATGAGAGAGTGCTTGTTACTACACTTACAATAAGAATGGCAGAAGAATTAACATCTTATTTAAAAAGTGTGGGAATAAAAGTTCAGTATCTTCATAGTGAAGTGCATACTCTTGAACGACTTAAAATAATAAGAGAACTTCGTATGGGAAAATATGATTGTTTAGTTGGTATCAATCTTTTAAGAGAAGGTATTGATTTGCCGGAGGTTTCTTTAATTGCTATAATGGATGCCGATAAACAAGGTTTCTTAAGAAGCGATAGATCACTTATCCAAATAATTGGAAGGTGTGCACGTAATGCAAACGGACATGTTATAATGTATGCTGATACTATAAGTGAATCGATGGATAAAGCTATAAAAGAAACTGAAAGAAGACGAAGTATTCAAGAAGAGTATAATCGTGTTCATGGAATAATTCCTAAAACAATTGTAAAAGAAATAAAAGAAGTAATCAGTAATACTGATGAAGAAAAAATTGTTGAAAATAAAAAGATGAGTAAAAAGGATAAAGAATTAATCGCTGAAAATATTGAACGTGAGATGAAAGAAGCAGCTAAAAATTTAGATTTCGAACGTGCAATGGAACTTAGAGATATATTGTTTGAGCTTAAAAGTCAATAATTCTTTTTTTCTTTAAACTTTTATGGTATTATTTAAATGGAAAAGGGATTGGTATTATGAAAAATGTGAGTTATGAAAATAAAGTTGTTTTAAGCTTTATTGATTTTGTATTATTTATTCTTAAGTGGTTATCTTTATGTGCATGTGTAATTTATACAGCATTGACCATTGGCTTTGCTATTATGAATTTAATTGAGCATACAAGTGAAATAAGCAATTTCTTTGTGTCTATGGTATCTGCTGTAACTGGATATTCTTTTAATGAAGCTTCAGTTTTAATCAGCAGAATTGGCAAAGTTAATGCTTTAATTGGAACACTTTTCTTAGGAACAGCAGTTTCCTTGAATAACGGACTTATTTATATGATATCAACAAGATTAAAAACTTTATTTAATTCATTTACAGCAGGAAATTTATATACTAAAGAAAATTTGGAATTGATGGATCAAGTTATTCCACTTTCATTATTATTGGCAATAGTTTTACCAATTGTAAAATTCTTTGTAGTAATTTCGGTTGGAATGTTAGACTTCACAAGTATAAGTTTATTTGGATTTATATTCTTATTTGTATCAATGGTTTTAAAAATGTTAATTGAAAGTGGATATGATTTAAAAGTTCAATTAGAGAAAAAAAGTTTGGAATTATCTAACTTAAAAGCAGAAGAAACAGATAAAAGAATAGAAACTTTGAAAGAACAAATTAAAACCGAAAAAGTAAAAAAGGAAACAAATGAAGTTAAAGAAGATAAACCAAAAAAGAGAAGATACTATAATAAAAATAAAAAAGCTGCTACAAAAACTAAGTAGTAGTTTTTAATGTAGAATAGAGGTAGTAAAAATGGAACCAATTTATGTTTTTGGTCATAAAAATCCAGATACAGATTCTGTATGTGGCGCAATTGCTTATGCATATTTAAAAAATAAATTAAATTTTAAAGCTGAACCTAAAGTTTTAGGCTCAATTAATAAAGAAACTGAGTATGTTCTTAATTATTTTAATGTAGAAAGACCTGCTTATTTAAATGATGTTAAAGTTCAACTTAAAGATGTTAATTATCATAAAAACTTTATGCTTAATGAAAATAAACCTATAATTGATGCTTTTAATGTAATGAATGTTAATGCGATAACAGGTATTCCTTTAGTTGATGATAATAAAAAGTTTAAAGGTTATGTTTCTTTAAAAGAAGTTGCAGCTGATATGATTTATAATGAAAATTTGTTAGTTGATACAGATTTTAGTAATTTAGTAAGTGTGCTTGATTCTAACGATTACTTAGAATTTGATAAACATATCACGGGTTATGCTCATGCAGCTACATTTGATGATGAAACATTTATAAACAATATTGAACTTGATAATCAATCTATTTTGATAGTTGGAGATAGAGAAAGATTAGTTAAATATGCAATTGAAAAAGGTGTTAAATTAATTATTTTGGTTAAAACTCAAAATATTCCTGATAAGTTAAGAAAATTAGCGACTGAAAATAAGACTAATATTATTTGTAGTTCAAAGAGTTCATTTAAAATTGCTCGTGTATTATGTTTAGCTAATCCAATAAAAACAATTAAAAGAGGTCAAAAGACTGTTTATTTTAATGAACTTGATTATCTAAGCTATTTTAAGGATGAAACTAATAAATTAAAACATACAAACTATCCAATTGTTAACAACAAGGGAGTATGTCTTGGAATGCTTAGAGCAATTGAAGCTCATGAAGTAAAGAGAAAAAAAGTTATTTTAGTTGATCATAATATGACAAGTCAATCTGTAGATGGTCTATATGAATCTGAGATACTTGAGATAATCGATCATCATAATATTGGAGATATAAATACATCAGCACCAATTAACTTTAGAAATATGGCAGTTGGATCAGTTAATACAATAATTTATTTAATGTACGTTGAAAACAATGTTAAGATTCCTTCTAATATAGCTGGACTTATGTTAAGTGGAATAATATCTGATACACTTCTTTTACAAAGTCCAACAACTACTGATCTTGATAGAAGTATTGCTAAAACTTTAGCATCTATAGCTAAAGTAGATTTAAATAAATATGGTCTTGATATGCTAGAAAGTGGAGTAGATATAAAGGACTTAAATGCTAATGAGATTGTTTTCAAAGATATGAAAAATTATAAAATAAATGAACATTCTATTGCAATTGGTCAAGTATTTACAACTGATTACAATTTATTTAAAGATCGTGAAAGCGAATTAATTGAAGAATTAAATCGAGTAGCTGCAAATCAAGATTTAGTACTTTGTGCACTTTTTGTAACGAACTTCTTAACTAATGATTCAAATATTTTATATTCTGATAATTCTAAACGTATATTAGAACAAGCATATAATATTGAAGAATTAACTCAAGGAACTTTAATTAAAAATGTAGTTTCAAGAAAGAAACAAATGGTACCTTGTATAATGGATGTTGTAGAACATTTATAATTTAAACTAAAGACATAGCTTATTTGGAGGCTTTATGAACTATAAGTTGTTGAACGAAATAATAAATTATATTGAAAGTAACATTCAAGAAGATTTAGATTATAAAAAGATAGCCAGTAAGTTTGGGATGAATGAATTCATTATGCAGAGAGTTTTCAGTGTAATTATGGGAATAACTTTAAGCGACTATGTTAGAGAGCGTCGCCTTTCAAAAGCATATGAAGAAATATTAAATACGGATAAAAGAATTATTGATATTGCTTTTGATTGTGGTTATGAATCTTCTATCGCGTTTTCAAGAGCTTTTAAAAAAACTTTTGGAGTATCTCCAAGCGATATTAGAAAAGAACAACCTCAAAAATATAAGATCTATCCAAAAGCTATCTTTGGTGAAACAAGTTACTCAAATGAAATTGTTGAATATAAAATTGATAGTTTTGATGAAGTTGACTTATATGGATTACAAATTTCAGCTTTAACTGAAGAAGATTTAGATTATAAAATACGAGTTTTATACGAAGATATTAAAAAGTCCGGTTTATATGAACAATTCAATGAAGCCCAAAGATATGGTTACACTTATTTTAAAAATGGTGTTTATTATTATTTTGTCGGTAGCCCAGAAAAGAATGAAAATTTATTTAAATTGGTTATTCCTAAAAATGATTATGTTGTTTTTGAGGTTGGTAATTTAAAGCAAAAATCTATAAACCATGTCATTGAATTTGCTGAAAAAGTATTTAATGAATCTTGGTTTTCAAATGATTTAAAAATATATCCTATTTTGGAAAAATATGTTCAAAATAATTGTTATGTATTCTTACCAATAATGTAAACTTATTTGATATTAAATAAGTTTTTTTTTATTTGTTTTTAACTGATATATTCTATTTGGTGGTATATAATGAAAAAATATTTTAAAGTTATTGATAATTTATGGAAAAGATTAATTTTTTTTATAGTTTTACTATTTATATATTTTTTATTAGATCTTTTAATTCCTTTTTTATCCTCTAAGATATTGGATGAATTTGTTCTAAAAAATTTATATTTTAAAAATGTTATAGTTCTTTTGTTTCTTTATTTGATATATAATTTTTTGAATTTTATAATGTCAAATATATATTCAAAATATTTTAAGGATAGTTTTTTATTGGTTCATAAAAAATCGATTAATAGGCTATATAATTTGAATTACAGTGATTTAACAAAATATTCTTTTGGAAAAATAAGTACAATTATTAATATAGATGCTTTTAATATCGGAGAGATTCCTGATTATGTTACAGATATAATTTATTGTTGGATGTATATATTTATTGTAATGATTATTTTTATAAAGACTAATGTAGCAGTGGCTCTGTTTGTATTGATAAGTTTGATATTTTATATGTTTTTAGCTAACAGAGAATTAAAAATAGCTAATAAACATTTTTCTTTAAGAAGAAAGATGCATGACAATCTTAATCTTTTGCTTGAGCAAACTATGCATGGTCTAAAAGAAATAAAAACATCCAATATTGATTTGTTTTTGAATAAAGAATATGAAGTAAAACGTGATGAATGGGCTTATGAATATATGAAGGGACGTAAGCATTTTCTGAATTATACAATTAATCTAAAATATGTTATTTTTATCACTAAAATAATTTTGTATATTTTATTATATTTTAGTTTTTCTATGAAAAATATATCAATTGGTTTAATCGTATTATTAGTAAAATATTATGATGAAATATTTATCAATGCTGAAACTATTGTTGAAAAAAGTTCTGATTTACAAGAATTTTGTATATCTTTAAATCGTATGTATGATTTTCTTTTCAATTATGAAAAGAATGAAAGTGTTTTAAGTTTACCATATAAACTGTCTGACAATGTTTTAGAGTTTGATGATGTAACATTTTCATATAATGGAAAAATTATATTAAATAACCTAAATTTTTCGGTAAAGAAACATGAGATTATTTGCATTATTGGTGATAATGGAGCTGGTAAAACTACAATATTTAATTTAATATTTAATTTGGTAAAACCAGATAAAGGTTCAATTTTTCTTAATGGAATAAATACTTTAGGACTTTCTAAAGAAAAGTTATGTCAAAATGTTGCTATTTTAAACCAAGATGCATTTTTAATAGATATATCTATAAGAGATTATTTATCTTTATCTGATAGTAATATAAACAAACAAAAACAAATATGTAAAGAGTTGAATATACATGATTTTATAATGAAATTACCTAAAAAATATGATACTATTTTAAAAAATAATGGATCAACATTTTCTGGAGGTCAAAAAAAATTAATACAACTTGCAAAAATATTTTTATCAAATAATGAAATAATATTGTTGGACGAAGCAACTTCATCTTTAGATAAAGAAATGACAAAAAATGTTATAAATCTTATCAAAAAAAATAAAAATAAGACTTTTATAATAATTACTCATAAAAAGGAAATAATGGAAATAAGTGATAGAATAATAGATATTAATCAATATAAATGAAATATTTTATATTAACTTTTTTGTATAAATATTAGTAAAGAAGCAGTGTCAACAGTTTTAAAAAGTATAGTTTGTGAAATATTTTATGCTATTATAATGATAAGAAGTATGTAAAGGTGATAATTATGCAAAGTGTTCAGGAATTAGAAGCAAAAATCAAAGAAATAATTAAATATAAAGAACAAACCCAAAATTTAGACTCATATGATAGAGAAAAAATATTGGAATCCTATAAAGATTTAATTGGGAAATTTAACTATGGAAGAAGGTCTGAATCTAATTATAAGGAAATTGTAGATAATTTAGCCCAAATTGTAGGTATAGAAAACGGAAAAATTGTTATTTCCGGAGATCTAAAAGTTTTTGCTAAAACAACTCTTGGTCGAGGATCTGCTTTTTATGATGATTACACCAGCAGTGAAATTTCTGAAGAAGATCGTGTTTTAGTTCATTGTACTAACTACTTTCCTAATGATGGGGTAATTAAAACTTTATATGATGGTAAGAAAGAATATACAATTCCTTTGAAGGTAAATGGTGAAGAAAAGGAAGTTACTTTTCGACATCATAGACATACAGCTCATTTTGTTGCAAATGGAGTTGTAGGAAATACCGGCGATGGTAATACTTGGGAAAACATGAAATATATTGTATTTGAACCTGCTTCTTTTCACAAGGATCAAATTATCAGTAATAGTTTTTCTGATATGTTTACTAATGGAAGTGTAAAATTAAGTGATAAAGCCATTTTAATGATAGAAAAAGATGCTTATGATAAATTGACTGAAGAACAAAAGCAAAATTATAACGTTGTGTTATATACAGGAGATTTTAGGCAAGCAGTTCAAAATTTATTAGTGTTGGGTAATCAAAAATTAGCTTATACTGATGCAAATGATCCAAGTCATAGTCTTTCAATTAATTCATCTATGGAAAAAAATTTAAATTATAGAGATATGTGTTTAAATTACGTTATTAATCGTACTTTTGATGGTTCATCTAGAATAACTATAACTTTAGATGAACTTGTCCAAGTTATTAATATATTAAAAGAAAATCATCTTCGTCGTATTAAAAAATGTTTCGCACAAAATGGTGAGATAATAGATGATGCTTTGCTTACTTTTATTTATGGCAGTGGAATTGTTGCTAATGGTGATGGAACATTCTCAATTATGAGTGAAGAAGAGGTGAAAAAACGATACATACATGATAATTCACCTGTTAGTAAAATCGAGGTTAATAATGCTGATTTCCAAGAAGCAATTCAAATAAAGAACACTTATGAAAAAATTTTAAGACAAGATGAATATAACAAAATGATAGAAGAAATGGACCAAGATGAGTATGACAAAATGATGGCAGAATTAAATGAAGCATATGAATTAAATAGTCTATTATCTAAAAAAGTTAGTGAACTTAGTAGGCCTTATCCAAAAATATTAAGACGTTACCTTGGTGAATATATTGGAGATCAATTACAACAAAACATTCCCGAAGAAATAGGGGTTAGTTGTACGCCAAAAAAAATAGCTGTTTTTAGTTTTTGTTCCGAATATAAACAAGCTTTTGAAAGTCATAATTTATATAATAGTTTAGAAAATCAAATTAATATTATATTTGATGACAATAAATCTCTTCTTGAGAATATAAGTGATGGAACTAAAAAAATGTATGAGATTATTGGTGAATTAGAAAAGATGAAAAATGCTCCTACGTTATAAAATCACGTAAATATGTGTACTATTTTTAAATGTTAATAATATAATGATAGTGT
>CAKOPW010000034.1 GCA_934101115.1 uncultured Bacilli bacterium | reverse complement strand
TTATTGCACACCTATTATATTTAAATTATACAATTTATTTGTTGTAGAGTAAATATTCTACTTTTAGTATGTGTAAATAAAATCTTAATATAAAAAATTATGTTATAATTTGGTTATGAAAGGAAAATTTGAATGTTTAATAAAAAACTTGTAAATATTGCTTTAAGTGTTTTCACCATATTTATTTGGATATTGTGTTTTGAATTATTCGGTTATTCGTCCGAATTACTAATTATGCTACTTTGTTACACATCTATTATTTATGGTATACTTGCTATTTTGAACAGATAAAAACTGCTAACTTTTTGATTAGCAGTTCTTTTTTTTATAATCTATAAGTTTTATTTTCAATATTTTCTTTTAGATATGCTTTGAATTCCTCAATACTCATTGTTACTTTATCATCTTTTCCATAAAGTCTTAAAGTAACTGTTTCATTATCCCTTTCATCATTTCCTAAAACTAATGTTATTGGAGTTTTCATCATTTGACTTTCTCTCATTTTATAGCCTAGTTTTTCATCTCTATCATCTAATTTTACACGAATATTCGCATTTCTTAATTCGTTATAAATTCTAGTTGCATATTCTAAATGATATTCATTATTGACTGGAATAATTGTTACTTGATTTGGATTTACCCAAAGAGGTAATGCACCTTTAGTTTCTTCAAGATAGAAAGCAATAAATCTATCAATTGAACCAAGGATTGCACGGTGAATTACTACTGGAGTTTTCTTGCTTCCATCTTGATCTACATATTTTAAATCAAAATTTGCTGGCAAACAGAAATCAAGTTGACAAGTGGATAATGTATATTCATTACCTACAGCAGGTTTAACTTGAACATCAAGTTTTGGTCCATAGAAGGCAGCTTCTCCAATTTTTTCTACGTAAGGAATACCAATATCATTTAAAACTTCTCTTAATTTATTTTCAGCTTTATCCCACATTTCATCATCATCATGATATTTTACTTTATCTTCTTTATCTCTTAATGAAAGTTCAAAACGATAATTTTTAATATTTAATTCTTTATAAACATCTAATATTAAATCAACTACTCCTCTAAATTCACTTTCGATTTGATCTGGAGTACAGAAAATATGTGAATCATTTTGGCAGAATGTTCTAACACGCTCTATTCCTTTTAAACTTCCACTTGATTCATATCTTGCATCCCTTGCTACTTCTGCAATACGTAATGGTAAATCACGATATGAATGAATATCATTTCCATAAATCATCATATGATGAGGACAGTTCATTGGTCTTAAAACAAACTCTTCGCCTTCAACCTCCATTTTAGGGAACATACTATCTTGATAATGTGCCCAGTGTCCAGATATTTTATAAAGTTCAACATTTCCAAGTGGTGGAGTTAAAACGTGTTTATAACCAAGTTTTAATTCTTTATTTTTTATGTATTCTTCAAATTCATGCCATACTGTATATCCATTTGGTAAATACATTGGAAGACCTTTTCCAACTAAATCATCCATCATGTAAATTCCTAAATCTTTACCTAATTTTCGATGGTCTCTTTCTTTTGCTTCTTCAAGTTCAGTTAAATAAGCATTAAGCTCTTCTTCAGTTCTGAAACATACTCCATAAATTCTTTGAAGCATTTTATTGTTTCTATCGCCTTTCCAATAAGCTCCTGAAAATTTAGTTAATTTAAAATATTTACATTCTTTAACTGTATCAACATGAGGTCCACGACAAAGATCAGTAAAATCTCCTTGAGTATAAGTTGAAATAACTGTTGAAGCTTCGTCCATTCTAGATATTAAATCTATTTTATATGGATCATCTTTAAACTCTTCTAATGCTTCTTCTTTACTTATTTCATTTCTAACAATTCTTTTTCCATCTTTTGCAATTTTTTTCATTTCCTTTGAAATTGCTTCAATGTCTTCTTCATTAATAACTTTATCTCCTAAATCAACATCATAGTAAAATCCTTCTTCTACTACTGGTCCAACCCAAAAGCGGGCATTTGGATATAAATGTTTTATAGCTTGTGCCATCATATGAGCACATGAGTGATTTAACTTTCTTAAATCTTCATCTTCTTTAAAATTAATCATTTTTTTCTCTCCTATCTTTTATTAACTTTCTAATTCCATTGGTATCTTTACCAAGATAATCGAATGTAACTTCTGTGAAATAATCTTGTATTGAAGAATATTCTACAACTATTGAATCACCAATTGCTACCTTGCTTCCATTTATTATTGCCTCATTTGGTGATTTTACACTTTTTTTATTCATAGGTATTATACCATAAATTCCTAAATTTGTTTTAACGTAAACACATTCTTTTGATTTATCTATACATATAACCGTTGCAATAAGCGGACTATATTTATATTTTTCAAGATATTTATTCATTAACATCAAATCAATATTCTTTTCAAAACTATCCGATTGATATTCTTTTTCACTTGTGTGAATACACATATCTTCACATTTACTTGCTAGCTCGTCTATTTTATCATATTCACCATCTAACGCATAACCAATTATTAAATGATTCATTAAATCAGCAAATCTTCTTATTGGACTTGTAAACATCGCATATTCATCTAAAGCTAAACCAAAATGCCCAATATTAATAGTTGAAAAATAAGCTTTCTCCATAGATGATAACAAAATCTTTGAAAAATATGGATTTTCTTTAATTAAATCATTTTTGTTGGCATCACGCATTAGATTTTGTAAAAATTTTGGATTTCTAATTGATGAAGTACGATAAAACTTTCCAAGATTATTAAGTGTTTTTTTCAATTTGTATAATTTATCTAAATCTGGAGCTTTATGGCAACGATATACACCAACAGTATCCAAATATTCAAAATACTTGGCTACAATTTCATTTGCTACAATCATAAAGTTTTCAATCATTAATTGAGCTTTATCTCTTTCTCTTACATGGACATCATCAACTTCACCATATTCATTTATGTCATATTCATATTCTGCTATATTTAATGACATGCATCCTCTTTTTGATCTTCTATGTTCTAATATATTAGATAATAAATTCATATCTTTTAACAATTCATAGAATGGCAAATATTCTTCGTCATAGTCAACTCCATTTAAAAGATTATTTACTTTTTCATAAGACATTTTTTTATTACTTCTTATTATACTTTTAAAAATAGAATAATCAACAAATCTACCATCAGGCGTTATCTCTATTTTAATAGTTTTAGTAAGTTTATCTTCATCTTCATTTAATGAACAAATTCCATTGGATAATTGAAAAGGAAACATTGGGATTACTTGATTTGCTGGATAAATACTTGTGCCTCTTTTATAAGCTTCAGCAAATAACATACTTCCAGGTTTTACATAGTGACTTACATCAGCAATGGAAACATATAATATATAATTACCCCCCCGATTTTCTCAAGAGACACTGCATCATCTAGATCCTTTGACTTTTCGCCATCAATCGTGATCGTGATTAAATTTCTTAAATCTATTCTTTTTTCAATTTCTTCTTTTGATATAGTTTTGTTTAAAGACTCAACTTCTCTTATAACCTCTGGTTTAAATTGAACATCAATTCCAAATTCTTCAGCGTATACTTCAAGTTCATTATCGACCTTATCCATTTTCTTCAAAAATTGATATCTTCCATCTTTATCTATTTCATATATAAGAAAGTCGCCAATTTCTACATCAGTTGGGAGGTCATCTATTTTCAAATCAGCGATGCTAATCGATTTTGCTTTTAATTTGCCAGAATCTTCATAGACACTAAAAATATGTTTTTTTGTTCTTTTTTCTAATATTTTTTGAACTTTAGCAATAGTAGAATTCTCAGTATGATTTATTAATACATCAACCTCATCACCAACACTTGCACCATTAATGTAATTGGTTGGAATGTATACTTTTTGGTTGTTTATTTTTACGAAAAAATAATTTTTACTATAATCTCTTTCAACAATTGCTTTTACTAAATAAGAGTTTTGAATGGAAGGTTTCTCAGCTACTCTTACTATTTTAGCAATAAATTGATGAGGAAAATTTTTAACTGGAATACACTCAAAAAAGACACGACTTTGATCTTTAACCATTTTGGCATCTTTTGATGGAACGATTGCAATATCTCCATGCCCCATATCAATATATCGATTGTTTTCTTTAGAAATAGAAACCGTTCCTTGTTTATAAATATAATCTTTTGGCACACGCATGTAGGTAGAGTCTTTATCCCCAATTATGAAACCAGAGCATTCAAGGTCATACAAAGAGTCTACCAATAACGGATAATCTTTTTCACTTATATTTAAATATTTTATTAGCTCTTTTATTGAAACATATTTATTCTTGCCATTAAAGTATTCAATTATTTTTTGTTTCATTGACCAAACCTCCTAAAAATAAACAAAAAAAGAGATGTTCAAGAGTGCTTAAATAGCACGGTACCATCTCTTTTGTTTAACTTATTTATGATAACGGATTATTCCGGAATTTATTAATTCTCTTAGAAGGTAGTAATTAAATAATCCATTATTTGTTTTCACCAACCACAAACTCTCTAAAAATTAAAATTATTTAATGTTGTCCTTCTTCTTCGATTTCTAACATTATGTTATCACTTTGAATTCACTCTGTCAATGATGGTATATTAACTTTTCTTCTAATTCTTCCTTTATTTATACGAATCATATCTTCATCTACATAATCATTTAATTTATTAAGTTCATCTGCTATTTCTTTAAATTCTTCAGTATATTGCTTTTTTAATCTTTGAAGTCTATCTTTACTCAACAAACAATCATTAAAATATAAATCGTGTAAAACTTTTTCATTTAAGTATGCTAAATAATTTTTATGATCTGTTAAAGTCATATCATATACACCATTATCAAAAGGAATTAATGAATAATGAGACTTATCTATCCTTGAACAAATAATATCAGTAATTATTGCTGCATCCTGTTTAGTAAGTCCACTTAGTAATTCTATATATTCATTTAAAGCCGTATTTACTTCTCTATCACTTTTTAATTTATATCCACGATATAAAAATGGTAATCTATGTAGACTCATAAACTTCGCATATTCTTTATTAACTAAATCATCAAAATAGTCATTAACTTTTAACAAATCAAAACTTGCAAAAGAACCTCTATCCTTTAACGATACTTTTTTATATAATTCATATAAATTCTCAGCAACTTCATCAAAGTCTGCATAAGATTTATATTCTTTGTCTACTTTTATATTCTTTTTAGAAACACCAAATCCTTTTACCATACCACTTGGATAAAATTCAATTTCATAACAGATAGTTTGGTAAGTATGACCTACTTTAAATGAAAAATTATCTTCAACAAATTCATCTATTGAAGCATTTTCATACTCAAGATACTCCAAATAGTTTTGCATTATACTTTTTTCATGTATATATGGAGAGATATCCATCACATATATACTAACTTTATTGCCATAAACTTTATAAGCACGTTTTCTAAAAAGAAAAGCGTTCTCTAAAACAGATGAAGTTGAAGAAACAGAAGAAGTTATTCTTGTTACTTCATAGTCTAAAGTATCATCGTTATATTTGGGATAAATGTATTCAGGAATAGTTTTATAAAAGTAAAAACTTTTCATACTTTCTATTTCCTTTAATGCTGCTTTTCTTCGATATTCTTTAACTAAAATATCTTTTATGTATTCTTTGAAATCATCTAATATTTTATCTATTTCATTTTTATCTTCTTTACTTAAACGAACATAATAACTTTTAGTAAATAAATAATAAACTTCTCTTAGGTAATCTTTATTTATATAGTTTCCATTCTTGTTTTTTATCATTATCTTAAAGTTTTTAATATATTGTTCTAGAATATAAAATACAATATGTTTTCCATTTATTTTGGTATTACACACTTTTACATTTCTTTCAAGTAATGTTCTTATGTACATATAACAAGTTTCATCTGCCAACCATCTAACTAAAATATCTTCAAATGGTTGTTCACATTTTTCTTCCACTAGATATATTTTTCTTTCATTAAAAATATCCTCTAAATTCTTTAAGTATTTTCGATTGCTGTCATCTTTTTCTAGACTTCTTTTCTTTTTCTTTAAAATATCCAACAAATAAAAATACTCAGTAGTTAGTTCTTCCTTAAGGCGCAAGGAGTCATCTAACTTCTGAGTACAAATTGAAACACATCTATCAATAAGTGAAGTGTTGCTAAAATCGGTGTTGACGATTAAATAAGCAATTATCGTCAGAATTTCTTTTAAACTGCATTCTTCAAAAACAATTTGTTCAATATCAAATAAAGTTTCCATAAAACCACCACACCTACACTTAATTCTTTTACACTTTTAGTATAATGTTTATTTTATGAGTTTTCAATATAGAATTAAAAAAAATTTTATGTTAATATTATATATAGAATAAGGAGGATGTAAAATGGATTTTAATATATCTTTTAAATTAAGTTCTAATTCAATAATTATCTCTAAAATAAAAAGAACTGTTGAACAAAAGAATTTAAATAATACAAATGTTATTAACTTGAAAGAACTAAAGTTCTCTTGTTCATACATTTTAGAGAATAAAGAACTTGTTTCATCCTTCTTAAATGTAACTATCTTAAAGAAAAATATTAATACTGTTGTTATCTCATCAAATGATATAGCTAATATTTCTTTAGAACTTATTAATACTTGGGAACATATCAAAAAAATTATATTTAAAGAAGATAAAGAAATAAATATGGATATTTTCTTAAAATTAATTGATAATCATTATGTTGAAGAAATTGAACTTTATAGCATGTCAAAATATTTAATTGAAAGATTAGATGTTAACAAAAATTTAGTGGTCAAAACAAGATCCCAAATAGAAAAAAAATCAAGTTTTATGATAATAAACTCGCTTAATTCTTTTTCGGATATTTATTATAAAAAATATATAATTGTAAGTGAAAATGATGACTTCGAAGATATAAAAACTTTCATTAATCTAAATAATAAACTTAAAACAATAAAAATAATGAATTACTCAAATGAATTATTAACAACTATTTTAGAAGAACTTATATCAAACAAGAAAAAAAATGTAAAGATTGAAATTGAAGAAAAAAACAATGATTTAAAGACAATTTTTAATTCAGTTAATTATTTAAAAAAAGTTAATAAAAATTATTTGGAGGAAAATAATATTACTTTTAAACTTAATTATTCTGATACTTATAAAAAGAACAACTTGTTTAAAGAGATTAATTTTAAAATGTTTACTACAATAGTAATATTTATTATGATAACTGCAGCAGTCACTTTGATGCTTGATTATTATGCTCAGTTTAAAGATAATAAAACTGTTGAAAAAGAATTAGTTGACATCAATAAGATAATTGATAATGCTAGTAGTAATAATAATTTGGATGATAATGATCGTGATATTGATTATATTGATAATCGTGAAGAAACTTCTACTACTACTAAAAAAGCAGGATCAAGTTATTCAAGTGCTTATTATACTGATTATAAACAAGTTTTTACTGAACTTATGAAAAAAAATGATGATACAGTTGGTTATTTAATGGTTAATAATACAAAAATTAATTATCCAGTTGTTCAAGCAAGTACTAACTCATATTATTTAAATCGTGATTTTAATAAAAGAAAGAATTCAATGGGATGGATTTTTATGGATTATCGTAATAATCCAACTAATTTAGATAAAAATACCATAATATATGGGCATAATATAAAACAAGGCATAATGTTTGGTACTTTAAAATACGCGTTAAACAGCAGTTGGTATAGAAAAGAAAGCAATCAAATAATCACGTTTAATACACCTACTAAAAATATGAAATGGCGTATCTTCTCAATCTACAAAATACCTGCTACAGAAGATTATTTAAAAACTGAATTTGCAAATGATGATGAATATATGAATTTTATAAATATGTTAAAATCAAGAAGTCTATATGACTTTAATGTTAACATCGATGCTTCATCCAAAATATTAACTTTATCAACTTGTTTCTCTCATACAACAAGACATGTTGTACATGCAGTTTTAATTGATGAAGAAGAAATAAAAAATCAAGAATAAACAATTTCTTGATTTTTTTAATCTCTAAAATAAGGCCATTTGGAAAATCCAAAAAATGATGCAACTAAATTAAATGGAAATAACATTGTTTTATTGTTTAAAGCCAATACATAATCATTATATACTCTTTTTTGTACTTTGATCTTTTCTTTTATTTCTGCTAGTTTTGGATCATCAGAATCCACTTTATAAAAATAATCAATTATATCCTCTACCGCTATTAATTTATTATATTCATCTGTATCATTTTTAGATAGTTTCATATATTCGTCAATTAATTTAGTTAAATCTTTCCAAGAAGATGTTACTGCATTTCTTAAAGTTACAAGTTCATTATAAACAATAACAGTAAATATAATTACTAGAATAATTAAAATTACCAATAATAATATAAAATACTTATGCATATCTATCACCTAATCTAATTATATATTTTTCTATATAATTTTTCTATATAAATCGATATATTTGTCATTTAAATTAGAATTTATATCCTGAATAAGAAATTTTTTAATTTTCTCTATATCCTTTGAATCTTTGTTAGTTATTTGTAAATACATATACCTTAATAAATATTCGTTATCATCTTTTAGGGCAGCTAATAAACAATTTTTAACAATAAGAGTTCCTCTAAGATCATGAATTATTTTTCTTTTAGTTAACTTTTTGTATGATAATTTAGTTACTGCCATCTTATGAACCATTTTGCAAATATTTATCTCATCCTCATAAGTTAAATAACTAAGATAAGCAACTTTACCATTAATTACTTCAATTGCAATAGAATTGATTCCATCACATAAAACGTATCTATCATCCCCTAAATCTATCTTTACATTATAACCAATAAAGTCTTTTAAATCATTGACTTTATACACTTTTATTTTTAAAAATCTTTCAATATCATCACTTTTCTCCCATTCATAAAAGTTAATAGGTAACTCATTAAAGTTTAATATTATATCATAATAATATTTCATTTTGCCCTCCTAGTTTAATTTTAGTAGAATAAAAAATCCAACGACTATAAATATAATATATACAAGACTATGTTTAACATATTCAAAAAAATTATACCCAATTTCAAAATAATTTAAGTAAAGTATACATATACTTAGTGAAAATGAAATAACAACAATTAAAAATAATTGTAACATAAATTTATTCATATTAAATTATATGAACAAGCATAAAAAAAAGAAGATTACTCTTCTTAAATTTAAGCAATTCGGAAAGCTGGAGAAATACCA
>CAKOPW010000033.1 GCA_934101115.1 uncultured Bacilli bacterium | reverse complement strand
TTCTTTTTTTATTCAAATTTTACTGTTTTTGCCCAACGTTTAAATAATGGTTGGTATTTTTCTTTATTAGAAGTTTCACTTGCAAAATTTATTAACCAAAATGCATCATCTGATTTATAAACACAAGCTAAATAATAGAAATCTTTTCCTGATACAGTTTTCTCATATTCAAAATATGTTAAACCATCTTCTTCTTTGATTTCATATTGAGCATTATTGTTTGCTACAACCGCTTCGGCATATTCTTTTATTGAAGTATTTTCTCCTAAGTTAATCGCTTCTAAAGCAGAAAAATCTTCTTTCAATGCCGAAAATATTGCTTCAGTGCTTTCTAAGTAAACTGTTTGAGAAACAATTGACTTTTCTTGAAAATCATCATTCATTGTAACTGATAATCCATGACTTGTATAAGTCTTTTCTTTTGTACCAAAAGCACATCCTCCTAAAGTAAAACACATAATTAAAGCAAGCAAACTCACAAAAATCTTTCTTTTCATTACGTTCTCCTTTCCTAACATAATATTACAAATTATCACTGAATATGTCCAGTGTTTCCTTTAATAATCTTTTTTCTTTGTCATCTTTTGTTGAGAAATATTTTCGCATATTAGCATGATAGTAATTCATAAACATCTCATAATCTAGTATGGCCTTTCGAGGTATATTTGATTCCTCTAAATAATTTATAAACTGTGATTTAAATTCACAGTAAGAAGAATTGGTAAATGATTCTTTTAATAGATTTTTTATAAGATTATTTAAAGTGTTTTTTAATTCATATCTTTCTTTTGATACATCCGTTTGATATTTTTCCGATTGAATAAATATAGATGCTTGTTCATAATAACCAATTTCTTCTGGATAAATACTCATAACCGTTTCTAACTCCGCATTTTGACATAAAAATCCATAGTTCTTTGGAAGATTGGATTTACTAAACATCAATAAAAAATTATATAAGTGGATTATATATTCAATATTTACAATTTCTTTTATAGAATCTTCTATGGATTCAATATAAATTTTTACAAATATGTATTCTTTTGGTTTAAATTCTTTTAAATTATTTAAAAATTCTTCAATTAGTTCAGAAATATTATAGTATTTTGAATAGGTTAAAAAAGCATATATGTTTTTTGCTTCATAGATAATGGACATAAATTCATCATATTCAGTTTCTTCAAGAGAGACTTGAACATCAACAAAGCTTCTATTATTTTTAATCCATTCATTAAATAATTTATTAGTTAATATAGCAAAACTTAACCTATTCATATATCCACCAACTTGTAGTTATTTATTATAGTAAAATTAAGTTATATTGTAAACTAGATTTATTGCTATTTTCTAGTATTTATGATAACTTATTAACATAGGAAGTGAGAAAGTGAAGAAGTTTTTTACATTTGTATTAATAGTAGGCGTTCTTGTAGGAGGATACTTTGGAGTTAAAAAATTTATCAATTATCAATCTGAACAAAAAAGAATTGAAGAGATAAAAAAAAGTTGGTATGTTGAAGTTACAACTAAAGAACTTAACGTTAGAAAAGATCATGATAAATATAGTGCTTCTTTAGGTAAAGTAAGTAAAGGTGATGTATTCGCGGTTCAAGAGGTTTATACTGGTGGAGTGATGACTTGGTATAAAATTGAATATCGTGGTAAGTATGCAGGAGATACTGGCTGGATTGCAAATGATTCCAAACATACTTATTTAAAAGATGTTAATAGTCCAAAGGACGTCTATAAACCTACATTAAAGTTTAATGATGCAATTTATTATGTAAATAGTATAGATGATATCAATTATGATCACTTGGAAGTTTGGGACGATAAACCGGATTATAAAATATCACATGTAGTATATCATGAAGTAGATGAATATCAAGGAATAGACCAATATTGGATTCGCTACACAGTTACAGATGGTGCTGGTAACGAAACAAGTAAAACTCAAAAAATTGTGTTCACAGTTAAACCATCAGAAAATAAAGTTGTAGATTTTTCTAAATATCCAAGATAAAAATAAACACCTGTAGCATATAATGTTATAGGTGATTTTTTTATGTTAGTAAATTATACAACTAAAGAACTTGATTTGATGGCTAGACTTATGCGAGCAGAAGCCTTGAGTGATGGAGCACTTGCAATGCTTATGGTTGGAAATGTAATCATTAATCGTGTTCTTGTTACATGTGATCTTTTTAAAAATATTAGGACAATTGAAGGAATAGTTTATCAATCCCCTGGAGGTTTTGTTGGATCAACTAGTTCTCTTTTTCAATCATCCTCTACAACTAAAGAAAAAAATTTAGCTAAGAGATGTTTAAGAGGAGAATATTTTTACCCAGCAACTAATGCACTTTGGTTCTATGCCCCAGGAAACAATAGTTGTAAAAATGTTTGGTATGGTCAAGAACTTTCTGGTAGATATAAATCTCATTGTTTTTATGAACCTGATGCTGGAATGTGTAAAGAAATAAAATAAAAACGGAAAGTTAGTCTTTCCATTTCCAATTCAAAACTTCATCTAGATCTTGTCCCGTCTCACGAATATAATCATAATGTTTCATCAACTCATCTTGGCAGTATCTTTTTACATCTTCGTTTTTATTTAATAAATCTAGTACTTCTATTACTAAATGAAATCTGTCTATTTTATTTAAAACACGCATATCAAATGGAGTAGTAATTGCACCCTCTTCTTCATAGCCATGAATTATAAATTTTTGTTTTCTATTATAAGTAAGTTCTCTTATAACATTTGGGTATCCATGAAAATTGAAGATTACTAGTGTTCCAATTGGGAACAACTTATTGAATTCTTCTTCTGGAAGTTCGTCTAAAGTTTCTAGGAATACTACGTTAACTACTCTAACCTTAATATCAGTTTTTTCTTTTAAAATACTAGTTGCAGCTAATACTTCAAGAGTTGGTGTTTCTCCTGCACAAGCTAGAATTATATCAGGATTTTCATCACTAGCAAAGTCCCATATTCCAATTCCTTTTTCACAATGTTTTATTGTTTCTTCATAATTTAACCATTGAGGGCGATCATGCTTAGAAGCAATAATCGTATTAATCATATTTTTACTTTTTAAGCACTTATCAACTGTATAAATAAGTGAATTTGTATCATATGGAAGATATATGTCTATTATATCTCTTTTTTTGTTTAAAACATGATTTATAAATCCTGGTTCTTGATGAGTATAGCCATTATGATCTTGTTGCCATATGTGACTTGTTTCAATTATGTTTAGGGATGATATAGGAGCTCTCCAAGGTAGTTCTTTAGTCATTTTAAGCCATTTTGCATGAATACCTATCATTGAATCAACTACTCTAATAAAAGATTCGTATGAATGAATTAAACCATGTCTTCCCGTAAGTAAATATCCTTCTAAAGCACCTTCTGCAAAATGTTCTGATAGATATGAATCCAATACTCTGCCATATGGGCTAACATGTTCATCTTTTTCTCCGATTGGCATTAACCATTGTCTATCAGTTACTTCAAATACTTGATTTAAACGATTACTCATAGCTTCATCTGGACCAAATATTCTAAAGTTATGATTTTGTTCATTAAGCTTAATTACATCTCTTAAATAAGCACCTAAATTGTACATATCTCGGCTTACAATATCGCCATGATGAGCATCAAGCATATAGTTCTTTATATCTGGAGTTTTTAATTCTTTCAATAACAAGCCACCATTACATATTGGGTTAGCACTCATTCTTCTATTTCCTTTTGGCAAAAATGATAGGATTTCTTTCTTGATTGAACCATCATCATTAAAAATATTTTCTGGATGGTAACTCTTTAACCATTCTTCAAGTTCTTGCAATTTGCTTTCATCAGTTATTTCAATTGGAACTTGATGTGCTTTAAAACTACCTTCGGTTTCTTTTGGACCTGTCCAACCTTTTTTTGTTCTTAGAATTATCATTGGCCACTTAGGATAAGTTATGTTTTCCTTAACTTTATATTCATCTTTTATTTTCTTTATTTTTGTGATGATTTCATCCATGGTTGTAGCCATTTTTTCTTGCATTTCGTCTATTGAGTTATTTTTATCCTCAACAAAATAAACATCCCATCCATATCCTTTAAATAAAGATGTAATTTCTTCAGTACTCATTCTTGATAAAACTGTTGGATTTGATATTTTATAACCATTTAAATGCACGATTGGTAAAACAACACCATCTGTATTTGGATTAATAAATTTGTTTATATTCCATGATGTCGCAAGTGGACCAGTCTCAGCTTCTCCATCTCCAACAATTGAAACAGCGATTAAATCAGGATTATCTAAAACTGCTCCAAAAGCGTGTATAAGTGAATATCCAAGCTCACCACCTTCATGAATGCTTCCTGGAGTTTCTGGAGCAACATGACTAGATACTCCTCCTGGGAATGAAAATTGCTTAAATAGTTTTTGTAAACCAGCTTCATCTTTAGTTATTTTAGGATATATTTCAGTATATGTTCCATCTAAATAAGCATTGGTAACTGCTACTTGACCTCCATGACCAGGGCCTACAAAATATATCATATTTAAATCATATTTAGTTATTACACGATTTAAATGTGTGAAAATAAAATTGCTTCCTGGTATTGTTCCAAAATGACCAACAACTCTAGGTTTAACATCATCCATAGTTAGTTTAGTTTTTAAAAGTGGATTTTTTAACAAATATAGTTGCCCTACAGCTAAGTAATTTGTAGCATTAAAATAATTGTTTAATATATTTAATTCGTGATCAGTTAATGTCTTCATTTTTATCCCCTATCTTATTCTATTATGTATAAATTATAGCATAAAAAAATAAGATATAACATCTTATTTAGTAAAAAAGTATTCTTGGCTTTTAGCTTTTAAACTTAAATCAGCAAAGTCTTTTTTTATGTATTGATAATATGCTGCTGCTGCAATCATTGTAGCATTGTCAGTACAATATTTCATAGGAGGAATAGTTAGTTCTACACCTTTTTCTGTAGTTAATTTTTCAATTTCTTGTCTTAAATATTTATTAGCACTTACTCCACCGGCAACAATCACTCTTTTTAAATCATACTTTTCTAAAGCTAAACGTGTTTTTCTAACGATTTGATCAACTGCTATTGTTTGAAATGAACAAGCTAAATCGTATTTTCTAACTTCATTACCACGCATTTTTTCATTATGATTTAAATTTATTACAGCGCTTTTTAAGCCACTAAAGGAAAAATCTAAAGAATCATTATCCATTGGAATTGGTAAATTATAAGAATTGCTTCCCTTTTCAGCATATTTTTCAACATTTGGTCCACCAGGATATGGAAGGTCTAAAACTCGAGCAACTTTATCAAAACACTCACCTATGGCATCATCTAAAGTTGTACCAATTACTTCAAATTCATAGTCATCCTTCATAATAACTAGTTCAGTGTGTCCTCCACTTACAACAATTCCTAGTAAAGGAAAGGTTAATCTTTTAACTAAGTTATTTGCATAAATATGTCCAGCAATATGATGAGTCGCGATTAATGGCTTATTATAAACAAGTGACAATACTTTAGCAGCTTCAACTCCTACAAGTAAGCTTCCTAATAATCCAGGAGCATAAGTTACAGCTATTGCATCAACATCATCTACAGTTAAGTCCGTCTTAGAAAGTAAATCCTCTAAAACTAAAGTTATAGCTTCAGTGTGCATTCTAGAAGCAATTTCTGGCACTACTCCGCCATATAAAGCATGTGTATCCATTTGAGTAAATACTGTAGTAGCTATTTCTTCTACTCCATTTTTTACAATAGACATGCTTGTTTCATCACAACTTGATTCTATTCCTAATATATAAACATCTTTCATCTATATACTTCCTTTACTATTTTTATATTGCATAACATATGCATCATCATTTTCGTAATATTTTTTTCTTGTATTGATAACTTCAAAACCATTTTTTTGGTACATTTTAATCGCGGCATCATTTTTACTTCGAACCTCTAAAGTAATTGTTTCATAATCGTAGTTTTCTTTTACATAATCTATGAGTTTTGTTGCAATTCCATGACGTTTAAAGTTTTCATCAACCGCGATTGTATAAATATCAATACTTCCTACATTATTTGCAAATTCAATAAATCCTACCACTTTGCCATTTTCTTCATATACTAATAAATTTAACCAGTCGTATAGTTCTATTTTATCCATATCATATTCAACCACAAAATTTGGTTTTATTTGATTTCCAATATAATCAATTGTTTTTAAATCACTCAATTTATAAGCTCTTATCATTTTAAAGCCTCAATAACTTTAACATATATCGGATTAACAATATGAGCAAGGGTTGGCTCAATATTTTCAAAGTGTTCAATTATTTTGTTGAAATCTATGTTGTTTTCAACAATTTTATTTATATTATTTTCCTTAATATATTCTTCTAATTCGGCTTTTGATTTATAAAATAATTCTCCAATTAGTTTATTATTTTCAAACACTCCACCATATGACCCTTTAACATCGGGAATTAACACCAATTTTTTATCTGGATAATTATCAGATATTCCATACATCGTGATTGAATCTATGCTTTTTATTGGAACATTTAAAGTATATGCCAACATTTTAGCAATTGTAACTCCAATTCTTACACCAGTGAATGATCCGGGTCCATTAACCACCAATATCTCTTTTATATCATGGACACCGATATTATTTCTTTTTATTATTTCATCAATTATTGGCATCGTGTAATCAGAATGATTTCTTAATGATTCTTTTATCTCTTTATCTTTTAGTTTTTTATCTTTATACAAGGCTATAACCAAATCTAAATCATGAGTATCTATAAATAATGAATACATATCATCACTTCCGATAGTTATTATAGCAAAAAATGGAAAAAAAAAATACCATAAGCAGGTATTTATAGTACATAATTAACTAAATCTTCGTATTTTTGTCCATATGGTTTTAACACTAACACACGAGTATTTTCATCAATTACTTTAAATTTAATTTCTAGTCTTTCATCTGGTAATTTATCTTCAATAAGCTCAGCCCATTCAATTATGGTTACTCCATCACCTTTAAAATAATCATTAAAAGCAATAGTCTCATCAGTGTCTTCTATACGATAAACATCCATATGATTTAACTTCATTTCTCCACTTTCATATTCTTTAACAATATTGAAAGTTGGACTAGTTATATTCTCTGTAATACCTAATGATTTAGCAAAACCTTTAACAAAAACTGTTTTTCCACTTCCAAGTTCGCCATCTAAACAGATTATCATTCCTGGAAACTTTTCTGATTCGATATTTTCAGCTAATTCCATAGTATCGATTTCATTTCTTGATGTATATTTATAATCCATTCTTATCACCTAATTCATTATAGCAACAAAGAAATATTTATATCAATACCTATTTATATATTTTATAATTAATTTACAATAGTTGGAGCTAAATAGGAAAACAAGGGTATATTTCTAAGAATTCCAAAACCAATAACAATTATTAATAGAATAATATAAACAATTTTTGGAAGTTTTATGTGCTCTTTAGTAATCCCATACTTCAAACAGTCTACTAGAAAATATATAGTACTCACTATAAGCAAGATAAACACTAGAGGATTATATCTAAATGCTTGATATATGTTAAGCTTAAACAAACTTATAAACATTCGTGTGATACCACATCCTGGACAATATAAACCTGTTATCTTATGAAAAATGCAGGGAAGTCCTTGCTTAGTAAAAATATATAATATGCCATATACTAAAATTATCGTAAATGTAACCACAAAGTAAGTTTGATCCAATAACTTTTTTTTCATATTTTCCTCCAAAAAAAAACTAATATTATTATAATAGTTTCCTTATTATTTAACAATATTAATTTTGAGATGCATACTTATTTAAATCTGATTGAAGTAATATCATATTAACAAATGATAAACCAAATAAGGATAATAATAAGTATAGAACAGCACTTGATGAACTTGCCTTACCAGATTCATAATTTAATTTTTCCATAAGCTCACCTTGTTTATACCACCAATAAAAACCATATATTCCGCAAGTTAAAATTGATAGTAATACAACAGTGCCTCCGCTTCTCTTTTCTGGATTGTTAGTTATAATATCAACATCTCTCGTAGAATCGGCCATAAATATTAAATAGTAAATTCCACACGTAACAAAATATAGAATGATTGATACTGCAATATTTTTTTCTTTTATCATATTTAAACTCCTCTCTATTAATATAATACCATTATATTTGATTATATCAATAAAAAAATGTAAATTAACGCAAAAAAAAATAGTTTGCAACTTCCTATTTTCGCTTACACTATCGTCGGCGTTTTAGTGCTTAACTTCTCTGTTCGGTATGGGAAGAGGTGTGTCCACTAAGCTATCATCACAAACATATTTTTAACAAAATTTATATGATTTTGTTCTTTAAAAACAAGATAATGACTCATCAATTATAATTTATATGATTAAATCCTCGAACTATTAGTACTAGTCAGCTCAACGTATCGCTACGCTTCCACCTCTAGCCTATCAACGTTGTAGTCTACAACGGTTCTTACTATATACATATGGGAAAACTCATCTTGAAGTGGGCTTCCCGCTTAGATGCTTTCAGCGGTTATCCCTTCCCGACATAGCTACTCTGCACTGCAACTGGCGTTACAACAGATACACCATTGGTCAGTCCATTCCGGTCCTCTCGTACTAGGAACAGCTCTCCTCAATTTTCCTACGCCCACAGCGGATAGGGACCGAACTGTCTCACGACGTTCTGAACCCAGCTCGCGTGCCACTTTAATGGGCGAACAGCCCAACCCTTGGAACCGAATCCAGCTCCAGGATGTGACGAGCCGACATCGAGGTGCCAATCACCACCGTCTATGTGAACTATTGGGTGGTATCAGCCTGTTATCCCCAGGGTAACTTTTATCCGTTAAGCGACGGCAATTCCATACTCTACCGCCTGATCACTATGCCCTACTTTCGTACCTGCTCGACTTGTAAGTCTCACAGTCAAGCTCCCTTATACCATTACACTCTTTGAATGATTTCCAACCATTCTGAGGGAACCTTTGGGCGCCTCCGTTACTTTTTAGGAGGCGACCGCCCCAGTCAAACTGCCCAGCAGACACTGTCCTCCACCCAGATAATGGGCGCGAGTTAGAAATCAAATATCAGAAGGGTGGTATTCCAAGGGCGACTCCGTATAAACTAGCGTCTATACATCACAGTCTACCACCTATCCTCTACAACTAACATCTGATTCCAATATCAACCTACAGTAAAGCTCCATGGGGTCTTTCCGTCCTGCTGCGGGTAACCTGCATTTTCACAGGTATTAAGATTTCACCGAGTCTATGGTTGAGACAGCTCCCAGATCATTACGCCTTTCGTGCGGGTCAGAACTTACCTGACAAGGAATTTCGCTACCTTAGGACCGTTATAGTTA
>CAKOPW010000032.1 GCA_934101115.1 uncultured Bacilli bacterium | reverse complement strand
ATTCTCATTGTATATCCTACATAACGATTTAATGTCGAATCAAAATAAACATAAAATTCATAAAAACCTTTATCCGTTTTAATGATACGATTGTTATAAATTTTTAATACTTTTTCGCCTTCATAATTACCTTCAATTTTATTGATTTTATAATCAAATGCATCTCCATACATATATAAAATATTATCTTTAGAATAAAAATACGTTGATATTAAATCATAATCTATTTTTTGCTTTTGATGAACTTGAGTATAAGCTTTATCATATAATTTTCTGATATCATATGTAGCTCCATCAAGTCTTGATGTAACATCTGAACTCATATTATAAGTTGTATCATATATTTCATAAAATTCATCATTACTTGTTAAAAATTCAATATCTTGAGAATAATTAGGCATAATAGTTAAAACTTTTATATTTTCAGGAATTGTATAAACTTCTTTATAACTCAATTCGGAAGAACTTAATTTGCTTGGTAAAAACGTATAAGCTTTATTATTGCTAATAAATGCATATTCCGTAAATGTTGTATCTTCATTTAAAACTTCTCCACCAACAAATTTTTTATACTCACGTTTTTCTTTAGCGTTGTTTTGAGCAAATTCAACTAAAGTTTTAACTTCATTCTTTTCCGTTGGATTCTTTGTTTCATTTTTCTTTTTAGGAATAATCAAAACAATTAAAACTAATAATAAGATTACTACTAATACTATAAATAACCATTTCTTATTTTTCATACCTTACCTACTTTTCAATATATCCACTAGTTTTCTCTGTGTACATATCATCGGTTATAGCTTTATATTTTTTACCATCATAATCATCAGTAAATCCATTATAAGCTTTATAGATTTCACCAGTTTCTGTGTTATATACTCTTTCATAACCTAAAGTTGCATCACTTTGTTTTTGACTCATAATATCATAACTTTTACTTCTCTTTTCCCACGAATCCATAATACCATCACTTATTTGATTACAAATACTTCTAATATTTTGAAAGTTTTTCATAACTGCATCTTGTTGAGCATTAAATCCGTTTAAGAAAGTATCAGTAAACTCTAAAGATGAAGCCATTGTATTTAAAGTATCTTCCCATTCAATGAATTCATCTTTTGGTGCAGATAATATAAGTGCATCATATACACTTAAATAGTAAATATCGATTTGTTTACCAGAAATGAAATTTTCAGATACATAATAAGGGCCAGCATCATAAACATAAGCACTAAATAATCCTTCAGCATCTTTTCCATTTTTATCTTTAAAAGTTGCTCTTAAAACATCTCCACCTAAAGCTGCAGCACCTAAATTATCTACAACTGTAAAATTATCTACAACTGGGAATGTAAATTGAGCAGTATTATTAAGTGGTCCAAGTTCTGAAAATATTTTATAAAAGCCTTCTGTAGTTTTATTTTCTATAACCGGATTTTTAGCAAACATATCGTTTGGATAATATTTTTTTTGCCAATTTTTAGCATCCTCCGATTTATTATACCCTTCAGTTTTTAAATTAAAAAATAATTGACGACTTTCACATGTTGGATCATAAGCTTTAATCGTGTAATGAATATAATCACCTACTACATCAACTTTCCAACCTTCAGGAAGTTTTAACTTAATTAAACCATTATCAAAATCTGTAAATTTAATGTCTTTTGTTTCACTTTCTTTTATTTTCAATTTTGGTTCTCCTATATTACTTATTATGTTTTTACCTTTCTTAGTAAACATAAAAACTATTCCAATTACTAGTAAAATAAAAAAAACAGCAATAAGAATAATTTTTGTATTTTTTTTCATAACTCACACATCCTTCTATAATTATTCTATATTAAGCATTATCTTTCTTCAACTTTATTACCAATATAAACAATGTTTTAAATGGTAATTTTTTTCAACAACAAAACGTTTAATGATACAATATATTTAGGTGATTATATGATATTTAAAGAATTATTAAACAAATATATGGATGAACTTGAAATTACATCTAAAGAGCTTGCTGATAAAGCAAACATATCATATCCAGTTATAAGCAGATACAAAACTGGAGAACGTACTCCAAAACTTCAAAGTCCACAGCTTTTAAGTTTAGCAGTTGCTCTAGAAAAATTTTCTATAGAAAAAAATATTAAATACTCTAAAGAAGAAATATTAGGTGCTTTAACTGAAGCAATAAAAAATGAAGATAATTTTAACTATGATAATTTAAGTTCCAATTTAAATACTTTAATAAATGAATTAAACATAAATATTAATAAAATGTCTAAATACATTGCTTTTGATTCTTCACATATTTCTAGAATAAAAAATGGTAAAACAAGGCCATCTGATCCAATTGATTTTGCTAAAAAAGTAACTGATTATATAATGAAAAATTACTACAATGAAGAAAATAAAAATATTATTATCAATATTCTAAACACAAAAAAAGAAGCAACAAAAGATGAAATATATGATGAATTACTTTCATTTTTAGTAACATCTTCAAAAAGTGAAAATGAAGCAAGCAGTTTTTTAAATAAACTTGATACTTTCGATTTAAACGATTTTATAAAAAGCATTAAATTTGATGAATTAAAAGTGCCTAATATTCCTTTTTATCATATAAAAAATAAAAACTATTATGGTCTTGAAGAAATGAAAAATGGGGAGCTTGATTTCTTTAAAGGAACAATTCTTTCTAAAAATACAAATGATATATTCATGTGCAGTGATATGCCTATGGAAGATATGGCTGAAGATATAGATTTTGGAAAGAAATGGATGTTCGCGATTGCCTTATCATTAAAGAAAGGTTTGCATATAAATATCATACATAACTTAGATCGTCCAACAAAAGAAATGTTTTTAGGTCTTGAAAGCTGGATTCCAATCTATATGACTGGTGAAGTAACTCCTTATTATTTCAAAGATTTAAAAAATACAATTTACTATCATTTAAATTATGTATCTGGCACTTGTGCTTTAACTGGAGAATGTATTAAAGATAATCATAAGCATGGAAAATATTATCTAACAAAAACACCAAGTGAATTAAAATATTTTCAAGAAAAAGCAACAATTATGTTAAAAAAAGCTAATCCTTTAATGGATATTTATACAGAAAATAATAAATCTAAATTGAAAGACTTTTTAAAAAAAGACGAAGAGACAAAATTGAATCGTAAAAGATATATCTCCACCCTTCCCCTTTTTACAATAAATGATGAACTTTTAGATGAAATATTAAAAACAAATAATTTAACCGATGAAGAAATCACCATTATAAAAGAATATCAAAGTAAAGATAAGATAAGAACAAAGAAAATGTTAGAAGATATAAAAATAAACGATAATATATACGAAATAAAAGAAGCTGAATTCAATAATTATAAACCTTATCTTTTACTAGAAAACTTATTTTTAAATAAAAAGATATATTACTCTTATGAACAATACAAAAAACATTTAAATCAAACAAAAAACTATAAAAATAAAAATTATATAGTTACTTTAAATGAATACAAAACATTTTCTAATATAACGATAACTATTGTGGATAAAAATTATGTAATAATATCTAAAAACGAAAATCCAAATATTCATTTTATAATTAGACATCAAAAATTAATTGATGCAATTATTAACTTTACACCAATAGTTAAAGAATAATATAATATTAATAGGTGGTAGTATGGATATTAAGAAAAACATGTTAAAAAATGAATCCTATTTATGTGAATATGCATCATTTAATAAAGATGCAATCAGATTTAAAGAAGAAGAAAAAACAGATATTAGACCAGAGTACTTTAGAGATATTGATAGAATTATTCATAGTATGAATTATTCAAGATATATTAATAAAACTCAAGTATTTACAAAGCCTCATAATGATCACGTTTCAACAAGAATGATTCATGTTCAACTTGTAAGCAAGGTTGCAAGAACGATTGGAAGAGCTCTTTTATTAAACGAAGATTTAATTGAGGCTGCTGCATTAGGTCATGATTTGGGACACACTCCTTTCGGCCATTTTGGAGAATCTGTTTTAAATGAAATATCTTTAAAACATAATGAAGGCTATTTTATGCACAATGTACAATCAGTAAGAAATATGATGTATGTTGAAAATCAAGGAAAAGGACATAACCTAACCGTTCAAGTACTTGATGCCTTTCTTTGTCATAATGGTGAACTAGTTCAAAATGAATATAAACCAGTTAAAAAAACAAAAGAAGAATTTTTAGCACAATATGAAGCTTGTTATAAAGATAAGTCCGTTTCTAAAGATTTAGTACCTATGACTTTAGAAGGATGTGTAGTTAGAATAAGTGATGTTATTGCTTATTTAGGACGTGATATTGAAGATGCTATAAGACTTAAAGTGTTTGACATAAAAGAATTACCAAAAAGTATAAGAGACATTTTAGGAAGTAGCAACAAAGATATTGTAAATACCATTATTTTAGATATTATCGAAAATTCAATTGGAAAAGACTACATAAGTATGTCATCAAAAATTTATAAAGCAATTGATGATTTAAAAGAATTCAATTATAAAAATATTTATTCAAAATCAATGACTGATGAAACAAAAGGATATTTGAAAAACGGATTTTATCAACTATTTGATTATTTCTTAGATCAAATAAAGCAAAAAAATATGAAGTCAATTATTTATAAAGATTTCCTAAAAGATATGGATGAATCTTATTTAAATAATACAACTGATGAAAGAAAAGTTATTGATTTTATTGCTGGTATGACAGATGAATATTTCTTATATCAATATAAAAAAATACAAAAGTTAGCTCAACAAAGCTAACTTTTATTATGAAAAAAAGAAGCATTATTTTGCTTCTTCTTGAGCTCTAGTTTCTCTGATAACAGTAATTTTAATTGTACCAGGATATTGCATTTCATCTTCAATTTTTTCTTTAATCTCTCTTGCAATCTTAAAGCTTTTTAAATCATCAACTTCATCTGGTTTTACAAGAACACGAATTTCTCTACCAGCTTGCATTGCATAACTCTTTTCAACACCAGCGAATGAATTACCAATACTTTCAAGTTGTTCTAGACGTTTAACATAGTTTTCCATTGAATCATTTCTTGCTCCAGGTCTTGCAGCACTCATCGTGTCAGCAATTTGAACTAGACAAGATATAACACTTGTTTGTTCAGTATCACCATGATGAGAAGCAATAGCATTGATAACGATTGGATCTTCATGATATTTTTTAGCTATATCAACACCAATATCAACATGACTTCCTTCAACTTCAAAGTCAATAGCTTTACCAATGTCATGTAACAATCCTGCACGTTTAGCAAGAAGCACATTTTCTCCAAGTTCACCAGCCATTATTCCACAAAGGTTAGCAACCTCAATTGAATGTTGTAAAGCATTTTGACCATAACTTGTTCTAAAATTTAATTTACCAACTAAATTTACAAGTTCAGGTTCCATCTTTGATAAACCAAGATTATAAACAGCTTCTTTACCAATTTCAGTAACACGAGTATTCATATCTTTACATGTTTTATCATAGATTTCTTCAATTCTTGTAGGATGAATTCTTCCATCCTTAATCAAAGTTTCAATAGTTTGTTTAGCTATTTCTCTTCTAAATGGATCAAATGATGAAACAACAATTGCTTCTGGTGTATCATCTATTATTAAATCAACTCCAGTTACAGCCTCAATTGTACGAATATTTCTTCCTTCTCTACCAATAAGTCTACCTTTCATATCATCGCTAGGTAAATTAATTGTTGATACAGTTTGAATATTAGTAACATCGTTTGAATATTTTTCCATTGAGTTAACTAATAAGTTCTTAGCTTTTGTATCCACTTCAAGTCTAGCTTCTGCCTCTTTTTCACGAATAAATTCAGCTATTTCAACTTCCATGCTGCTTTCAACTCTTTGCATGATCATATCATGTGCTTTTTCTTTAGAAAACTTAGCAATAGTTTCAAGCTTTTCCATTTCTTCCTTAAGAAGATCGTCCATTTTACTTTCCTTCTCTTGGACTTGTTTTTGTAAAGCACTTAAATTATTATCTTTTTGTTCAAGCATGTTATCTCTGTTTTGTAACATTTCTTCTCTTTTATCCAAAGATTGTTCTCTTTGTAAAAGTCTTTCCTCACTTTGAGCAATTTCAGCCTTTTTTTCTTTTATTTCTTTTTCAGTTTCTTGTTTTAATTTGAAACTCTCTTCTTTTAGTTCTAATAAACTATCTCTTTTATGTTTATCAGCCTCTTTTTTAGCCTCATTTAATAATTTTTCAGCTTTTTTTCCTGCCCCAGCGCCTGTTAATATAATGATTAAAAACATTACTGTACTACCAGCAACAAGACCAACAAGAAGTGTAATTATGCTCATAGCATCTAACATTTTAACACTCCCTCTATTTATATAGATAATTATATAAACTCATCTATACATTAATTATAGAATATAAACAAGTATTTTACAAGTTAAAAAAAGTGGAATAATTTTCCACTTTTACTCATCTATTGGTTTAAAGCCATAATGTTCTCTTATTTGATTTTCAATTTCGTTTGCAATATCTGGATTATTTTTTAAGAATATTTTTGTATTTTCTCGACCTTGACCAATCTTCTCCCCATGATACGAATACCAAGCACCACTTTTATCCATTATTCCTAAATCACTTGCAATATCAACAAGTTCACCAACATGACTTACACCTTCACCATACATAATATCAACTGTAGCAACCTTAAATGGAGGTGCAATTTTATTTTTTACAACTTTGATATTAGTCTTATTTCCGATTACAGAGTCACCTAATTTAATTTGTTCACCACGTCTTACATCTAGTCTAACGGAAGCATAGAATTTTAAAGCTCTTCCACCTGGAGTTGTTTCTGGGTTTCCAAATAATACTCCAACTTTTTCTCTTAATTGATTGATAAATATAGCTGTTGTATTTGTTTTATTGATAATACCAGAAAGTTTTCTTAGAGCTTGACTCATAAGTCTTGCTTGAAGACCAACATGGCTGTCACCCATTTCTCCTTCAATTTCAGCTTGAGGAACAAGTGCAGCAACAGAGTCGATTACTACTATCGAAACAGCATTACTTCTAACTAAAGCTTCACAAATTTCAAGAGCTTGTTCACCAGTATCTGGTTGGCTTAATAAAAGTTCATCAATATTAACTCCTAAGTTTTTAGCATAAACAGGATCAAGAGCATGCTCAGCATCAATAAATGCTGCTCTACCTCCACGTTTTTGTACTTCAGCAACTGCTTGAAGAGCAATAGTTGTTTTACCACTCGACTCAGGTCCATAAACTTCTATTATTCTTCCTTTTGGAAATCCACCAGCACCAAGTGCAATATCAAGACCTAATGAACCAGTTGGAGTTGTTTCAATCTCATAATGAGTTTCTTCTCCAAGCTTCATTATAGCTCCCTTACCAAATTGTTTTTCTATCTCAGCCATTACTTGCTCTAAGGCTTTATCTTTATCTTGATTTGTTGTATCTATTTTTTTCATAAATTCTCCTATCCAATCTTCCTTACATAAACATCTTAACAATTATAAAAACAAAAGTCAACACTTTTTACGAACAAATGTACAATTTTAAAAATCTGTCATTTTCATAAAAAAAATCTGCATTGCAGATTATTTTTCTTTGAAATATTCTTTATTAACTAAATAATATTGAACTCCACTTATTATTGATAAAACACATGCTATATAAAGAAGTCCATTAGCAACATCTAAATTAATAAGTTCAAAAGGAATATTATAGAAGAATGTTAAAGTTAAACCACTCATCATACATATAGTTTTAAGTTTTCCTAAAATTGATGCTCCTACAGCCTTTCCTTTACTTCCGGCAACCATTTTAATTGAATCAACAAAGATATCTCTAGTAATAATAATTACTGGTATAATCTCATTAATAACTCCATTACAAGCAAGCACAACTAAAACTCCATTTACTAACACTTTATCAGCGATGGCATCCATTACTTTTCCAAAATCAGTAACTAAGTTTCTCTTTCTAGCAATATTTCCATCAATAAAATCTGTTAAAGATGCAATTAAAAATATAATTCCACCAACAATATATTTTAAATCAACACTTATTGTTCCAAATAATTCATATTTAGGGAAATCAATTCCACATAAACTGAAAGGAAACACTAATAAAATAAGCAACATAATTGAAAGAACAATTCTTCCCATTGTAATTTTGTTTGGTAAATTCATAATATCTCTCCTAATCTAAAAAACCAATAATACTGCTTGATCCATTAACAGTAATTTGTTTTATGCTCCATATAAGTACCAAAACCACCAAAATAATTATAACTACTGCTGATAAAATATATGGCAATGTTTTTTCTTTAGGTGTAACTCTTGTATAAGGTGAATGTATTTCTTCATCACTTTCTTTTTCTTTTTGTTGTTCTCTCATTGCTTTTTCTATTTCATCTAATTTTATTTTGCTTGTATAATCAAACATATACTCATTAAATTTTAATTTAATATCATCTGTATTTAAACCTAAATATTTACCATATTCAACCATCATATTTTTTAGTTCATATATATCTTCAAATGCTCCAACAGCACCTGATTCAATTTGTTCTAAAAATAATACAGGGATATTTAAGTCCTGGCTTGCTTCTTCTATTGAAACACCAGCTTTTTCTCTTGCACTTTTTAAAGACTCTCCAGCTTCTATCAAAGTACCCACATCCTTTTATAAATAAAAAAATAATATCTTATAAGCCATGTTCTGTACCTATTTCTAGGCGGTAAACATTTATCTACATTTCTGTCCTTTAGGCCCTTCTTAATTTGTTTCTAAAGACTCCCCTACCAATTTTGGGTTTCTCGCTCATGGGGTTTACCACGTTCCACTACATTCGTTTCCAAATGTACTCGTCTCTTTGGCACTTTTATACCTAATTTAACCATTTGAGGTTATTTCGGAGCCGTTAAGTTAAAACTTACCCTCGGTTATTTATTCCCTCGGCATGAACACTACTACCATCACAGGATAGTGCGAGCATGGACTTTCCTCAACATAATACTATGCCGCGTTTACCAAGATATTATTTATTCATCTTTACCATATACAATTTTTTCCAAATTGCTTATTCTTTTAAGAAGATCAATATTATTGAAACTATTATTGGATGATCCATTATTTTCTTCAGCACTATCAATAATATTTTTAAGCTTACGATATTCTGCTTTTAATTTAGCGTTATCTTCAGCTAAATATTTATTATCGTTCTTAAGTTTATTAATAATATTTGCAAATTCTGTATAATCTCTTATAACCATATCAAGAAATTTATCCACTTCTTGAGGTCTATATCCTTTAGCATCAATCTTAAACTCTTTTTCAAGTATTTCTTGAGGAGTTAAAAATATTTTTTCATTATACATATAATCACCCTATTTTTTCTTCTTAACACTTATAATTTTATTATTTTTTAAGCTTATTGTCAATTGGTTGTATAAGTTTATAAAATATTCT
>CAKOPW010000031.1 GCA_934101115.1 uncultured Bacilli bacterium | reverse complement strand
ATATTTAAATTATACAATTTATTTGTTGTAGAGTAAATATTCTACTTTTAGTATGTGTAAACTTTTATTTTATATTAATATACTAAAAAAATCTGCAAATGCAGATTTTAATTATTACTATATACATCTCTTGTATATACTTTATCAAGAGAATCCATTAAGTTTTCATCAAGTCTATTAACTAATATAATATCGCTCATATTTTTAAAATCAACTAAATCTTTGATAACTGGACAATCCATAATCGTTTCATCATCTATTGTTGGTTCATAAATTACAACTTTGATACCATCATTTTTAATTGATTCAATTATATCTTTAATAGCTGAAGTTCTAAAATTATCAGAACCAGATTTCATTGTCAATCTATAAGCTCCAACTACAAGTGGCTTCTTTTTCTTTATTGAGTCACTTATATATTTTTTTCTTGTATCATTAGATTTTATTATTGCACCTATTAAGTTTTCAGGAATATCCTCATAATTGGCAAGTAGTTGCTTAGTATCCTTCGGTAAACAATAACCCCCATATCCAAATGATGGATTATTATAATGACTTCCAATTCTCGGATCTAAGCATACTCCATCAATTATATTCTTTGTTTTTAAACCCTTGGCATCTGCATATGTATCAAGTTCATTAAAAAATGATACCCTTAAAGCTAAGTAAGTATTTGCAAATAATTTTACTGCTTCTGCTTCTCTTCCACCCATGCATAAAACTTGGACGTCTTCTTTTAAAGCAGCATCTTTTAAAAGTTCTGCAAATATTTTAGCTTTCTTATCTTTGCTTCCAACAATTATTCTTGATGGATATAAATTATCTTCTAATGCATGTCCTTCTCTTAAAAATTCTGGAGAAAAGAAAATATTTTCAATATTATATTTTTCTTTCATATGATCTATAAAACCAACAGGTATAGTTGACTTAACTACTATAGTAGTATCTTGATTACCAAATTCAAGTGTTTTTACGATAATATCTTCTACTGCTGAAGTATCAAAATAGTTTGTTTTATCATCATAGTTTGTTGGAGTACTTATTATTACAAAGTCAGCATCTTTTATTGCCTCATGAGCATCTATTGTTGCTTTTAAATTTAGGTCTTTTTCTTTGAAGTACTCTTCTATCATTTTATCTTTTATTGGACATTTCCTTTTATTTATTTTATCTACTCTTTTTTCATCAATATCTAGTGCAATAACTTCGTGTTTTTGACTTAGTAAAGTTGATAAGGATAACCCAACATATCCACATCCTGCTACTGCTATTTTCATATCACATCACCTTAATAAAATTATAACATCAAGGTTTTAAAATTAAAAGATTAATTCTCTTTTGGGACTAAATTCAATTGTTTGTTAGATGATGGCAATACACATAATTTGCTACATAACATGGATGACAAAGTTTCATAGTCATCAGTGTCAATATCTTTTACTCCCATACATTCTAAAAATAATTTTATTGACATTGCTAATTGATTTAAGAAAAACTCTCTTTGTAGTCCTTCCATTTTTCTTCTAGTTTCAATATCAGCAATTCTTTCTGAAGGTGAAACAATACCATGATCCGATGCCATTAGATCTGCCAATGTTAAAATTAGATCATAAGCTGTATACTCATATTTAGATAAAAAGTCACATAAGCCATTTTCAGTTACTTTTGGACTTACTGGTACTGCTTCTAAGTTTTCATTAACTGTATATTTATCACTTGGTGCATAACAAGCAAAAAAGTTTCCATTTAAGAATGAATGAGTTAAACATCCAATAGATTCTTCAATATAACCTAACTCATAAAGCTTTTCAAAACCTAAAGTTATGTGTAATCCACCATGATTATATTTTCTTCCGTAATCATGTAGTAGTCCCATTCTATAGGCTACTTTAGGGTTTTCTTGTATACAAGTTGCCATATGTGAGCATAGTCTTGCTTCTTGAATAGAATGGCTTATCCAACTACTTGTATTAATTCCATATTCATTTATTTTTGTTCCTAAATATCCATGCTTATCAATACATTCATTTGCTAATCTAAATATATCTTTTTTTCTTTCTTTAGAAAAATGTTTATTTTGGAGCATTTCATAACAATTCTCTTTTGTTAAAACATATCCATATTCTTTAACCATCATATCAAGTAAATTATCTAGTGATTCAGCATCTACACCTTCTATTAATTGAAAAAAACAATCCGTTTCATCATAAGATGTCTTACTATTTTTTAAAGTTACCATTATATTTTCATATTTTTCCATTATCTTCACTTCCTATTTGCATATTATAACATACCTATTTATTTTTTGATATATTTAATATTATTCCGATCATTATTAAACATGTTAATAGACTAGATCCGCCGTAACTTAAAAATGGTAAAGTTACACCAGTAACAGGAATAAGACCTACAACTACCAACAAATTTAAAAGAGTTTGTAGAATAAGTTCTAGAATTAATCCAAATGCTAAGTATTTTCCAAATAAGTCTTTTGTCTCCAATGAAAGCTTTACAACATTATAAAACAATGTTATATAACATGCTGTAATTATTAGTATTCCTACAAAACCTAATTCTTCTGAAATAATTGCAAAAATGAAATCTGTTTGAGGTTCTGGAAGATAAAAATGTTTTTGAATGGAATTACCAAGTCCTAAACCAAATAAACCACCTGGACCGATTGCATATAAACTTTGAATTATTTGAAAACCACTTCCTAGAGGATCACTCCAAGGATTTAAATACGCAAGTATTCTAGCAACACGATATGGAGCCGCAATAATTAACATTACAACTCCAAACACTCCTAAAAAGCCTAATTTTACAAAGAAAGATATTTTTATTTTTGATGTAAATATTAAAGCAATTAAAGACAAAACTAAAATTGCTCCACTTCCGAAATCAGGTTCTAATAGAATCAGAAGAAAACATAAAATTACTACTAATAATATAGGAATTGAGTATTCTTTTATATTATCCATATAATTATCAAATTTTGATAAATACTTTGATACAAATATTATCATTGCTAACTTCGCTATTTCACTTGGTTGAATTCCAAAAGGACCTACTCCAAACCAACTTCGACTTCCATTTCTTACTATACCAATACCTGGTATTAAAACTAATATTAATAAAATGAAAGATCCTATTAATATTTTATTGGCATGTTTTTTATATAGCCTGTAATCAGTTTTACTGCAAATGTACATCAAAATAAAACCAATAACAGCAAATATTAACTGATGAATCATGTACTTATTTGGATTATTAAATTTATAAGCTGCCCATACACTTGAAGATGATGCAACCATAATTACTCCAAAAAGAGTCAAAAAAATTGTTACAATTGTTATTATCAAATTTCTTCTCATACTATATTTTATGAAATAAAAAAAGGAGTATTACAACCATACTCCATATATTACTCCAAACATAGCAAGCAAGAATCCTACTACCCAGAATACTTTAACGATATCAGTTTCACTCCAGCCTAACTCTTCAAAATGATGATGAAGAGGCGCTTTTAAAAATACTTTTTTATTAAACTTTCTTATAGCAATTATTTGAATAAAGCTTGATAATGTTTCAATTACAAATACTCCACCGATAATAACAAGTGAAAATTCGTGATGTGTAAGAATAGCAATACTTGCTAACGCTCCACCTAAAGCAAGGGATCCAGTGTCTCCCATAAATACTCTAGCTGGATGTGTATTAAATAGTAAGAATCCTAAAATAGATCCAACTAAAACAAATGAGAAAATTGCCATTGTATCATATCCAGGGATCCAATTGCTACCCCATGATATAACTCCATATGCTAGAAATGCCATCACAGAAAGTCCACCGCATAAACCATCAAGTCCATCTGTTATATTTACAGCATTTGTTGTTCCTACTAAAACAAACAATATAAATATACCATAAACAAATCCTAATTCCCATTTTATACCTAGTAATGTTACTTCTAATGAAGTTGAACCTCCATTATATTTATAAATTGAATAGAAAACTACAGCTATAAATATTTGACAGATAAGTTTTGTTATTGTAGATAATCCCTTATTATTATGATATTTTATTTTTAAGAAATCATCAATAAAACCTAATATTGCATAAGCAATAAAAACAAACATAACAATTATAATATTTGTTGATAATGTTATACTTCCTTTTAAATAAAGAATAAGCATAGTTATTATTGGAGGAATAATAAATATCAATCCTCCAAGTGTTGGAGTACCATTCTTTAATTGATGTCGCTTGTTGATTAAATTACTTACTGTTTGACCAGCCTTTAATTTTCTTAGGACTGGAATAATTAATAACCCTATTATTATTGATAGAACAAACCCAAGAGTAAGTCCCAATATTGATTTTGCTAAAATTAGCATAAACTCACCACCATTTATATTATTATATAATAATTATGAAAAAAAAACTAATATTATACACATTGTTTACATATATTATTTCTATTATAATTATATAAAAAAAGAAAATATTTACTACATATTCTCTCTTTTTAATGTTCTTATACTATTAATACTTTTTATTCTTCCAACTATTTCGTCAATATCACTACTATTTGGATTATAACTTACAACTTTTTCTGTATCGTGATCATGATATTCAAATTCAACATTTCTTAAATCTGTAAGTGGCATAGTATCTTCAATAATACCATTTAAACTAATTTTTACATTGTTACAATTAAACGAAGTGTTTTTAGTTATAGATACTCCACTTAATATCAATTCGCTTTCTTTTGTTCCTGTAAAGCTAACATTTCCAAGTTCGACAACATTAAAATTGCCACTCAAAATAGTAACACTTTCAATTCCTTGAATGTTTAAGTTTAATTTGTTTGTAGATAATGATGATTTATCTAAAAGGACACAAAGGCTTTCAACACTTAGTGGTGTATTATTAACATAATTAAGTGTATCATCGTTACCAAATAAACCTAAATGTTTAACAGTTCCCAAATCTAATTTACTAAAATCTAAACTAACGGCTAATTCTTTCGAAAAACAACATAAATGGTCAATTGACGTATAGCCTAATAAATCATTAAATAATGTATAGAACCTGTCTGGCATTTCACTAAAATCATATCCCTCAATAGAACTAACCTCAAGACTATTAAGTTTTTCACTATAATCACAGACAACTCCATAATTTTTAAGTTCGGATATCAAATAATTAATATTACTTTTATTAAATATTTTATCGATATTTGTTGTATTTCCTAAGAAAGTGCAACCTTCTACTTTAGCATCCTCTTTTTCGAAATTTCCACAAGAAGTAAGACAAAAACTACTTCCAGATAAAGTTAGTGTTAAAACTGCACTCATTATTTTTATGTTTGATTTTTTCATATTGATTTCCTTTCGATGAACAAAATACAAGGATTAATTTTCATTAATCCCGCATTTCCTATTATATATTAAATTTTTCTTTTTATCTACGTTTTCTTTTTAATTTAGATTCTTTTTCTTCCTCTTCTTCATTTTCATCCATTAAATTAATAGCTTTTTCATCATTATTGAATCCAATAAATTTTATTATTACAGCAGTAAGTGAAGAACATACTACTGCAGATCCAATAATTAAAAATACATTTCCAACTGTATTTCCAGTTTTTGGAATTGGTGCAGGTTCGTCAGATTTACTTGGTGTTTCAGGTGTTGGATTTTCTGGCGTATCTGGTGTTGGATTTTCTGGTGTTGGTGTTGGATTTTCTGGTGTTGAAGGTTCTGGAGTTGGTGTTGTTAAACCTTTTCTCTCAGCTTCAGTTTGAACATAATCAGGAATTTCTTGACCAGCATTTGGTTCTGATTTTGGATCCCAATTTGTTGCATCAATAGTTATTTGAGTTGGCGCTGGTGTTTCTGGTGCTGGTGCTGGTGTAACTATAGAGTTATCAGGTTGAACATCATTGATATCTTCTTCATGATGATCGTCTTTATCATTTTCCCATAGTATCTCATCTTCTTCGGCATGTACAGTTACAGGCGAAGAACAAACAAGTGATGTCGCTAAGCCAATTGTTGCTCCAAATAATTTTAAATTTTTAATAACTTTTTCCATTTTTATCTCTCCCTTTAAATTATTAATTCAATGTTTTTTTTATTGTATCTTCTATTTGATATGTATTTGTATATTGTTTTTCTAGTTTCAAATAAACAATACATCTTGCATTTTGTTTTTCATAAGTACATGTAACTAATGCAAGTAACTTGTCATCAGTAGTTACTTCGGTGTCAGTTTGAATAACCGATGATTCTAAAATATTATCTAAATAATCTTGATAATTTTCTTTTGACTCAAACTTATTTATAAAGATGTTTTCATCACTTGCACCATCTACTATTGTACAAGCAACTACACTTGCTTTATAGGCATATCCATCTGGGGTATAAATTATACCATATTCATGATTTTTATAAAAGTTTTCATCTTTATAATTACATATTCCAGCAAGCATTCTTCCACCTTTCATATGATGTCCATACACAAATGTGATATCATCTGGCGTATTACTTGATAATGCTTGATTTCGATAATCTATAAATAACGTTCCTGAATTACTATCCTTTTTTTCTATATCATGATGTAAGTAATACTCGTTATCTGTAGACTTAACTATTGGAAGATCAATCTTTGTGCCATCAATTACAATCCATGCATCAGAATCAGGATTAATTTGCTTTAATTCATCAAAATCGATTCTTTCAAACTCATAACCTTGATCCAATAGCTCTGAACTTATTTTTATTGGGTCCTCTGTTTCAACGAGTGGCTCTTCTTCTACTGCTTGATCCTCATACTTTTCTTCGTAGCTTCTATCATCAATGATAACAGGATGCTCAGGAAGTAAAACTTCATTTTTTACATCCGCTACAACCTTGGCCTCTTCAATATCTGTTCCGATATCTTTCAAAATATATCCGCCAGACATAGCAATCGCCAAAATATAAGGTGTAATAGAAAGACCAAATTTAAGTTGCCTTTTAGTACGACCTTCCATTTCATTTTCCCCCTCTTTTTATTCTTTAAAGTTTTTACCCCTTTAAAAACTTTACGCGCTATATAATAGCAAATTATCGCTAAATAGTCAAATTACATCGATGTTTGAATATTTATATTGTAGTTACATGTAACTTCTTTAGTCGGATAAACGTCTTTAACATAATTAGACACAACATAAATATATACGGTTTCATTTTTTTCTAGCTTAATATTTTCACTTTTGCTCTTTTTATCTTTAGAAAATAAAACTTTAATTTGAAGATTACTTTTAACTAGTTCCTCATCATCCTCTTTGTTTTCTCCATATCCAGTACATTTAACATTTATACTTGATTGATTTAAATAAATTGGATAACTAAACTCATTTTTATAAGTTATAGCCTCTTCTTTATTTGTTGAAGAATTATTAAGTACTTGATCAGGTAAATTATAAGCTACATTAGTTTCTTCATTGTTACTAGCATAACGACTATAAGATTTTCCATCAATATATCTATTTGTGAATAACATTACTATAAGCAGTGATAGAATAACCCCTATACTTCTACCAACTTTCATAATCCAAATCCCCCTTGAATTGCCGTATATACTAACACTTTAATTGAATTTTGTCAAATTTGAAGCATAAAAAAACTAGTGAAATAAATTCACTAGTCAATACTAATATGTTTAATTTCGTCTTTTTTATCTTCTTCTTTTGGAACACTTATTGTTAAGATTCCATCTTTGAAAGAAGCCTTGATTGATGATTCATCTATATCACCAACATAGAAATCTCTTGTACATTCGCTTACAGATCTTTCACGACGAATATATTTTTTATCTTCATTTTCTTCAATTACATTTTTTGCTGATACTTTTAAGTATCCATCCTTATAGTCTAGATTAATATTTTCTTTTTTAAATCCAGGTAAGTCCATTTCGATATTATAAAGTCCATCCTTTTCATAAATATCGCATTTCATCATTTTATCTAATTTTTTTGGAGTATCTAAATCATCAAAGAAATTATCGAAGAATAATTTGCTTGGTAACATACTCACACTTCCTTTCTTTTACAATTATAACTATACTACTTTAATTAGCACTTGTCAATAGTAAGTGCTAATTCTTTTATATTTTATGTAAATTTTTTTAATTTATGCATTTTTTTAACCTAGCATTAATTTTATTTTCTCTCCCTGTTTTACAAACTCACCTTCTTTTGGAGATTGATATATTACTTTTTCTCCAGTACCTGAGTATTCAATTTGATAGTTAATACCAATTGCAGCTCTTGCTTCTTTTTTAGTCATACCAATGACATTAGGTACCTCATAATACTTAATATCCCAAAGTTCATATTCTCTTTCAATATCGCTTTTGCTTTTTTTAATATTTAAAGCATTGGCACTTGCTTCAAGCACTCTTTTAGCAATTGGTGCAGCAACTGTTCCTCCATATTGAACTACGCCTTTAGGATTATCCACAGCAACATAAACAACAACCTCAGGATCATTGGCTGGCATAAATCCAATAAATGATAAGATGTAATTTCCATCCATATATCTTCCATCTTTAACCTTTTGAGCTGTTCCGGTTTTTCCACCTACTCGATAACCATTAAGGTAAGCATTACGTCCTGTTCCTTTAGCAACAACACTTTCTAGGGCATATCTTACAAGTTTAGATGTTTCTTCAGATATAACATCTCTCCTTAGTTTTGGCTTATTTACTAAAACGGTATCTAAAGTATTAGCATTCGAGATTGATGAAACTAGATAAGGAGTATATAAATGTCCTCCATTAACTGCAGCTGATACTCCCATAACTTGTTGAATTGGAGTAACTGAAACACCTTGACCAAAAGCAGTGGTTGCAGTTTCTACTGGTCCCATTTTATCAACATCAAATAAAATTCCATTTTCTTCTCCGGATAGATCTATTCCTGTTTTTTCTCCAAAGCCAAACTTTTTAACATAGTCCATAAGTCTTTCTTTTCCAAGCCTTTCACCCATCACTACAAACCCTGGGTTGCTTGGTGTTACTATTGGAACATAAAAGAGCGTTTTTTCCTTTATTTTCAAGGCTTCCACAATCAATTTCAATGTTCCTGTACTGACTGTTTTGAATCTCTGTGTCAGTACAAGAACATTTTTTTGGATAAAAATTTGATAACTCAAGTTTTTTTCTTTTGTTATCAATTTCTAATTCTCTGTATATTGTATCTGCATTAAAATTGAAATAAATAATTAGTCTTACATGTTTTCTATCACCATTTATTTTTTCAACTTCTACTCTTTCAACCAATATTTTCATTAAATTAGGTAGTTGACTTTGTAAATCAACTTTTGAAGTAAGAGTATTTCTAACTTCTGTTATTTTTTTCTTTAATTTTGTAAGTTCTGCATCAGGATTATTAAGTCTATCAATTTTTGCCTTTAAGGAATTAATTTCATTGTTAAACTTGTCATTTCTTTTCTTAAACTCTAAATCATCAATTAATCCTTTAATACTCAAATCCAATAGTTTATCCTTTTGCTTTTCTATTTTAATAATTTGATTGTTTATACTTCCTATATCATCAGAACTCTTATTACTGCTTATAATATTCTCATATTCATTTATTACTTGATTTAAATATTCTTTTTTATTATCTATAAAATCACTAAATATTTGTACAAATATCTTATCTAGATAATCTTCCCTTAAGATTGGTGAAGCACAAGCACCAACCCCTTCAGTCTTATATTTCTTACAAGACCATGTAGGATTATTTGCTCTATTACTTCCACCAGCTCTTATAAATACATTTCCACAATCTTTACAATATAATAAACAACTATATTTTGAATTCTCTAATGATTTTTCAGAATTTAGAATGTGTCTTGCAGATGATTTTTTTCTCATCTCGTGAAGTTCATTTGCTTTATTCCATAACTCTTCAGATACAATTGCTGGAACTCTATTATCCTTTTCAATTATTTGTCTTTCTTTTGGAACTTTTTTCTTTTTATGCGTTTTATAATTTTCAACCTCAGTTAGTCTAGCAGTATAATATCCTTTATATCTAGGATTAGTTAAAAACTTTGCCATTGTTGTATCGGAATATGGTTCACCTTTTGAATTTAAATATCCCATTTTGGCAAGATCTTGCCCTATCTTTTTAAGACCAACTTTTCCAGATGCATAAGTTTCAAAAAGATATGTAATTATTGGTGC
>CAKOPW010000030.1 GCA_934101115.1 uncultured Bacilli bacterium | reverse complement strand
GTATACTTATTAAAATTGGTTGTCTACGAATACCCTCAATTGTCTACTTTAAGTTTACCACTGCAAAACGACAAAAGTGATGTAAAAGAAAATAAACTCCTTGAAAATCGGGGGGGGTATTATAAAATAAAAGAGAAAATAGGTGTGTGAATTATGAAAAAAAGGAGTGCAATAATAGTAGGCTTATGCTCTTTAATATTATTCATATCAGTTGCGTATGCAGCAGATATAATATTAAGTAAAGAAGTTTCTTTTGATAACGGAAATACTAATTTAAAAGCATCGAATGTCCAAGATGCATTAGAAGAATTATATAGTAAAGCAAAGTTTGAAAAATCATGTTCAGCAGATGTAGCCGAACCAGTTTTGAAAGACGGATTAGTACCGGTAAAAATAAGTGATGATGGAACAGTAACATATGCCGATACAAGTAAGAGTTGGTATGATTATTGTGAAAAAGTTTGGGCCAATGCAGTAATTTTAAATGATGGAGTTAGTTATAGCGTAGGCGACACGATAAAAGAAAGTGATATACAAAGTTATTTTGTGTGGATTCCAAAATATAAATATAAATTATGGAATGTTGATGCTCCAATAGAAACAGTACATGAAATAGATATTATATTTGATACAAAAGATACAACAGATATAACCGGAGTATCATGTAAAACTCCAATGACTTCAGGGGGAAGCGGAAACTGTAAAAACGGAGAATATATGACACATCCGTCATTTATAAGTATGGGAGTAAACGGATTTTGGGTAGGCAAATTTGAAACTGGATACAATGGAGCAACCAGTATCGAAACAGCTCAAGTAGATTCAAATGATACAAGTAAAATAATTGTTAAACCAAATTCGTATTCATGGAGAAATATATCAGTAAAAAATGCTTTTGAAGCAAGTTATAATTACAATAGAACTTTAAACTCACATATGATGAAGAATACCGAATGGGGAGCAGTAGCATACCTAAGTCATTCAAAATATGGCAAAAACGGAGAAGTAAACGTTAATAATAATAGTTCATACAAAACAGGTTTTTCAGCTCTTCCAAGTACTGAACAACAAACATATCCCGGAACATCTGGTGATGGAAATACTTTTAATAATCCTTATAACACTGAAATAGGTTACTTAGCTAGTACAACAAAAAATATAAGTGGAATATATGATATGTCCGGTGGAGCACATGAATATGTAGCAGGCTATATGAGTGGTCAATTAGGATCAAGCGGATTTACGACATCAACAATAGCAAATTATGATTCTAAGTATTTTGATGTTTATTCGTCCTCATCAACTATATCATCTTATCAATATAGAATATTAGGAGATGCAACAGGAGAAATGGGACCATTTAAAAGTTATAAAGACGAAGATGGTAATTCTAGGTATCATAATGGTTGGTATAATGATTACTCAAATTTTGTTAACTCCACTTACTCTTGGGTTCTTCGAGGAGGACGCTATGGACATGGAGTGCTAGCAGGCCAATTTGATTTTGATGGGATTACAGGAAGTAATAATCCTTCGACAGGATTTCGTATAATTTTATCACCATAGGAAGGAGTAAAATTATGAAGAAAAAGAAATTATTAATAATTAGCTTATGTTCATTAATATTCTTTATATCAGTTGCATATGCCGCAGATATAATTTTAAGTAAAGAAGTATCCTTTGATAACGGAAATACTAATTTAAAGGCATCAAATGTACAAGATGCATTAGAAGAACTATATAGTAAAGCAAAGTCTGAAAAATCATGTTCAGCGGATGTAGCCGAACCAGTATTAAAAGATGGTTTAATACCAGTTACTATAGCAGATGATGGGACTGTAAAATATGCAGATACAAGTAAATCTTGGTATGACTACTGTGAAAAAGTTTGGGCCAATGCAGTAATTTTAAACGATGGAGCAAGCTACAATGTAGGTGATACCATAAAAGAAAGTGATATCCAAAGTTATTTTGTATGGATACCAAAATATAAATATAAACTATGGAATGTAGATACCGCTTCAAAAAAAGTGCATGAAATAGAAATTATATTTGATACGAAAGATACAACTAATGTAACCGGAGTATCATGTAAAACCCCAATGACTTCAGGTGCAAGTGGAAATTGTAAAAACGGAGAATATATGACACATCCGTCATTTATAAGTATGGGAGTAAACGGATTTTGGGTAGGCAAATTTGAAACAGGATATAATGGAGCAACAAGTATCGAAACAGCACAAGTAGATTCAAATGATTCAAGTAAAATAATAATAAAACCAAATGTATATAGCTGGAGGAATATAACAATCAAAAACATCTTTGAAGCAAACTATAATTATCAAAGAAATTTAAATTCACATATGATGAAAAACACAGAATGGGGAGCAGTAGCATATCTTTCACATTCCAAGTATGGTATTGATTATGCAATTAATATAAATAACAATTCAGATTTTAAAACCGGATATTCGGCACTTCCAAGTACTGATCAACAAGTATACCCTGGAACATATGGAAGCGATAGTACTTTTAATCAACCATATAATACAGAAATCGGATACCTTGCGAGCACAACAGGAAATATAAGTGGAGTATATGATATGAGCGGAGGAACAAATGAATATATGGCTTCATATATGAGTGGTCAATTAGGTTCAAGCGGATTTACATCATCAACTATAGCAAATTATGATTCTAAATATTTTGACGTCTATAATGCAAATTCTACTGTATCATCTTATCAATATAGAATATTGGGAGATGATACAGGGGAAATGGGACCATTCAAAGAGTATGCGGATTTGGATAAAATAGCTAGATGGCATAGTAGTTGGTATAACCAAGATGCTTTCTTTTTAAATTTAACTTATCCCTGGACACTTAGAAGTGGTAATTATAATGTTGGAATTCTTGCCGGCCAATTCTATTTTGCTGTTAATACAGGTGAGTCGGGCTCATTTAGTTTCCGTGTAGTATTAGCACCATAGGAAGGAATAAAAATATGAAGAAAAAGAAATTATTTATAATTAGTTTATGTTCATTAATATTCTTTATATCAGTTGCGTATGCCGCAGATATAATTTTAAGTAAAGAAATATTTTTTGATAATGGAAATACAAACTTGAAAGCCTCAAATGTACAAGATGCATTAGAAGAACTATATAGTAAAGCAAAGTCTGAAAAATCATGTTCAGCGGATGTAGCCGAACCAGTATTAAAAGATGGTTTAATACCAGTTACTATAGCAGATGATGGGACTGTAAAATATGCAGATACAAGTAAATCTTGGTATGACTACTGTGAAAAAGTTTGGGCCAATGCAGTAATTTTAAACGATGGAGCAAGCTACAATGTAGGTGATACCATAAAAGAAAGTGATATCCAAAGTTACTTTGTCTATATACCAAAATATAAATATAAATTATGGAACGTAGATACACCTTCTAAAAATGCTCATGAAATAGAAATCATATTTGATACGAAAGATACAACTGATGTAACAGGAGTATCTTGTAAAACTCCAATGACAAGTGGAACAAGTGGAAATTGTAAAAATGGAGAATACATGACACATCCAGCATTTATAAGTATGGGAGTAAATGGCTTCTGGGCAGGAAAATTTGAAACAGGATACAAAGGCGCAACAAGTGAAACTGCTGCTCAAGTAGATTCAAATGATACAAGTAAAATAATTGTTAAACCAAATTCGTATTCATGGAGAAATATATCAGTAAAAAATATGTTCGAAACAAGTTATAACTATCAAAGAGAAATGAATTCTCACATGATGAAAAATACAGAATGGGGAGCCGTAGTTATTTTAGGCCATTCTAAATATGGAATCAATGCTGAAATAAATATAAATAACAATACTAGCTTTAAAACAGGATATTCAGCACTTCCAAATACTGACCAACAAACATATCCTGGAACAAGTGGAGATGGAAGTACATATAATAATGCCTATAATACAAGTATTGGTTGCCTAGCAACAACTACTGGAAATATAAGCGGAATATATGATATGTCTGGGGGAACTCACGAATATGTGGCAGGCTATATGAGTGGTCAACTAGGTTCAAGTGACTTTACATCATCAACTATAGCAAAATATGATTCTAAATATTTTGATGTCTACTCTTCATCATCAACACCAACTTCTTATGAAAAGAGAATATTAGGAGATGCAACAGGAGAAATGGGACCTTTTAAAACATATGTTGATGGAGACACAAATTCTAGATACCATAACAGTTGGTATGGTGATTATTCAAATTTTGTCGAATCTTCTTATCCATGGTTTGTTCGAGGCGGAGCTTACGATTATGGAGTACTTGCTGGTCAGTTCTACTTTCATAAGGACAAAGGAACTGCTGCTTACCGTCTTGGTTTCCGTATAGTATTAGCACCATAGAAAGGAAGTTTTTATATGAAGAAAAAGGAATTATTTATAATTAGTTTAGTTTCGTTAATATTCTTTGTATCAGTTGCATATGCGGCAGATATAATATTAAGCAAAGAAGTCTCATTTGATAACGGAAATACTAATTTAAAGGCATCGAATGTCCAAGATGCATTAGAAGAATTATATAGTAAAGCAAAAGCGGAAAAATCGTGTTCAGCAGATGTAGCCGAACCAGTATTAAAAGATGGACTGATACCAATTACTATTGCAGATGATGGGACTGTAAAATACGCCGATACAAGTAAATCTTGGTATGACTATTGTGAAAAGGTTTGGGCCAATGCAGTGATTTTAAACGATGGAGTAAATTACAATATTGGAGACACAATAAAAGATAGTGATATTCAAAGCTATTTTGTATGGATACCAAAATATAAATATAAATTATGGAATACTGGAACAGCTTCAAAGAAAGCTCATGAAATAGAGATTATATTTGATACCAAAGATACAACAGATATAACAGGAGTATCATGTAAAACTCCAATGACTTCTGGAAGCACAGGAAATTGTAAAAACGGAGAATATATGACACATCCAGCATTTATAAGTATGGGAGTAAACGGATTTTGGGTAGGTAAATTTGAAACAGGATATAATGGAGCGACAAGTACGACCGAAGCAGAAGTTAATTCAAACGATTCAACAAAGATAATAGTTAAACCAAATGTGTATTCATGGAGAAAATCAATTATTATGAATATGTTTACAGCATCTTATAATTATAAAAGAACAATGAATTCCCACTTAATGAAAAGTACAGAATGGGGAGCAGTTGCATACCTTTCACATTCCAAATATGGTATAGGTTATGAGATTAATATAAACAATAACAGTTCCTTTAAAACCGGATATTCGGCCATTCCAAACACAAATCAACAAAAATATCCAGGAACGTATGGAGATGACCCATCGTATAATAACGAATATAATACTAAAATTGGTTATCTTGCAAGTACAACAGGGAACATAAGCGGAATATACGATATGTCTGGTGGAGCATCTGAATATACATCTGCATATATGAATGGATATTTAGGAACAAGCGGCTTTACAAACACAACAATAGCAAACTTTGATTCTAAATATTTTGATGTTTATTCATCTTCTTCAACATTAACATCTTACCAATATAGGATATTAGGAGACGCGACAGGAGAAATGGGACCATTCTATGAATATTCGGACGATGACAAGGTATCAAGATTACACAATGGTTGGTACAATGACACTGCATTCTTTTTTGATACAACTTATCCTTGGCTTGCCGAAGGCGGTACTTATACTGATGGATCACTAGCAGGTCAGTTCTATTTTGTTAGGAATTCTGGAAATATGTCATCGATGCTTGGTTTCCGTATAGTCTTAGCTCCATAGAAAGTAGGAAAGTATGAAAAATAAAAAAGCAATAATTTTGAGTTTAATAATGTTTATACTTGGAATTTCGGTCACTTATGCAGCAAATGTAATTTTAGGAAAAGAAGTACTTTTTGAAAATGGAAGTACAAACTTAAAGGCATCAAATGTACAAGATGCGTTAGAAGAGCTATATAACAAAGCAAAGTCTGAAAAATCATGCTCGGCTGATGTATCAGAACCAGTGTTGAAAGATGGATTAGTGCCGGTAAAAATAAGTGACGATGGAACAGTAACATATGCCGATACAAGTAAGTCTTGGTATGACTATTGTGAAAAAGTATGGGCCAATGCAGTAATTTTGAATGATGGAGTAAACTACAACATTGGAGACACTATTCAAGAAAGTAATATCCAAAGTTACTTTGTCTGGATTCCAAAATACAAATATAAATTATGGAACGTTGACAGCCCAACCGAAAATGCTCATGAAATTGATATAATATTTGATACCAAAGACACAACAGATATAACCGGAGTATCATGTAAAACTCCAATGACTTCAGGGGAAAGCGGAAATTGTAAAAACGGAGAATATATGACACATCCAGCATTTATAAGTATGGGAGTAAACGGATTTTGGGTAGGTAAATTTGAAACCGGATACAATGGAGCAACAAGCACAGCTACTGCTCAAGTAAATTCAAATGATACAAGTAAAATAATAATAAAACCAAATTCGTATTCATGGAGAAGCGTAACTGTAAAAAATGCTTTTGAAGCAAGTTATAATTACAACAGAAATTTAAATTCACATATGATGAAAAATACCGAATGGGGAGCAGTTGCATATCTTTCACATTCCAAATATGGAATCAATGCAGAAATTAACATCAACAACAACTCATCATATAAAACCGGATATTCAGCACTTCCAAGTACAAATCAACAAACATATCCAGGAATATATGGAGATGGAGTAACATACAACAATCTATATAATACAATTGTTGGTTATCTTGCAAGTACCACTAAAAATATAAGTGGAATATACGATATGTCTGGAGGAACAATTGAATATATGGCTTCATACATAAGTGGTCAATTAGGATCAAGTGGATTTACGACATCAACGGTAGGTAATTATGATCCAAAATACTACGATGTATATTCATCATCATCAACAGTAAGTTCTTATCAATATAGAATATTAGGAGATGCGACAGGAGAAATAGGACCTTTTAAAAATTATCAGGACGGCGACAAAAATTCAAGGTGGCATAATAGTTGGTATAAAAATAGCTCATACTTTGTTGACTCAAGTTATTCATGGTTTGGTCGAGGTGGTTCGTATGAGTATGGAGCTCTTGCAGGTCAATTTTATTTTAGTAGATCAACGGGAGGAACTAATTCCAGCATGAGCTTTCGTATAGTATTAGCACCATAATCAACAAAAGTGTAAAAACTCTTGCTTAATAAAGTTTTAAATGATATATTATATATGACGTTTAAGTGGGCAGAAAAATCCCACTTTTGTTATTGTTTGGAGGTAATGATGGACACAATTTTAGAAAATATTAGAAAGTTAATTGAACCTGAAATGAAAAAATTAGACATTATTGTTGATAGTGTCACTTGGGAAAACATAAATAATCAAAATAATTTATGTATAACTCTTGATAGAAGTATCCCTTTAGATATTGATGCAATAGTAGAAGCAACTAATATAATTAATCCTATATTAGATGAAGCAGATTTAATTAAAGAAGAATATATCTTAGATATATCAAGCAAAGAAAGAGGTTAAAATATGAATGGTAAAGAATTTATTAAAGCATTAAAAAATATCATTGAAGAAAAAAATATTGATGAAGATGTTGTATATGATGCAATGGAACAAGGTTTAATAACTGCTTATAAAAAGAATTATAATTCTAAAACTAATGTAAAAGTAGTTATTGATAAAAAAACTGGAGAATTTAAAGTAATGCGTTATTACGTAGTTGTTCCTGAATATATTGAAGGAGACGAGGTAACTGATGAAGAAGGTAATGTAACTTATTTACCTCCAGAAATTAATGAAGATGCTCAACTTTTATTAGAAGAAGCAAAAGAAATAGTTCCAGATATAACTGTAGGAGAAACTATTGAAGAAGAAGTAACTCCACATGATTTTGGACGTGTTGCTGCTCAAGTATGTAAACAAGTTGTTACTCAAAAAATAAGAGAAGCAGAAAGAAACTCAATAATAGCTGAATTTGCTGATAAACAAGATGAGTTGGCAGTTGGAATACTAGCAATGGAAGATGCAAGAAACTATTATGTTGATTTAGGAAGAACTAGAGGTATTTTACCAAAATCTGAACTTATTCCTGGAGAAACATTAAAAATGGGTTCATCAGTAAAAGTATATGTTTCTAAAGTAGAAGCAACTAATAAAGGACCACTTGTATTATGTACAAGAAAACATTATGGATTTGTTAAAAGATTATTTGAATCAGTTATTCCTGAATTACAAGATGGAACACTAGAAATTCATGCTGTAGCTAGAGAAGCAGGTGTTCGTAGTAAAGTTGCTGTATCATCAACTAATGAAAGAATTGACGCTATTGGAACATGTATTGGTGAACGTGGTTCAAGAATTGCAAGTATTTTATCTGAACTTAATGGTGAAAAAGTTGATTTAGTACTATGGAGTGAAGATGATGCTGAATTTGTTAAAAACGCATTAAGTCCAGCTAAAGATGTAATTGTAAGTATTATTGATGATGAAAAAGAAAGAGTTGCTCTTGCAATTGTTAACGATGAAAACTTAAGTCTTGCAATCGGTAAAAAAGGTGTAAATATCCGTTTAGCTAGTAAATTAACTAAATATAAAATCAATGTTAAAACATTTGCTCAAGTTCAAGAAGAAGGAAATAAATAATGAAAAAAATACCAATGCGTATGTGTGTTGTAACTAGAGAAAGATATCCTAAAATGGAACTTTTAAGAATAGTTAAAACAAGTGATGGTATAGTTGTTGATAAAACTGGCAAAGTAAATGGACATGGATGTTATATAAAACGTGATATTGAGGTATTAAATAAAGCACGTAAGAATAAAATATTAAATAGAATATTTGAATGTGATATAGATGAAAGTATCTATGAAGAAATTGAAAAAAATATAGATTAGAAAAAGAGGTGGATGAATATGATGAGTGTTCAAGATTATGCAGAAGAGATGAACTTTACAGTTCAAGATGTATTAAACAAATGTAAAGAATTAGGAATAAAAATTAATTCTAAAGATGACATGTTAGATGATGAAGCAATCATTATGTTGGATAATTGTATGAATCTAATTGATTCAGATACAGAACTTGATTTTGATGAAGCCGATACTCTTGATGAAGTAATTGATGATATTATGGACTATGATAATATAAAATCAATTAATAACTCACATACTGTATCTAAAGAAAAAGTAAAAAAACAAAAAGATAAAGAAGCATCGAATAAAGATTACGCTAGAATGAAAAAAGAAATGTATAAAAACAAAGAAAAATTAACTAGTAATACAAGTTCTAGTGATGATTCAATTGTTTTATATAAAGAGAATATGACAGTTGGTGATTTAGCTAATGTTTTAGGTGTAAGTGGTTCAGAACTTGTAGCTAAGCTTATTAGTTTAGGTCTTCTTTTAAGTCTTACTCAAACAATAGATTTTGATACAGCATTAATAGTTGCATCAGAATATAATAAAACATTGAAGAAAGAAGAAACTCAAGATATCATTAATTTTGAAAATTATGAAATTATTGAAGATGAGGCTAATTTAGTTAAACGTCCTCCAGTAATAACAATCATGGGACATGTTGACCATGGTAAAACAACTTTACTTGACTACATAAGAAACTCACATGTAGTAGATGGAGAAGCTGGTGGAATCACTCAAGCAATTGGTGCTTATCAAATAGATTATAATGGAGAAAAGTTAACATTTATCGATACTCCAGGACATGCTGCATTTACTGAGATGCGTGCAAGAGGAGCAAGTGTAACTGACATCGTTATTATTATTGTATCAGCTGAGGATGGTGTAATGCCTCAAACTAAAGAAGCAATTGATCATGCACTTGCTGCAAATGTTCCAATTGTCGTTGCTGTTAATAAGATTGATAGACCAAATGCTAATCCAGACAAAGTTATGACTGAGATGGCTGAAGTAAATATAACTCCAGAAGAATGGGGTGGAGAATATCCATTCGTTAAAATCAGTGCCAAAACTGGTGAAGGAGTTGATAAACTTCTAGAAACAATTCTTGCCATTGCTGAAGTAAATGAATTAAAAGCTAATCCAAATAGATATGCAAGTGGTACTGTAATTGAATCAAGAATTGATAAAAATCTAGGTGGAGTTGCCACAATTTTAATTCAAAATGGTACTTTACGTTTAGGAGATCCAATCGTTGTTGGTACAACTCATGGACGTGTTAGAACTTTAAAAAATGATTTAGGAAAAGATATAATTGACGCTGGTCCATCAACTCCAGTTGAAATAACAGGTCTTTCTGATAATCCAAGTGCTGGAGATAAATTCATGGCATTTGAATCAGAAAAACAAGCAAGAGATATAGCTGAAAAGAGAAGAATTCAAGCTAAAGAACAAACTGCAAAACCAAAAACTTTATCTTTAGAAGAATTATTTGCTAATATTCAATCTGGTATAAAAGAAATAAATGTAGTATTAAAATGTGACGTTAGAGGTTCAGAAGAAGCAGTTAAAAACTCATTAGAAAAAATTGAAGTTGAAGGCGTTAAAGTAAAAGTAATCAGAAGTGGAATTGGAACTATTACTGAAAGCGATATTATTTTAGCTCAAGCAAGTAATGCAATCGTGATCGGATTCAATGTTGTACCAAGCAACAAGACTCGTGAAGTTGCTAAAGAATACAGTGTTGATATGCGTCTTTATACAATTATATATAAATTAGTTGAAGACATGGAAGCAGCAATGAAAGGTATGTTAGATCCTGAATATGAAGAAGTAACTACTGGTTCTGCTGAAGTACGCCAATTATTTAAATTCTCTAAAGTTGGAACAATCGCTGGTTCTTATGTAACTAGTGGAGTTATTAAAAATGGTAGCAATGTTCGTGTAATCAGAGATGGTGTTATCATTTATGATGGTAAAGTATCAAGTGTTCAAAGAGGAAAAGATTCTGTTAAAGAAGTTAAAAACGGATTTGAATGCGGTATAACTATTGAAGGCTACAATGATATAAAAGAAGGAGACGTTTTTGAAACATATGAAAACGTTGAAGTAAAAAGAGGATAAAAATGAATCAAATTAAAGTAAAAAAAATAGGGGCTCATATAGCAAATGAATTAAGCAGTATTTGTTTGCTTGAAGCTCATGATTCTATTTTAAAAAATATTAATATTACTGGCTGTGATGTAACAAGTGATTTATCATTTGCATATGTCTATTTCACAACTCATTTAGATAAAGATCCAAAAGAAATAGAGAGTGAACTTAATGATGATACAGCAGGTTACTTAAGAACAAAACTTGCAAACACAATTGAAATAAGACATACACCAAAATTAATATTTAAATACGATAATTCAATTGAATATGGTATGAATATTGAACATATCATAAAAGAAATACATGAAAAGGATAGTGAACAATAA
>CAKOPW010000029.1 GCA_934101115.1 uncultured Bacilli bacterium | reverse complement strand
TTACGAGTTACACAATTAAATATTCTTGTAGATATTGTAAACTTTAGATTGATTTAACGATTAGTTTAATTTTATAAAAAAGACTATAACATCATGCCTACGCTTTAGATGTTATAGTCTTAGCATTCCAACAAGTTCATTAATATCAAACCATCTTTTTTTAATACTTATAATATGTAAACAGAATATAAATCATAAACTATGAATTAAACATATAACAAAATAATAACTTATAATATAAATAGCATTTATAAAAATTTATAAAAGAAAATGTTGAAATGCAGTGGCTAGAAACTTTATATTCTATTTAATTCATAAAATATCTTAATGAAACCACTTTATTTAAATTTCAAATTCTATTGAATTTAGCTTAGAAATCTCAAAATCAGTTTTTTGAATTTTATTCTCAACCTCAATTAATTTTTTCTTTATTTCATTAGTATCAAAATTGATACTTTTACATTCAAAATATGAATTATTAACTTCAGTAACTCGTCTTTTTGAATTTTTTGATAACAATAATTGCTCGTAAGCATTTTTTAGTTTTCTCAAGTTAGTATTATCAACTATTGCCTGTTGAATGGTTCTTCCATCCGTTAATTTAAATGAATTATTTTTTTCATATAATAAAGCTTTTAATCTTGATAATTCCGAAACTTTTGTTTCTAATTCTTTTAGTTCTAAATCAAATGATTCCTTGTTATCTTCTATTATGTTTACTCTTCCATCTAATTCCTCAATGGTTGTATTAATGGATAATCCTTTAATAGTATAAATGCTATTATTTATACATTTTTCTTCCTCTGATATTAAATTCATTAATGCTGAAATATTTGTTTTCATATATATTCACTCTCCCTTTGACTAAATATATAATACACTAATATTACGTTGAAATGGTCGCTTTTTTGGCGACAAAAAAAACACTACAGAGTAGCGTTACAATAAGCAAATAAATAGTCATTTACTGATTCAAGATCGTAAACATTATTTTCTAAGCAACATGAGATAATAAGATCAAACTTATTTTCACTTAGAGTATATCCTCCAGATTTTAAGAGTTTTTCGAAATCTTTTTTGGATAGATCTAAAGCAAGTCCAAGTTTAATGATTACATTCCTTCTGGGAATATAATTTTTACCACATCTTATTTTAGAAAATAATTTTCTATCAATATCTGCTTTTTTATAAACCTCAGAATCACTAAGATTACTATTGTCAATAAATGAAAATAATGTGTCTTTGAAACTCTTTGATTCACTACAATTTAAATATTCTGTTATCTTCGTATTCATACGATTGACCTCCTCTAATCCGAACTAAATTGTTCAATTTCAAAATGTTCAGAATATCATTTTCCACATTTTGTAATCATTTTCCTACCCTTTAGGCCATAATGGATAAACTTTGCTAGGAATCCGCATAAATATTTAAATTGTAAATTCATTATAAATTTTTGTGTTTTTTTTGTCAATAATATATGCAAAAAAAGCAAGTCAGACGCATCCAACTTGCTCAGATGAAATCCGAAGATACTCCATCGCCATTTGCAAATATAATATGCTATAACCGGTAAAATAATGCAATAAAATCATTATTTTTTTATAAAATTTCTTAAATCATGTAGTTTTTTCTTAGTATTAGTCTCCAAGACTTGATTATAAATGTTAATAGGAATTTTATTTTTGAATTCTTCTATTAGCTTTTCATAATCATTAATAAACTCTTTACTTTAGAATCAAACTCAACAACAAAAACTATTTCATTAAAATTTGATGTTTTAATTCTATTTTGAGGATTATTAATATATCTATATCCTTTATATCCGTGATAATATCTTATATTAATTAAATTTCTTTTATCTTTTGAATAATTTTTTGTAACCGCAAAAAAAACTAACTCATCTCTGAATTAGTTTAATTTCTCCTGGTAGCGACGGAGGGGATCGAACCCCCGACCTATCGGGTATGAACCGATCGCTCTAGCCAGCTGAGCTACATCGCCATAAGTAAGCAAATTAATAATAACATAATTTGCTCTTTAAAGTCAATTACTTTTTTGTGCTTTTTTTAATAAATTAAGGCATTCTTTGATTTTGTACACAGTACTTTCAGGTAGACAGTCAGGAGCTATAAGAGCTGCATACATTAAAATTTCATATTCTCCTAGCAACTTCCATATCCCAGTCAGTTCTTCTTTTTTAAAGTTTTCATCTACTAATTTGATGTATTGATCAAAAACGTTGTTCAAAGGGTTTGTTTTATTGACAGTCCATGGCTTTACCTTACTGAATCCATATAAATGATAAATTGCTGGATTTTCGATATCATCAATAATTTCTTTGTAAGACATAATTCTTTTTCCATCTTTAAAATAAAACTTCGTAAAATTTCCTAAAAAAGCATAAGGATTAATATTATATTTGAAAGGAATCCTATCGATATAGTCTGTTAATCCATAGTTAATCACATCTTGATCTGGTAACCTAAATCTACTTATATCATGTGAAAAGCAAAAATCAGCAATTTGCTTTTCTAGATCCTCAGTCACCCATTTTTTGATGTCAAATAATAATACTCCACTATTAAAATATTGTGATAAACCGGTGTTTTTTAATCTTCTTTTTAAATTAATGTCCAATGATGCGTTTATTACACCATCATAAGTCATCAGATTTGCTAAATCACTAACTATAATTGTATCAGCATCTAAATAAAGGAGTTTATCTACTCCTGATAAATCAAGGAATTCTTGAAAAAATAATCTAGCATTACCTATTTGACTTCCACGCCAGTCAGGGATTCCATACTTTTCAATGTTAAAACTTTCCAATTGATAAAATTTCCATCTAACATTTTTATAATCTTTTAAAACATTCTCACAAAAATCATAATCAAATTTTGTAAAGTCCGAAACAATTATGTGTACATTGAATGTTTTATCAGGATTATTGATAAGCATAGATATGCACGAAGCTAACATAAAATTTTTATATTTGCCATTAATTGTATACAATATATTTATTGTCATAATTTCACCTTTCTTAATATATTAACATAATTTTGAAGCTAAAAAAAGCAATGATTTAATCATTACTTCGTTAGATATCGATATTCTCCATTTGAAAGCTTTACTCTTATGGCACATCCAATAACATAATTATATTTATTATAGACATAAACTATTTCAGTAGATGTAATTGAATAAATCTTATCATCTTCAGACAAATATTCATTGAAGTCAGTTGCTGCCATATCTTGGAATTCACTTCCAAATTCGCCATTTTCAACCTCATCAGAGTTAACAGCATGTGTAAATTTTAGGAATATATTTTTATTAAAATCACTATAGTCTTCATCAACATGATCATAAGATGTATCATTTTCTTTTATACTTTCATAACTATAATTTTCTAAAACACTTAATTTAACAGGAGAAGTAACACAGTTATTATAACTATCACAAACCTTTATATCGAATTTATATTCTCCTTTGTTTTTTTGAAGTTCTGCTGAGTTATCATCAGCATAATAAACAGCACATGGTCTTGATAAGTCTTCACATTTTGTAACAAAATCACCGATATCATAATCTTCATTAACGCCAACCTTTAAGTCTTGAACAGAAACCTCAGGTTTAGTTGTATCAACAACACTTATTTTCTTTGACTTATACTTATTGTTATGTTTTATTCTAATCGTAAATTTACCAACTTCACTTAATTTTCCATCAACAACAGGAATATTTGAAAGATCAATATCATAATCGTCAGTATTCTTTACTTCTTTCTTTAAATAGAAATTGATATCTTTATTTATTTCACTTCCAAGTTCTAGTTTAATATTGCTTTTTATAAATACTTCATTTTTAAAACGATAGAAATAAAATAATCCAACTAGAGCTCCAATTATTAAAATAAAAACAATAATTGAAAATACAACCTTTTTAGGATTGCTATCCTCTATATAAAAATCTTCTTCCATTATATCCACCTTGAAAAATATATGTTTCTAGTATAGCCAATTTCATAATTATCGAATACTTTGATAATCCAATCAACTATGGCCTCTAATATATCTTGTCCCTTTCTTATTCTTATTCTATTCATTTCTGCTTTTAATTCTTTTCTAAAAAAGTAGTCATCTATATATTTATTAATAATAAAATCAATTTGCTCTAATTTAGTAACACTTTTTTTATCATTAACATCTACTTTAAAAACAAAATCATGATAAACATTTATTATTTTTTCTGATAAAACATCATCTTCATAATATTCAAAATCCATTATTTTATAAAAGTTAGGACAATGTTTCAAAACTTGTTTGTTTTTATTCATGAAATCATACCTTCCATTTAAATTATAGCAAATTTGATTAATAAAAAAAAGACTTAAAAAGTCTTTAAATTACTATTCTTCGTTTTCAGTTTCGATTACTTTTTTTCCTTTGTAATTTCCACATTTTGGACATGCTCTATGTGCTTTAATAGGAGCACCACATTTTGGACAAGCAATTACACCTGGTAATGCTTTCTTTAAATGAGTACGACGCATTCTCTTTTTAGTTATACTAGTTCTTCTAAATGGAACTGCCATAATTTCCACTCCTTCCTTCGACTATTAATCGCTTATAACTTCCCAACCTTCGCCTTTTAGTTGAACATTCTTATGTTCTTCTTTTACAACACGTATAGGGACTTCCGATACAATATTTTCCCATATAAATGGCAAAATATCAAGTGTATTTTTGTTTTTATTATAAAAATCTTCAAATTTTCCCATATTTTCTTCGATTTTTACATTAATTGGATAAGAAACATCTTCTAAGCTGACTGCACATGGAAGTATAAATTCACCTATTACATCGATATCGCTTATTAAACAATCATCATAATCTATTTTAATAGTTCCAGATACATGTAAATTGTTTATTTTCCTTATTCCTGCATTAATATAGTATGATTCATCAAATGAAATATCACTGTCAAGTGTTACTTCGCCTAAATTATTTAGTTTAAACAAATCTATTTTCATAATTATTTAACTCTATTCATTTGTTGCATTACTTGTTTTACTTGTTTGCTATTAGGCTTTCTTCCCATACTAGTCATTAAAGTTTCAATCATCTTTTCATTTATTGGTGGATTTTTCTTAAAATACTTTTGCATAAAATGTCTTGAAGCAAAGAATCCAATTAAAGCACCAATAATAAGTCCAAATAATACTAATAAAATATCATGTAACATATTTTTCTCTCCTTTACGTACTTAATTATATCAATAAACGTATTTTTTAACAAGAAAAACAAATTTTACTCATAGACAATTAATTCATGTTGACATCTAGTTACAGCAACATAATATAAATATTTATCATAATCAAAATTATTTATTATTATTACGGAATCAAACTCAAGACCTTTAACACCATAAGCGGGAGCTACAACCAATTGTTTATTAAATTTTTCAGTATTTATATCAATTAAAGAAATTTTATCATATTTATCCTTTAAAGCATTCATAAGGATTTTAGCTTCCTCTATGCTTTTGGTAATAATCGCGATACTTTTATATTTTTTCTTTAGGTAAACGATATCTTTTCCTATGTATTTAAGATCTTTCATACTTCTTTTAATGACAGGCGCATTTGAACTTCTTCTAATCGCTGATGTTTGGTTCAAATTAAGAACTTTATTTGCATATTCAATAATCTCTGGACTAGAACGATATGTTTTATTTAGTTCCACATACTTTGTTTCTCTTTGATCAAAAATAGGAAGTAATTCTTCAAGAGAACCATGTTTATAAAAAGGATTAACTGATTGATTAACATCACCTAGTATGGTAAATCCAGCATTTTTAAATATCTTATGCAATATTTTATATTGTAAATACGTATAATCCTGAGCTTCATCAATAATAACTTCTCTTACATATACCTGATAAGGAAAACCAGTTAGTAAGAATTTCATGTACATAAATATAGTTGCATCATCATAATTTATGACGTTAGCATCAATGTTTCTTTTTAGCTCATTTTCTCTAAAAGGCATCTTATAGCTGTTTAAGAAAATAGCTGAAGCGTAAAAGTTTTTATATATTTTTTTCATGTCACTTGTGAAATTAGCAATTTTTAGTAGATGTGAACGTATTTTAATAAAATCTCCTTTAGCTCCTTTAAAATAACTATTATTTATTTTTTCTGCTATTAAATCTACTCTTTCAAATAAAGGTTTATTATCATATCTTTTATATAATAATTCATTAAGTTCACTCATTGGAATAACCTTTTTCTTATACTCTAAATTATCTAAAAATCTACTAGCTTTAGTAAAATATTTGCAATAATCTTCAATTAAAGGAATTATTTCATCACTTAATTTAAATTTAATAAGTTCATTATCTTGTCTTGTATCTTTATAATATCTTTCAACAAATGATGAATATGACTCAACTCTTTCGTATTCGGAAATAAACTTAGATACCAATTTATGATAAGTTGATTCTAAGGTGTTTTTTTCTCCTAATGAAGGTAAAACATCAGAAATATATTCAGTGAAAACATTATTTGGAGAAAGAATTAAAACATTACTGCTTGTTAAGTTTTCCATTTTGTAAAGAAGATATGCTATTCTATGTAATGCAACACTAGTTTTACCACTTCCAGCAACACCTTGAACAATAATGTTTTTAGTTGTTGTATCTCTTATTACCATATTTTGTTCTACTTGAATAGTGTTTACAATGTCTTTCATTTTGTCACTTGACGTTTGACTTAAAACTTCTTGTAACATTTCGTCATCAATATTTAAATTGGTATCAAAAACAGCTTTTAAATCAGCATTTTCAATCTTATATTGTCTTTTTCTTGTAATATCACCGACTTCAATTCCATCAGGCGATTCATATGAAGATTTACCAAGTCCATAATCATAAAACATACTACATATAGGAGCACGCCAATCATATACCAAATAGTCAAGATCTTTTTTAACCGATTTAATTCCAATATAGATATCTTCATTATTAAAACGAATCATACCAAAATAAGGATTGTTTCGTACCTTATCCAGTACACGATAATGTCCAGCTTTTCTTTCTAAAGTATTTATTTTTACTTCATTATCATAGATGAATGTATTCATTTCTCCAGAGTCAAATTCTTGAGAGTTTTCCCACATCATTTTTTGAAATTCTTTTAAATCTTTTTCTTCAGTAAAAAGTTCTTTACCAGCATCACCTAATTGGTTATCAATTTCGTTGACAACATATTTAAGTCTTGCTTTTTCTTTATTGAATTCCGCATCTGTTAATTTCACTTACATCACCTTATTCTATACTTTATTATAAAAAAACAATAAAAAAAACACAACAAAGTGTGTTAATTCTTTATACAAATTTGACAATTATAGATTTTTTCTTCCTTGTTTTCTTTCGACAATATCAGCCTTGGCTGAAAGTTCTTCAATACGTTTTCTAGATTCTCTTAATTGATTTTCAACTGAATTCATCCAAGTAGATGGTTCATCTAAATTAAGGATAACATCAGCACTTTTCATTAAAAAGAGGATTTTTAAAGCTTTTAAATAAGCACTTATACTACGTTTAGTTTCATCAAAAGAAACTATTGCATTAAGTAATTCACAAATTTTCCTACATCTTGTTATTTCATAATCAAGTTCTTCATTAATATATTCAATGTATTCTTCGTTTGTCATATTATTTCGTATAGGACTCCATTGTTAAATTTTCATATTTTTCTTGAAGTTCAACAACTCTTGCTTCAAGATTATTTAACCTTACAATATAAACCTTTAGTGCTTCTCCATAAGTAGCTGGTACTTTATATTCACCTGCAGCTAATAATGCAAATTCTAATTGTCGAAGTAAAGTAAAAGGTGAATTTTTAGAACCCTGTAAAATTGATTGCAAGGTATCTATTATTTTCGTTACCTTTGTTATTCTTTTATTTGTTTCAAAAAGCTCAAGTTCACAGTTTTCTATTGAATCCTCTAGAGTTAGTTCTTCCGTATTATTCATATTCATCCCTCGATAAAATGTATTATAACATACCTAATAAAGCATATGCAAATTACTCTTTGAAAATAAATATATAGTCTAAAATTTTTACTTCATCTCCACGTTTTGCACCCATACGTTCAAGTTCATCTTCAACACCCATACCGCGAAGCTTACGTCCGAATCTTTCAACAGATTCATCTTCGTCGAAACGAGTCATATAAAATAAGGTCTCAATATCATGACCGCTTAATACCCAAACATCATTTTCACGTTTAACAGTAAATGGTTTTTCGTTTTTAAATTTATAAAGAACATGGCTTTCTTTTAATTGATTTTCATCATATAATACGACCTCATCGCATTTTTCTACTAATTCTTGTAAATAGTCTATTAACTCATTTAATCCTTCTTTATTTAAGGCGCTTATTTCAAAGATCTTTTCATTTGGATATTTTTCTTTAAATTTAGATAAATTATCCTTAGCATTTTCTAAATCCATCTTATTAGCAATAATAATACTTGGTTTGTTTTTTAAGGTTTCATCATATAAGCTAAGCTCATTTTTTATTATTTCATAGTCTTCAAGTGGGTTTCTTCCTTCACTTCCGCCCATATCAAGTACATGAGCAATTACTTTAGTACGCATAGCATGTCTTAAAAATTTATCACCAAGGCCTACACCTTCATGAGCTCCCTCTATAAGCCCAGGTAAATCAGCCATAACAAATGTTTTACCATTTCTAGCTCTTACTACCCCAAGATTAGGACTTAAAGTTGTAAAATGATAAGCCCCTATTTTGGCATTACAATTACTTACATTCGAAATTAAAGTACTTTTTCCAACAGATGGCATACCAACAAGTCCAACGTCAGCTAAAACTTTTAGTTCGCATCTAACAATTAAGCTTTCACCTGGCTCACCAAGTTCACTCATTCTTGGAGCTGGATTATCATGAGTTGCAAAGGCACGATTTCCTCTTCCGCCTCTTCCTCCACGAGCAACAACATATTCCTCATTTTCTTTTGTTAAATCAGCTAGAACTATATTGTTTTCATCATCATATATAGTTGTACCCATTGGAACGCTTACATAAACATCTTCAGTATTTGCACCATTTCTATTAGAACCTTTTCCGTTTGTTCCTTTGTCTCCTTTAATTTGTTTCATCATATGTAAATCAATTAAAGTTCTTAAGCCTGGATCAGTTTTAAAAATAATACTTGCGCCTTTTCCACCATTTCCTCCGTTTGGTCCACCCATTTCAACAAATTTCTCACGGCGAAAAGAAGTACAACCATCTCCACCTTTTCCAGCAATTACTTTTATTTTTACTTCATCTTGAAACATACCTAAACCTCCTTTTTTAGTTCAATTATTGTACAACCAATATTCATATTATACAAGTAAAAATCCTTAACATACTTGTTTCTTTTTAAATCATTATGGATTCTTTTTCTTAAAATCCCAGCACCTTTTCCATGAATAACACAAACTTTTTCTTTTCCTAAACGATAATTTTCATATATAAAATCATTAACAAAGGTCATGACTGTATCATCAGTTAAACCATGAACATCAAGACTTGGTAAAATATCTAAAAATGGATCAAATTGTTTATACATTATATTCGTCAAAGATATTTGTTTCGTGAACTTCAGGTTTCTCCGGTTGTTTTTCTTCTTGAATTGGTTGTTGTTGATTCATCTCTCCAAAAGCAACGTTTTGATTTACTTCATTGACTGGAACTTCAGGAGTATGATTAGTTACAATATTATTTTCAACTTCTGATGAATGAATTGGTTCAATAGTTTCTGGTACTGCTTGTTTTTGTTCATTTTCAACTATACCAAATTTTTCCTTTAATCCTGAGTTTTCTAAAACTTCCATCAACTCTGGTATAGAATCTACCTCACCAATTTTCCCTATAGAAATTGAAGCAGCTGTATCAGCAAATTTAATAGCATCATCCAAATTAATGTTTCTAATTAAGGCAAATGCAAGAGATCCGACAAATATCGAATCAAAACTTGAGTAATCTACTACATTCATTTTCATTTCAGGAACTAATTTTACTTTTCCATCGACACAATATAAAATCTTATGATTTTTTAGTATGATTATATAATTACTTTTACCTGATATATCAACTAATCTTTGATAAAGGTTAATACAACTTGCTTGAGAATCATCAATAGTTTCTTTACTCATCATTTCTGCAAAAACTTGAGTACAAACTACATAAGTACATCTTTTAGATAGATTAATTGTATCTTTATCTCCAAAACGAGCATAAAACAATGTTTGACAGTTAGCCGTATTATTTAAAAGGGCATATGCACCAGCAAAATCAGTTCCATCTATGATTGCAAAATTAGGTATAAAGTCATATTTATATTTAACTAATTGATTTTCTGGATCATTATATAAAACTTTAGTTGTTACACCATTTTTAGCATTTAAAATCATATAGTTTACAACAGTTCCCTTTTCATAATTAGTTTCGATGTATTTAGTATCTATTCCATATTCTTTAAAAGTGTTTCTAATTTTTTCAGCATATGCATCGCTTCCAACTACTCCAGTAAAATGATTTTTTAGTCCATATTTAGCAAGCAAACATGAACTTGTTGCACCAACATTACCCACACTTTCATATTTAGTATTTATATGAAATACATCACCCTCATTTGGAAATTCTTGTAAAGGTAAATAAACGTTTACGGCTGGTTTTCCAATAATTATTGTTTCCATTAAATCATCCCTATTCTATGATTATTATACACTAATGAGAGAAAAAAAACTATAAAAAAAAGAATAGTTTACTACTCTCCTTTAGTAAAGAATTCTATTGGGCTTTTATGAAATCTCAAAGCTTTAGAAAATCCATCTGTAATGCTTTTTTCACCATCAATAAAGTTTTTTCTAGTTCTTACACTTTCAATATAAATTTTCTTTTTTAATTTGGAATAATCTTTTCCCTCAATTTTCTCTATATCTATTAATTCTTCTATAAATAAAAAAGCAATATAATCCAAAAATGCAGTTATGTTTTCTCTTATATTTTCTTTAAAGGAAAATGTAGAATGAGAAAATAAATCTGGATCAACAAGAATCATATGTGAATCTGTAAATATGGTATTTTCCGCTGAAAGATCTCCAACTAATATTGCAGAATATGATAATTCATGAATTAGTTCTTCTAATTCACGAATATTTGTAAGCAAATATTCCTTAGAATCTCTTAGCATACTTCTTTCAGTCCCATAATAACGTTTTGCCGTATAGGCATCAACCAAAAATTCACTTTTGCCTTTTTTATAAGCCTTATAATGAGCAAGTGTTGTATACACATCATAAAGTTCAACAAAATGTTGATTTCTTATTTTCTTAAGAATTAAAAAAGTATCATCATTTAATTTGCACATTTCTGAAGTTTCATCAAAGTATGTTTTTATAATTTTATCATCATCGGTAGAAAAAATTGTTCCACATTCTCCATGATTAATAAAATTTTCTTCTTTAACGGATAAAAATTCAAATGATTTATTTACATACATAAAACCACCTGTTACTACTATTATTCAATTCTTTCAACAACTCTATTTATTGTTATATTTTCGGCTTTTTTTAGCACATATAGTTTTCCAAGTCCAACAGCATTTTTATGAAAATATCCGCTTTTAGCAAGCTCATATTCTCCATCTGAACAATCAATTGACCTTTGAAAAAGATAATTAAAATAGTTTAATATTTCTACTTGAAATTCAGAATTTCTCATATCTTTACTTGATAAACCAGCATTAAAGTCATCTGAATCTTGAAAAGCATCATATAAATTAAGAGTAATTTCACCTGTGTCAGGATTTCTAAAGTACTCTATTAAAGGAAAACTCGTTTTAGTTTGAGAAATTTTTTCCGGATATAATCTCTCCATAAATATTTTTAAGGAGTTTTCTTGCGATTCAATTTCGCATTCAGAAAGGTTTAAACCATATTTTCTTACTAATTTTTTATATAATTTATATATATAAAAATAAATATTAAAATGAACTATTTGCTGATATATAGGATCATCTTCAGTCATAGATAACGTCATACTCTTTAAAGCATTTTCTTTTAAACTGAGCAAATATTTTAGATAATCTTTTTCTTCATCGCTTAGATTTTGTATTTCTCTTATTTCTTCAAATAGATTTCTTCTAATATTATTCTTATTCTCTAACATAACTACCTCTTAAACAATAAATTTCAAAATAGCCAATCCCTATTAAAATTATATTATAAATTATTTACTTTAACAACGAAAAAATAGTAAAATTGATAATCATTCAATCAAAAAGCATAAATTATAAAAATAAAGTATGTATTTAAACTTTGTTCAGTTTAATTTTTTTGATATTTATTATCGTAGAGAACTCATAAAAAAAGCACGATATTTCGTGCTTTATAGACATAAGATGGTGTCCACGACGTGATTCGAACACGTGACCATTCGCTTAGAAGGC
>CAKOPW010000028.1 GCA_934101115.1 uncultured Bacilli bacterium | reverse complement strand
TTCAAATCCATTCTCTCCATATGAAACATCTTTTGTTGTATAAAGGATACCCGAAACACGATTAACAATATTTACTGTATCATTTGCATCAGTATCTCCAAAAGTAGAAGTGCTACTATTTGTAACTACCTCTACACTGGCAGCTGGTGGTTCTTCATAAATTTGATAGAAATTCAATTTATATGTTTTATTGATATTTACAACTTCTGAAAAACGTCTTACAAAGTTTTCAGTAAACTTTTCAGCATTCATTTTTAATCTTCCTGTATCACGATAGAATGTATAATCTACAGATTCATTCATTGAAGCTTCAAGAACTTCTTTAATTAAGTAGTAGTCTTGTTCACTAGTAGTTGTATAGTTGTGTAAAACAACCATGACACCTACTATTGAAATTCCTAAAACTACTATCCAATATCCCCATAAACTTTCTTTCATTATTTATTCACCGCCCATATAACATTTCCTGAATTTCTAACTTCAGTTATTGTTTTATCGCTTCTATTCCAGCCACCACTTAGGGTGCTATCTTTTAATATTTTACCATTTGCTAAGTTATCCAAGAAACTACTTGTACATTTTGTACAACTCTTTCCGTTATCCTTGTTTCCATCTCCCTTAGCTTCACTACAATCACAAGTTAAATCGGAATCAGTATAACCACCATAACTATTCATAATTGAATTATACTTTTTAATTTGTTTCATATCATTTGGAGTTAAAACAAATGAATAACTTAGTGTTTTTGGACTATATGTACTTAAATTTTTTCCTAATTCTTCTATTGCCTCTCTAGCAGTGTTTCCTAAAGTAGTCTTCCAGTTATCAGCATAACCATCAGTATCTGCAGGGAACATCTTAGCCGGATCTACAATCTTGAATTCATATTTTACTGCTTTATCATCATAAGGATCACACGTTGCCGTACTATATGTAGTGTCATTTGCATCACCACAGCAACATCCGTAGAATGAACCACCATGATATGAACTTAAAGTACATGTTAACAACGCTGAATCTCCAGGATTTTGTTTAGCACAAGTTCCTGTTCCACCGCCATCTTCAAAGTATTTATCAAACTTACCATTTTCACCTAAACCTTTAAGATCCCAATAGGTTTCAAACTTTCCATCATATGTTGTTGAATAAGAATATACATATTCATGTTCAGTATAGTTTACCAGAGATGACTTATAATTATATATTTCACCTCGAGGAACTAACCTATAAGCACTATCATCAGTAGAAGGATTAGCTGTAACAACCTTACCCTCAGTACCTACTGTATATTTATCAACATCAGTTCTATTCCAATCACATGTGGCTGTATATCTTCCATCATGCCAAAACATCTTATCTGCTGTATAACTACCCAAGAATTGACTAAAATTTGAGGTATAACTTAAAGCAGTAGATGTATTAAATACATTCATGTTAGACATTCCAGCACCATATAAACTTGAATAGTTAACTCCTGTTCCGCTTACAGCAACAGTATCTGGACTGCTTACATCAGTTTCTCTTGTATATCGACAAGATCCTTCAAAACCAACTGTTACTTGAGTTTGTTTAGGATTACCATAATCATCTTGATATATTTGAGTATATTTGAAACTTGATAAGCTAGTTGGCAAATTATACATTTGCTCAGCTGAATTAGTTGAGGAAACAGAATCATCTGTAAAGTATTTATCACATCTTGTTAATGTTTGTTCTAAAGTTTGAATTTGAGTAACAGCTGCCTTATAACTATTATTATTAGCATCAGCTGCACTCTTATAACTTTCAGCCTTAGCACTTACATCATCCATATACAAGTTAAGAGCTGCTCTAGCTGCATTTTTTTCAGAGTCAGATTTTGAATCATCATCTATAGTGGATTGAGCATCTTTAACAGCATCATATTCATCAGCTGTGTAACTACAATTATATCCCGGGTACTTATCTGTAAAACCACTTATAGCACTTCCAATACTATCAAGAGAAGTTATAATCCTCTTTGTATTAGTAATATTAGTTCTAAAAGATCCGCTTGATGCAATATTTTCACTAGAAGTACCATGAACACTTTTAACTCGAGAGTATATATATGGAGTAAAGCGATGATCATAATATTCATAACTAATCTCTTCACTTATCTTAGTGTCAGCTAAAACCTCATTTCCTATACACTCATTTGTTAAATTACCATAACTATCTCGTGCATAAGAATCACAAGAATAATCTCTTTTACATGTTACTTTAAAAGTTACTTTTACTTTATGTTCATCGTTTTCTTCAGCTGCAGCTTTTCTATATGATGCTTCATAAGCTTTATTTTTTTGATATTCATTATAAGCATCAACTGAAGCATCAACTTGGCTTCTATAATCTGATAACCATTTGTTGTATTCAACTCTTATTCTACATCTCTTTGTAGATTGAGTATGAGGAGCATAAGTTCCCGATACAGGATTTTGAGCTAATTGGAAGTATTTTCCATTGGTTGCTGTCAAAGCTCCAGGAATATCAACTTCAGTTCTTTCAGTACAATACATTTTGCAATAATTAGAATCCAAATCTGTATTTGTTTGAAGATACTCACTAACACCCGATTTTAATTTATAATAATCAACCTTTAAATCTTCATCTTTACAAAACAAATCATTTAATATAGGTTCACTTACTTTTGAAGTAGTGCTATCCTCACAACAATTATTAACTTCTACTTCATCATCTGGAATAGGAGCACAACTAGTTGATCCACACACATTTTGAAAATATGTTCCTTCATTTATTGTATCCTCATACTTTTGAGTAGGAGAGCCACTAGTATCAATTGCACCTGAAGCTCCATTTGGTCCAATAAATATTTCAATTTGTTGAGTATCATCACCATATGTTGTACAAGTATAAGCACCAGCTCCTGGATAATAAGCATTAATCTCAAAAGAACAATCATCACCAGTATCTTCAATAATTAAAGTTCCTTCAGTGCCATTCCATGTATCTTGAATATTATTTTTTATATTACAGCCAGTACAAGTAAAAGCAATTTGGGATTTATCTATTGGATTACTAGATTTAACCGTATAAGTAACTTCCTTACCATTAACTCTTTTATTTGTAAATGTTAAACTGTTTGCTGAAGTATCAAGTGAACTGGCTGCTGATGATCCATCAATAGCTTCTTGAGATTTTTCATATGCTTGATTCAAAAGCTCTTCATCTCCAGTAAGGCTTGTTGAAGGAGGATATTGAGCATGTAATTCTGGATCCGGATTCATTCTAAGAGTTAACCATACTAGAACATTTTCAGCATTTCCATGTCCATCATATCTTTTAGATTTATCCAAACGTATAGCTATGAAACGCATTGTTAAAGCATCTAATAAGTTATTGCCGGTACGATGTTCATATGCATATTGTAATGCTGCCGCAGCACGACTAGTATCTGGAGAACAAGTATATGAATATGTAATAGAAGCCTTATATGAATAATCAAGACAATATCCAAAATATGTTTGTCCATTAAAACCAACATCAAATACGTTTAATGGCATTTGTGTTCTAGAAGTTCCTATATATATACCAGTGTCATTAAGTTCTCTTCTAACTCTTACAGTTGCTCCTGGTTTTCTATCAACCCTATCTGCTGCTTTAACAGAACATGTTCCAAAGCTTAAAATGATTAGTAAAATAAATAGCAATGTTTTTTTACTTTTCATAGTTTACTACCTCTTCTCTTTTTTATCTTTACACAAATAGTAGCAACCCCAATTATTACAATTACTATTCCACCAATAATAAACAAATACTTATTATCTTTTACAAAAGTTGTAACAGCATTATTTTTACTGTTTTCATCAGACTTTTGACTTTCGTTTTTCTTAGCATCAACTGCAAGTGAAAAATCCTTTGAAGATATTTTCTCAGTTACGAACATTTTACAAACTTTATTTTCAGGATTATCACTACAGAATTGATATCCATAGTAATAGTTATATATTGGTGTTGTTAATGAAATTTTTCTATAATCTTCATCTTTACAATTTTCATTTTCACTTTTTACTTCAAACGTGAAAGTAACCGCTTCTTCAGTTGCTACACTTTCAAAAGTTTTTATACCATTTTCAGTATCAGCATAATGATAAGTAAATACATCATCAGAGTAATCATTCTTCACTACCACATAAACATCCTCTGTGATATTTTTTATAGCAATCTCAAATCCATAATCATAATCTTCAGTTTCAGGCATATCAGGGTCATCAACATCTATGGAAGTACCAATGAACATTTTCTTTATAGTGTAACCAATCTCTACTTTTTGAGCTGCATCTTTTACCTTTTTAGATTCTTCATTATTACATTTAGTTCCTGAAGTATCAATTTTTAAATTTTCAGAACTTTTTATTTCTTCGTCAATTTTTATATCAAAGTCTTCTTTTTTATCTAAAATAACAAATACAAGACCAGTTATAAGTCCAATTAGGACAATTACAGCTATAATAACTGGAATATATTCTCTTTTAAAAGGTTTACGTTCTTTATGCTTTTTCATATGCTATACCTCCTAATTCTTATTATCATAAATATAATAGCTATAGTATCTAATGCAATACCACCTGACAATATAGTTATCAATATCATTTTTCTTTTTTCATATTCATTTTTAGCTTTTTGTTGTGCTTCTTCTTTTTCGCATTCAATACATCTTGTTGTTGTAGATTTTCTTAAGCTTTCTCTTTTGGCTTTGATTCTTTTTTCAATTTCTTCATCAGTTCCTTCAAGATCCCTAGTAATCCACTTTTGACAATAATAATAGTCTTCCAATTCTTCATATTTGCATATATCTAAATCACTAAAAGAATTTTTCTTTGGTTTAACTAATGTTAACGTTCTAATATCATTTATACATCCAAACTTTAAGCTTCTAACAACAAAAGTATAAGTAATAATATTATTTGTATCCTTAACATTAAATGTATAAGTTCCATCATTCGTCATACTTGCAAAAACCTTTGTATCAGTATCTTCATTAGTCCTATATGATACGTAAATATCATCTACTATGTTATATATAGAAATATCAAATGAAACTGAATTATCATCTTCATATTTCAAATCATATGAAACTTTGACATTGCTTGCAAGCTTATTTAAATATGCACGAGAATTATAATTACACGTAGTATCTTCTTCAGCTAAAACAAATGTAGAAAATAGAAAAAAACTTAAAAGAGAAAAAATACACATCACATATTTATTTCTCATAATTTAAACCCATCCTATTCTATATAAAGTATATCAAAAACGAATTTTATATGCAATATCATAAATCACAAAAAAAAACATACAGCTGACAACTATATGTTTCCTAGTTTGAAGATCAAATTTCAACTGTAAATGTCAGTTCACGATCAAAATTTGCTTATCTAATAAATGAGTTTTCTTTCTCAATGTACGTACACACTTAGTATAGATAAGATCCCTATTGACATCCTGGGTAAAAAGGATTTAACTTATTAAAACATCCCGTCCTAATAATCAATCTTAACTAAGTAAAAATCGTGTAGTGTCTTACGACCTTTTACGAATAGATTTTATAAATCTCATTCAACGTAAAACATACAATTAAAAGAATAATATGTAATTACTGTTTGGATAAATAATTACAAACATCTAAAACTTAGTTCACTACCCTACTAAGTAACTTAAGTATAAATTAAGAGCATACTTTTGTCAATATAAAAATTCATAATAAAAGAAAAAATATTTACAAAAGATATTTGCTTTGATATAATTCAAAGTGAGAATAGAGAGGTAATATAATGGATAATTTAGTGAGTGAAACTAATTTAAGATTACAAGAAGTAATTGATAATTTAGCAACAATAAAGAAAGAATATGAAAAAAAATTAAAAGCCAATGATAAACAAATAAATTCTGAGTTAGCAAAAGTAAAAAAATATAAAAAGGATTTCTTTGAAGCAAAAGAAAAAGTAGAAAAGATGAATGCTGATATAGTTGGTTTTTCAGAGGATTATAAAAAATTAGTAGAACGTTTTAAAGATGATGAACTTGCTAATATCCTAATTGCAGCTAACAAAGAAATTTCTTTAAAAATTGAAGAAAGAAAAAGAAAAATAATTAAAGATAAAGCATCTATGAACGAATTAGTAGAAAAGGCTGAAAAAGTAAAAGAATCTCTAGTTGTATTAACTCAAGAAAAAAATGCTTTAGAAAGTTGTTATGTAAGAATATGTGATGCTGAGGAATATTATCGTAGATCTTTAAATGAAATAATTGATTATTCAAATGAAAATAAAGATAACTTATGCTCATATTTTGATGATGCTGATGCTATAATTGAAAGCGCTAAAGAAGAAGAACCTCTAGTTGACTTAGATGATATGAACATTGAAGAAAATGAAATAGACACAGAAACAAACGCAAATGAAGAACCAACAGATGATTCAAACTCAGACGAAGAAACAAATTTAGAAGATTTAAGTGAAGAAACTAAAAAAGACGAAGATGAATCTTCAACTGAAGAAAATAAAAATGATGAAGCGCCAAAAGAAGAATTTAATGATGAAGAATTTATTCTTTCAGAACCTGAAGAGAACATCAAAACTAAAGAAGATAATGAAGAGTTTACTTTTGAAGAAGTTCCTAATGAATTAGATGATATTGATTCCACTTTAGAAGGAATATTTAATACCAATGATTCATTAACTGATGATACTTCAATATATAATAAAGACGAAGAAAATTAATTCTCCGTCTTTTCTTTTTCCCATCTAGCGTAAATTCCACAAGGTAAAACAAGCTCACTATTAGTCATATTTATACCAACTTCATCAATATCAATAAATCCTTTAACTTTCTTATTAACAGTTAAATTAAGAACATCTTTTAAAACACTCATTGAAAGACCAGTTGTATATGAATTTATTAAAAACATTATAGGATCATCACTTAAAAGCTCCGTACAGTTACTAACTAAATCAAAAAGATCAGTTTCAATATTCCAAACTTCTTTATTGGCTCCTCTTCCAAATGATGGAGGATCCATAATTATAATATCATATTTATGTCCTCTTCTTATTTCTCTCTCAACAAACTTTTTAACATCATTTACAATAAATCTAATTGGTCTTTCTTCTAAACCAGAAGACTTAACATTCTCTTTTGCCCAATCAACCATCCCTCTAGAAGAATCAACGTGAACAACACTTGCTCCAGCACTTAAAGCAGCAACACTTGCTCCACCAGTATAAGCAAATAAGTTAAGAACACTTACCTCTCTTTTAGCATTCTTTATTTTATCTCTTAAAATGTTCCAATTATATGCTTGTTCCGGAAATAAACCTGTATGTTTAAATCCCATTAATTTTAAATTAAAAGTCATATCTTTATATGAAATTTGCCAAGAAGTTGGAATACTTTTGTTATAAATATGCCACATTCCTCCGCCAGTATTGCTTCTATCATATTTAGCATCAATATTACTCCATTTAGATTTATCAACATCACTTTTCCATATGATTTGAGGATCAGGTCTTGATAATATAACATTACCCCAACGTTCAAGTTTTTGCCCATCCTTCATATCCAAAATTTCATAATCAAAAAAATCATTAACTACTTTCATTTCATCACCTTTATATATTCATTCTTTAATAAATATTCCCAACTACAATCAATAAAATCAATTGCTCCAATTAAGCTAACAAAAAAGCCTAACATTATAGTTTGTAGCACAAAGTCGTTTAACATATTAAACGCTAGTATTATACCAAAGAAATCTAAAATAACAAATAAAATAACTTTCATATAATAGTTTTGTTTGTTTTCCTTTAAATAAAATATATCAATCATTTTAATTGATGAAATAAAAAACAATAGCACCATTAAGCTTACTGGTGTTACTAAAAATGAATGAATATATCTAGTTAAAATAAAAGTAACAAGACCTGTAACCGCAGTAAATACACTTATCTTTAAATTATATCTTTCATGATTTATAAAAAACATAGTTAAATTAAGTAAAGAATATATAATTGTAAAACTTAAAAACAAATTTCCAGTTTCTATTTCACTCATAGCTTCAAGTCCATAATACGTAGGAAATGATAAATAAATAACTCCTAAAATAAATATAATAAAACTACAAATAAAGTTATAAATAGATACTTTTTTCACAAATATCAACCTCCAATTCCATATTAAAATACTAAAAATTAAAAGTCAATGTTTGTTGTATTTTTGACACATAAGTTATACAATTAGATTAGGAGGAGTTATATGGATTTATTTATTATTTTAATCGTTTTTATTGGAATTATTTTATTATGTTCAATCAAGCAAATCAATGAATATGAAAGAGGTATATTATTTACCTGTGGTAAATTTAAGAAAATACTTAAACCTGGTTGGAATATTGTTTTACCTATTGTAAATTCAATAAGTAAAGTTGATATTAGAACAAAGGCTGTTGATGTTCCTGAACAAGATGCAATTACTAAAGATAATGTTTCAATTAGAATTAATGCAGTAATTTATTACAAAGTATTTGATGCTGCTAAAGCAATCATAGCTGTTGAAAGATTTCAATATGCTGTATCTCAACTTGCTCAAACAACTATGCGTAATGTAGTTGGTGCTGTTTCATTAGATGAACTTCTAGTTGAAAGAGATAAAATATCTGAAGAAATATGCAACATTATTGATGAAGCTACTGACCCTTGGGGAATTAAAGTTGAAAATGTTGAACTTAAAGATGTTAAACTTCCAGAAGAAATGCAAAGAGTAATTGCTAAAGTTGCTGAAGCTGAAAGAGAAAAACAAGCTGTTATAACTAAATCAACTGGTGAAAAAGAAGCTGCTGAAAATCTAGCTGAAGCTGCAAATATTATGGCTTCAAGTCCTGGAGCACTTCATTTAAGAACTCTTGCAACTATTAATGATGTTTCATCAGATCAATCAAATACAATAATTTTCGCTGTTCCAATTGAAGTACTAAATGCTTTTGGAAAAGAAAATTTTGTAGAAACAGTTAATAAAATAAAAAACAATAAATAACAAAAATAAGAGCAAAAGCTCTTATTTTTTTGGATCAATTAATATTTTAACAGAAGGACTTACACCGCTAGTAAGCTCTTCAAAAGCTTCTTGAACTTTGTCTAAAGATACCACTTTATCAACAAATTTTAAAACATCAATTCTCTTATTAGCAATCAAAGCCAAACACGTTTTAAATTCCTCTTCAGTATAAGCAATTGCTCCCTTAATAGTTTGTTCATGCAATACGCTTACAACTGTTGGAATAGTTATAGGTTTTGTTGAAACACCAACTAAGACAATTGTTCCTCCAGCTCGCGTAACCATAATTGCACTTGTAACTGCTGGATCATTTCCACAACAATCAATAACTATATCAAAACCATCACCAGTTTTGCTAAAACATTTATTTACAAAATCATCAGTCGCGTCTAAGTATTCATCAGCAACTTTCAAATCAACTGCTTTCTTTCCACGTTCTTTATTAGTTTCAGAAACAACAACATAACTTGCACCTTCCATTTTAGCAAACATGGCACTTACTAAACCGATGATTCCACCACCAATTACAAGAACTTTATCACCAACTTTGATATCAGCTAAATGAATAGCATGTAATCCAACTGCTGTAGGTTCAACCATTGCACCTTCTTCAAAAGAGACATTTTCTGGCATTTTTACAACTAAAGATGCATCAACACTGATTCTTTCAGAATAAGCTCCTGGATTAGTAAGTGCAAGTCCTAAAGCATCCTCCCAAGTATGTGCACAATATTGAGGATTACCGGATTTACATGCAAAACATTTTCTGCATGGTGATATTGGTAAAGCCGTAACATGATCTCCTACTTTTAAATCGTTTCTTGATCCTGGATCGACTACAACTCCAGCAAATTCATGTCCCATTACTAAACCAACTGGTTCACCTGATTCAAAATTATGAATATCAGATCCACAAATTCCTGCCTTTACTACATCTATAATCACTCTTTTATCTTTTTTTTCTGGATATTCCATTTCAGCTCTTTCAAGCTTTCTTGGACCAACTATCTTAACACATTTCATGACGTTCCCTCCTATAATAAATTATAGCACAACATCGTTAATTTAAACGTTTTAAAAAAGACACTTTACATATAAAAAAGTCGTTAAACACGACTCTTTCTATCTTGAATTTTATAAGTGATTTTAAGAAGTATTTTTCTTGGAGCAAACCTCGTTAGAAAAACCGCTGCTTTCATTTTAAATGATGGAATAATATACAGTTTATTCTTAAACATTTCTTTAACAGCATACTTAGCAACATATTCACTTGATAAAGATGATGTATGAAACTCACCATGAGCAACTTTATTAAATTCAGTATCAACTGGACCTGGACATAAACAAGATATTTTTACATTACTTTTATCAACTTTCAATTCTTCATATATAGCCTCTGTAAGTCTTAATACATAATTTTTAGTTGCATAATATGTGCTTAACTTTGGACCAGCCATAAATCCTGCAGAAGATGCAACATTTAAAATATGTCCAGAATCTTTCTCTTTAAACTTAATTAAAAACTTCTTAGTTAAATAGTGGACTGCTTTAATATTAACATCTATCATTTTAAATTCTGTATCCAAATCTGTTTTATCAAATTCACCAAACAAACCAAATCCAGCATTGTTAACTAAAATATCGATGTCTTCATCTTTAACTTCATTCCACAATGTTTCAAGATTATCCTCATCTGATAAATCTAATGGTATAACTAAAACATTCGTTTTAACTTTCTTTTTTAACTCATTTAAAATAGTTTTTCTCCTAGCAACGACTATTAGATCATATCCAAGATCACTTAATATACAAGCAATGTCTTTACCTATTCCACTAGAAGCTCCCGTTATAAGTGCTTTCATACTAACTTTTTCCTTTCTAATATATGAATAATTAAAAATAAGACAACTAATCCTAAAAGATATCCCCCAACAACATCAGTTAAATAATGTACTCCCAAATATATTCTAGATATTCCAACCAGCAATATAAATGTTGATAAACTAAAAGTTATTAACTTTTTATGTTTTACATTATATTTATTAACTAAATAAATAATACTTCCAAAAAACAAAACTGATATCATTGCATGTCCAGAAGGAAAAGAATATGATTTTTCCACAACCATTCTTAAATAATCAGGTTTTTCTCTTCTAACAATTATTTTGACCAAATTATTAAATATTACACTTGAAATACTTGATAAAACAATAATCGATAATTTATATTTCTTCTTTATAATTATAAAAATAAACAATAAGATATTTAAAACAATCATAAATTTTGGACTACAGATAAACGATATAGCTTTAAAAATATTTGTAAAAATCACATTATTATGTACTGAAAAGAATAACGATATAGCATTATCGAAGCTACTACTAAATCCAGTTATAATCATAATAAAATCAACAAAGAAAAGAAAAACAAATAGATAAAAAACTTTTTTCATATTATTTTAACCTCAAAAAATGTTTTACTTTTCCAACTCCGAAAATAATACTATCGGCATTTTTAATGGAAATACTCTTAAATATTGCTTTTCCACCAACAGTTAATGATGAAATAAATGCTGAAACTAAAACTGATACAACGACACTGTTAAGTCCAGTATTTGTGGATAATGATATAGCTATTACAGCACCTAAACCACCAGAAATAATTCCACAAACATCTCCAACAATATCATTACATATACTCGATATCTTATTCTTGTTTTTAAGCATATTGATTGCTTCTCTTGCACCACTTATTTTCTTACTTGCAATTGCATGAAAAGATGCTTCATTAGCACTCATAGTTGAAGTACCAATTATATCAAATAAAATACCAATTCCAATTACTAACAATAAAATAATTATTAAAAACACATCATTTAATGAAGCCGTTAATACATTAGTAATTGAACTAAAACAAACAGATAAAACAAATGTTAAAATAAAAACTTTAATAATCCATTTCTTTTCCATATTATCACCTATCCTAATTATATCAAAAAAATTGCAAAAAAAACTTTAATCCGGTTTTCCCCAAAAATTAAAGTATAGTTGTATGGTATATCATAGATCAATTTTACGGCTTTGGTCGAGTTGAATTTCTCTACTTTCATACTTTCGGTTACCCTAAAGCACTTTCGTTTTAAATGAAGCAGCTAGGCGTTGCCGGTCTAACTACTCGATTACCACTTAGTCCGCACTTTAATACCTACAATATATACACGCTAGAGGTTTTCCCTAACATAAGTGACTATCCTTATATGCTTTTGCAATTACTATTTCAAATAATATCCCTAGTAATCACTCACATCATGTACGTTAATCATTATTTGTATAAGTGAGGCAATAAAAGGAAGGTTTTCATATGCCATTATGAAGTTTCCTTAGATTTTAAATCATATATTCACCCCAACTTGGGCAGAAGAAGCAAATACATGAAGTCTCATTTGTACAATTGGTAGATTTTTAGCCCTACCTTCAAATAGTGTAATGACTAGCATAATGCACCACACGAATAAGATTATAGCAAAAATACAGAAAAAATGCAAATCTGCTACACTATC
>CAKOPW010000027.1 GCA_934101115.1 uncultured Bacilli bacterium | reverse complement strand
ATGGAAAAGATGTATATAGTTCTATAGTAGATGATACAAAGAAGATAATTAATTTTGAAACAAGTGAACTAAAAACACTTAATCAAACATCAGTACTAACATATGAAGTAACAAATAACTCAAGTAATTATGATGCAGAAATAAGTGTAACGTGTGTACCAAAAGATGGAACAACAGCAAAATATACAAGTATAAAAAGCAAACTAGAAAATGATGCAACAGTAGTTAAAGCAAAAAGTTCAATAAATGGAACATTAACTATTAGCTTAGATAAAACATCAACTGAAGAAGTAAGTGAAGAATATGTATGTAAATTAGAATTTAATGCAGTAGAGAGAACTGAAATTGCTGTAGGAAAAACAAATTTATATAACTTAATAAAAGAAAATGCAGATACAAAAACTGTAATAGATTATAAGGTAAGATCAGGAGTAAGTGGAACAAATGGAATATATATGACTACTGCGACTGAAGGAAATGTACCAGTATACTATTTCAGAGGAGATGCAGATAAAGTAAATAACAATATAATATTCAATAATATGTGTTGGAAGATAATAAGAACAACGGAAACTGGTGGAATAAAAATAATATACAATGGGACACCAACGGATGAAAAATGTGAAAATCAAATAGGAGAAGCGACTCAAATAGGAACAAGTGCTTTTAATGAAAGCTATAATGATAATGCATATGTAGGATACATGTACGGAACAGCTGGTAGTTCAAGTTATGAAGCGACACATGCCAATATTAATGAATCAACGATAAAGAAATATATAGATAATTGGTATAGTCAAAATTTTGATGAAACAACATCATCAAAATTAGAAGATACAGTATTTTGTAATGATCGAAGTACAAGAGCATATGATGCCAACACAATAGGAGACAATTTGCTTTCATCCTATGGAGATTTAGGATATGGAACAAATGTAACTTTTTATGGAGCAGCACACCGAGCATCATATTACTCAAATAATCCAAGTCCAAGTTTAGTTTGTATTAATGAAAATGATAAATTTACAGTTGATAGTAAAACTGGAAATGGTGCTTTAACATATCCAGTTGGCTTAATAACATTAGACGAAGCTGTGTTTGCTGGATTTAATACATACTATTCTAATATGAATGACTATTTGGACACTTATAATTATTTATTTACAAATAATTATTATTGGACTATGTCTCCTATTTTTTTTAATACTTATGGTAATGTCAATATTGGATATGTGGCTAGCGGTGGCGCTGTCGGTTTTAATCTTGTAGATATTGCTTATGGCATTCGTCCAGTAATTTCGCTTAGAAATAGTACGCTTGTAAATCCTGATGGAGATGGAACAAGTACCAATCCATATGTAGTAGAATAATAATTTGCCTTAATAATGTTTTTTTATTAGTCATAAATATGTTAAGTATTTGTGGCTTTTTTTGTAAATGCTTTTACACTTTTTCTTGTTTGTGGTTAAATAAATGTCAAATATATTATATAATAGTAATGAGGTGGAATTATGCGTGTTATCATTACTGCTGGTGGAACTGGCGGACATATTTATCCAGCAATCGCGATTATTAATAAAATTAAAGAAATGGAACCTAAATCTGAGTTTATTTATATTGGAACTCATAACAGAATGGAAAAAGATATTATCCCACCATTGGGTATAAAATATGTTGGTATTGAAATATATGGGTTATCAACTAGTTTAAAGCTTATGGGAAGAAATGTTAAAAATGTTTTTCTAATACAAAAAGCTATTAAAAAATGTGTATCAATAATTAAAGAATTTAAACCAGATATTGTTATTGGAGTAGGCGGATACGTTACTTACCCAGTAATTGTTGCTGCTAAAAAAATGGGTGTTAAAACATTTATTCATGAACAAAATAGCATACCTGGTAAATCTAATCGAGCTTTAGCTAAAAAAGTGGATAAAATAGGAGTTAGTTTTAAAGATTCAGCCAAATATTTTGATGAATCTAAAGTAGTATTTACTGGTAACCCAGTTTCAGAAAATGCTATAAAGTCTGAAAAAATAAGTAAAACAAAATATGGATTACATGCTGGTAAAAAAAGTGTTTTAATATTTAATGGTTCTCTTGGATCATCATCCATAAATAGTAAGATGATAGACTACTTAAAAAGTGTTAAAGATAAAAACTATGAAGTATTATATATAACTGGAAAAAGTTCTTATGAAAAGTTTTTGGAAAACAAGTTTTCTGATAATGTTTATGTAGTTCCTTATGTTGAAAATTTAAGCGCTCTTATGAAAGATATTGATGTAATTGTTTCTCGCGCTGGAGCTTCAAGTGTTGCTGAAATTGAAGCGTTGAGAATACCGGCAATACTTATTCCAAGTCCATATGTTGCAAATAATCATCAATACTATAATGCTTTAAGCATTGTTTCATGTAATGCGGGACTTATGATTGAAGAAAAAGATTTAACTGCGGATATTTTAAGTAAAAACATTGATGAATTATTAAATGATACTAAAAAGGTTAGAGAAATAAAAAATAATTTAAGCAAGATAAGTTTAGATAATTCATCTACAATAATTTATAATGAAATTAAGAAAATGATATAGGAGGATAAAAATGAGCGAGAATGTAAAAACTAAAATTGTTAAGAAAAAACGTATTAATTTTGCAAGATTGCTTGTAGTTGTTTTAGTTTTATATATTCTTGTTTGTTTTATAATTTATTTGTATAAAGAACCTATTAGACATATTGAAATAAGTGGAAATAGATATGTAAGTGATATGGATATTTTAAGAGGTGCTAACTTAGATGATTATCCTTCATACGTGTCTATTACAAATAAAAAAGTTAATAAACTTTTAAAAGAAAATCCTTTGATTAATAAAGTTACATTAAAACATGGCTTTGATTTTACAATCTATATCAAAGTCGAAGAAAATATACCGGTATTTATTAATAAAAGTACTGATGAAGTTTGTTTATCTAATGGTAAAATGATTCCAAATGATGGAAAATATTTAGGACTTCCTGTTCTTTTAAATAGCACAACTGAAGAGATACGTACAAGTTTTGCTTCTAAGTTTGCAACTGTAAAAGAAGGAGTTAGATTGATGGTAAATGAAATTGAGTATGCACCTTCTTATAATAGTAAAAATCAAGTTATTGATGATAAAAGATTCTTGCTTTCTATGACTGATAAAAATCTTGTGTATATAACCTTACTTAAAGTTAATCTACTTGATTCTTATTTGGATATTATTGCAACTGAAAAGTTAAAAGATAAAGGGACTTTATATTTAGATGGTGATGAAACGAGACATTCATTTAAGAAGTTTGGTGATGAATAATGAAGATTAATTATGATGCTTTAATGATGGAAGAAATAAGCAAATTAGATGGTAAAAAAACAATTCTTATGCATAGTTGTTGTGGTCCTTGTTCAACTGCTTGTATTGAACGACTTAAGGATTATTTTGATATAACTGTTTTATATTATAATCCGAATATTGAACCAATTGAAGAGTACAATAAAAGAAAAGAAACTCAAAAAAGTGTTCTTAAAAGATTAAATATCAAATATATGGATTGTGATTATGATAATGAAACTTTTAGATTATTAACCAAAGAGTTAAAAGATGAACCTGAAGGTGGAAAAAGATGTACTGTATGTTTCAGTTTAAGACTTAAAGAAACAGCAAAACGTGCTAAAGAAAACGGCTTTGATTATTTTACAACTACCTTAACTGTTTCTCCTCATAAAAACAGTGAACTTATTAATAAACTAGGAATTGAAATAGGAGAAAAAGTTGGAGTTAAGTTCTTAGTTGCTGACTTTAAAAAACGCGAAGGATATAAAAGGAGTATTGAACTTTCAAAAGAGTTTGATCTATATCGTCAAAACTACTGTGGCTGTCTATATAGCAAAAGTGATAACGAAGAAGAATAGGAAGGTATTTTATGAAAAAGAATGGTTTTACATTAGTTGAAGTATTGGCTGTAATCAGTATTTTGGGAGTAGTAATTGTATTTGTTGTTCCTAATCTTTTAAGTGCTTTTTATAAATCAAGAGATATATTAAGTGATTATGAAAAAAATACAATAAAAGATGCTGGAAAAATGTATATTACTGATTTAGATAATGGTATAAAAAGTTATAATGGTTATAGTGGTTATGAATTTAAAAAATATGCTGCTGCTAATTCAGGAATAACTGTTTCATTGACTACGTTAATTGATGAAGGATATTATGATGATGCATGTACTTCTAAATTATGTGAAAAATATCAAAAATCGAAACTTGATGATTCTTCTCCAAAAGTTGAATGTAATTTAAATCTTACTTTATCAGTAACTGAAGAAAATGGGTATTTAGTTACAACAGGATATGATGCAACTTTAAGTGGAAAAGACTGTGAATAATTATTTTAATTTGATACTATTTAGTTTATAATATGGATTATGGATGTGTATATATATGTATAATTATAAAAAAATGTGGATTGTTAATTTTATTTATTTAATTGTTCTTGAACTTACATTCAAGATGTTTTTAATGTCTCCAAATATATATAATATTTTTTATACTATATTATTTACTTTACCAATATCTTTGATTTTATCTGTGATTTTGAGTTTATTTAAAAATACAAAGGTGAATAAAGTAATCAGCATTATTGTTTGGGGTATTTTGCTCTTTGTGTTTACTGCTGAAACTGTTTATTTTTCCTTTTATAAAACCATTTGTGGTTTAAGTGCTCTTTCATATGGTGGACAAGTAATGGAATTCTTTTCTTCAATACTTATTCATGTATGGAAAAATATTTTGGTGATATTGATTTATTTTATTTCATTTATTGCTTTAATGATTTTAGAAAAAAAACATTTTATAAAGCATAATAAAGTTGATTATAAATATTCATTTTTGTTATTATTTTCATTTTTATCATTATGTATTACATCTTTATCTTTAAAAATCAATACGTTAGATGCAAGCAATCTTTTATTTAAAACTAATGATTTACTTGAAACAACAAATGCTTTTGGAGTAAATACAGCTATAATTAGTGATGCAATTAAAACTAATGCTAATTTTGTTGAAAATATAGAAGTAGTAAAAAGAGAATATACTAAAGAAGAAGGAACAGATTATAATATTACTGATATTGATTTTACAGCTTTAAAGGAAAACGAAACAGATGAAACTGTAAAAAGCATGCATACTTATTTTGAAAACAGTGAACCAAGCAATAAAAACAAGTATACAGGAATATTTGCTGGTAAAAATTTGATATTTATTGTTGCTGAAGGCTTTTATCCAATAGCAGTAGATGAAAACTTAACACCAACTTTATATAAACTTGTAAATCACGGTTTTAAATTTAATAATTATTATCAACCGATTTATAATTGTTCAACATCAGATGGAGAATTTATTAATCAATTATCTATTCTTCCTGGAGTTTCCACTTGCTCAATGAAATCAACTGAAGATGTATATCTTCCTTATAATATGGGATTAATGATGGCAAACTATGGGTATAATAGATATGCATTTCATGGTTGGACTTATACTTATTATAATCGTGATAAGACAATACCTAATTTAGGATACACATATTATGGATATGATAGATATAAAAAGGGATATAAATATGCTTTAAGCGGAATTAAAGATTCATGGCCAACAAGTGATATTGATGTTGTGAATTCAAGTTATGGAATTTATTCTAAAGATGAAAGATTTGTAGCTTATTATATGAGTATATCAGGTCACTTGGAGTATAATTTTTCGGGTGGAAATGCAATGTCTTTAAAAAATAAAGATTTAGTAAAAGATGTAAAAGCTAATAATAGTATTAAAGCTTATATTGCATCTCAAATTGAATTTGATAAATCACTAGAAATTCTTATGTCAGATTTGGAACGTGATGGATTGCTAGATGACACAGTTATTGTAATATCAGCAGATCACTATCCTTATGGACTTTCAAATGATGATATCAGAAGTTATGTTGATTGGATGAAAGATGATAATTTTGATTTATATAAAAATAATTTGATTATATATAACCCTGAGTATCAAGATATTGAAGTTGATAAATATACATCAAGTTTAGATTTACTACCAACACTTTTAAATATGTTTGGAGTAAGTTATGATTCAAGACTTTTAATTGGAAGAGATATATTCAGTGAAAGTGATGATTTAGTGATATTTAATAATAAATCATGGATAACTTCTAAAGGTAGATATAATTATCCTGATAAAAAGTTTGAGGCTTTTACCAGTGATATTGAAGATGGATATGTTGATAAAATAAATGAAATAGTTAAAACTAAATTTCAAATGAGTAAACTTTTAATATCAAAAGATTATTATAGAAAAGTGTTAGGAGGTTAGGAAGTATGGGATTATTTAGTAAACTAAAAGATAAATTTAGCAAAAAAGAAGATCTAAAAGAAGAAATAGTTCAAGAAAAGTATGATAAAGGTTTAGAAAAAACAAGAGAGAGTTTTGTTTCTTCTCTGTCTTTATTGGGTAAAAAATTTACGAAGGTAAATGAAGAATATTATGAAGAACTTGAACGAATTTTAATTAAAGCTGATATCGGTGTAAATACAGTTGATAAATTTATGGATTTGTTAAGAAAAAGAGTTAAAAGTGAAAATATTATTGATACTAAATATTTAAATGAAGTAATTGTTGATGAATTATTTATGATATATGTAAATGGTGAATCTTTGTCGGATAAAATTCATTATAATGAGTCAGGTCCAACAGTTATTCTTATGGTTGGTGTAAATGGAGTAGGTAAAACTACAACTATTGGGAAACTTGCTCATAAATACATCAGTGAAGGTAAAAAAGTTATGTTAATTGCTGGAGATACTTTTAGAGCTGGTGCAGTACCTCAACTTAAGCTTTGGGCAGATAGAACTGGTGCAAGTTTTTATGGAAAAGAAAATATTGATCCAGCTGGTGTAATATTTGATGGCCTTTTAAAAGCTAAAGAAGAAGATGTTGATATTGTTTTAATTGATACAGCTGGTAGACTTCAAAATAAAGTTAATTTGATGAATGAACTTGAAAAAATAAATAAAGTAATTGGTAGACATATTGAAGGTGCACCTCATGAGACTTTGCTTGTAATTGATGCTACAACTGGTCAAAATGGAATAAGTCAAGCTGAGAGTTTTAAAAGTATTACTAATATTACTGGAATTGTTTTAACTAAACTTGATGGAACAGCTAAAGGTGGAATTGTTTTAGCAATAAAAGATTCTGTTTCTTTACCAGTTAAATTTATTGGATTGGGTGAAGGAATGGATGATTTAAAACCTTTTGATATTGAAGATTATATTTATGGTTTATTTAAGGATTTGATGTAATGGAAAAGGGAATTTATTTAAGTTGTTTGTTTGATTATTATGGATGCTTACTTACTGATATTCAAAATGCTTATTTTACAAGTTATTACTTTGATAATTTAACTCAAGATGAGATTGCTGAGGAGTATAAAGTAACTAAAAACGCGGTTAGTAAAACTTTGATTGAAGTAGAAAAAAAACTTGAATACTATGAATCTAAGTTGCATTTGTTTGAAAATAAAGAGAAAATAATAGATATATTAAAAAACGATGTTGACAAAATAATTGATTATATATAGATATATTTGATATAATTTATGTGAAATTAGGTGAGATTAATGAAAAAGATGTTTTCTTATATATTATTAATATTTGTAAGTGTGTTAGCTTTTTCTGCTGGTGTATATGCGGAGGAAAAATATAGCTGTTCGTATGACGTGCAATTTGATGATACGAGTTTCTTTTATATAAAGGCTGTCGTTAATACAGATGGAACTTCAGACATATTGTACAAAAAAGATTCAACTGATTGGGCTTCAACAAGTGCTTACAAACTTAAAGAAACTCCAATATTTTATCGTAAGGGTGATACATATTTTTCTGAAAAAACTAATTTATTTAGTGTAAACTCTTTAACTGTTGAATCTTTTCAGACATCAATGTCTAGTTCTGATTTAAATACTGACTGTCCGGTTATCAATTCTTATGTTGAAGAGGGTCCATATTTTAATACTTATTCTTTCTCTTTTTCGGATAAGGGTGGTACAGGGTTTACAAAATATACTGCTGAAGGAAAACTTAGCGGAAGTAAAGGTTCTGCTTCAAGCTCTTTAACTGTAACAACTGATTGTCCTTATACCTTAACAGCATCTAGTAGTGATGGGACAGATAAGGTAACTTTATATACTAGTTTCAAAATGAAGTCGGATGGAAGCAAATTGGTGTGTGCAGCAGCTGATTCAAAAAATATTGATTCTTCTTGTCAGTCATATGTTTCTGGCAATTATTCACATTTAATAAGTGTTAATGGTAAGTCATACAGCCTTGTTTTGTATGCTGCTGATTTGACTGACATTTTTAGACAAAATTCAGATCAAAAAAGTAAGAATGTTTATTCGTGTCCATCAAAAATGAAAATGTTTTATAATTCATTGGATGAGGCAAGTGGTGGAGCAAAAAGTCTTGTTTTGACACCTAATGATAACCCTGCATATCCTAGTAGTAGCAATTCTAGTAATAGTAGTGAAAGTGGAAGTTCAAATGCTGGTAGCAATAATTCTAATAGTAATGATGAACACATTGGCGATAACTTCTGCGAAACTAAAAATGTTTTATCAGTATTACGAATGATTGGGTATGCTTTAACTTTATTGAAAGTTTTTGTTCCTATAATAATAATTATTTGGGGAACTTTGAAGTTATATAATGTTGTAGTAAGCGGAACAACGGATTCTTTAAATAAGCAATTAAAAAATTTAGCTTATCGTGTAATAATAGGAGTTTGTATATTTTTTGTGCCAACATTGGTTGACGCGGTTTTAAAAAATTTTATTCCAGAGGATGCGATGAAATGTGAGGTATGTGTTTTAAAACCATTCTCTTGTAATCCAAGTGATCCTTCAACTATTAAAAAAGATGAAGTTACAACTCCTACTGAATGGGCAAATCCAAAATGTGAAAATAGACGTGAAAGCCAAACAATGTGTGAAAGCGCACCAAATAATGCATGTTATTGGGATGAAGACGAAGAAGAAGGTAATAGATGTAAGTATAGAAGTACAACAGATTTATGCTCAGATAAATGTAGTGCATATGATTCAACTTCAAGTGCTTATTTCCGTTGTATAGATGGTTGTTTATTGACTTCACCATCATCAGTAACAACACCAACTGAAGCAAAATGTGAAAACAGACGCGAAAGTCAAACAATGTGTGAAAGCGCTTCGGGTTGCTATTGGGATGAAGATGAAGAAGAAGGAAATAGATGTAAATACAAAAACGGGGGGTAACTAAAACAGCTACTCCAACTCAAGTTACTAAGAGTCCGAGTGCTACTCCAGATATAGTTATAACTGTTCCAAATGCAGAAGATGATAAACCATGGATAACAAATCCGAATAAAGTGGTTCCAAGTGTAGATATTGATACGCCATGGTAAAAATCAATTTTTAAAATTGATTTTTTTTTGATTAAATATTATACTTTATTAAGTGGTGATGATATGGAAAAACTTTTATTGATTAAATATGGAGAACTTTCTACTAAAAAAGATAATATTAATTTTTTTATAAAAACTTTGAAAGATAATATAGAGGTCTCTTTAAAGAATATTGATGCTAACATAACATACGATAAAGGCAGAATGTTTATTAGAACTAGTGAAGATAATTTTGATAATGTTATTGATAAACTAAAACATGTATTTGGTATTCATGAAATTGTTGTTGCTTATGAACTTGATAATACAGAGATAGAAAACATAAAAAATACTTTGATTGAAATTATTAAAGATAAAAAGTTTGAGACTTTTAAAGTTGAAACCAAAAGAAGCAATAAGAATTATCCGCTTGATTCGATGGAAATATCTAGAATACTTGGAGGAGTTGTATTAAAAACTTTAGAAAATGTTAAAGTAGATGTTCATAACCCTGAGGTTGTTATTAATGTTGAAATTCGTTTAAATGGAGCTTTTATCTATTTTGATAGAATTAAAGGAATTGGTGGATATCCAGTTGGTTCTTTAGGAAAAGGTCTTTTAATGTTAAGTGGTGGAATTGATTCACCAGTTGCTGGATATTTGGCTTTAAAAAGAGGAGTTAGAATTGAAGGTATATATTTTGAAAGTCCTCCTCATACAAGTGAAGCAGCTAAAAACAAAGTTATTAAATTAGCAACAGAATTATCTAAATATTCTTCATATGTTAAATTGCACGTTGTTAATTTCACTGAAATTCAAGAAAGCATATTAAAAAATTGCCCAAGAGAATATTTAATTACAATTATGAGAAGAATGATGTATAGAATAAGTGAAAGAATTGCCAAAAATAGTAATTGTAAAGTATTAATCAATGGAGAATCTATTGGTCAAGTGGCAAGTCAAACTTTGACAAGCATGGCAGCAATCAATGAAGTTGTTAGTATGCCAGTAATTAGACCGGTTGCTTGTTTAGATAAACTTGAAATAATTGATATTTCTAAAAGAATTGGTACTTATGATATTTCAATTCTTCCATTTGAAGATTGTTGTACTATATTTGTACCGGAACATCCAGTAATAAATCCAGTTGCTTCATTAGCTTCTGAATATGAAAATGCTTTTGATTATGAAGAATTGATAAAAAAATGTGTTAGGGAACATGAAATTATTAAAGTAACTAATGAAATAAGTAAAGAACATAACGATTTATTATAGAGAAGGTTTCTTCTCTTTTTTTGTGGAAGTTAGTGTAAATATATGCTAAAATATATGTAAGAATAGAGGGATATTATGAATGTTAAATTAGTAATTGCTTGGGTATTTGCAATTATTGTATTTGCTATATTTGGGGTATTTGGTTATATGAATCAAGATTTACTTGTGAAAAATGATCCGGATGCTGATTTTACTCCGATTGTTAATAATGAAGTAGTTGTACATAATTGTAATAAGGAAACAAACAAAGGAACTTTAAACTATAAATATATTGTTAGAGACAATAAAATCGAAAAAACAACGGTTACGTTTACAGCAAGGGAAGTTAATTTGAGTGATTATATATCAGCTAATAATATCAATAATTTGGTTTCTGAAGGTGTAACTACATCTCTTAAAAATGGCTCAGCTGACTTTATTATTTCAGTCACGATTGATCATAATATTGAAAGTTATGATTTTACGAGCATTCAAACTGATTTAAACAATTTAGAAATGTCATTAAGCAAGATTGATGATTATGAAAATGCTAAAATGAGTCTTGGAACGAGTTTTACTTGTGAATAAAAGATGTTAAAAATACTCATAATACTATTAGGTGATATTATGAGAGAAGAAAGACAAGAATTTGATAACGTAAAAAATGAGTATAACACTCTTTTTGACAAAGATTTAACCAATAAAAAGTTAATTAAAAAGGTAAGTAACTGTGATTTTTCAATATTTTTTGATAAAGATTACTTATTGTTAAAAAAAAGATAGAGTATACTCTTTTTTTTTGGTATAATTTTTAGTGAAAGGTGTGAATTTATGAAAATATTAACAATTAATGCTGGAAGTTCTTCAATGAAATTTTCTGTTATTGAATTACCTGAAGCAAAAGAACTTATAAGTGGTTATTTTCAAAGAATAGGAATTGATAATAGTTTCTATGATTTAAAAATGAATGGTGAAAAACTTCATAGAGATATGGATTTACCAAACCATTTAGTTGCTTTGGAAGCAATAAAGAAAGAAATTGTTGAATTAGGAGTTGTTTCATCTTTAGATGAAATTGATGGAATAGGACATCGTTTAGTACATGGTGGAGAAAAATATAAGAATAGTGTATTAATAGATGACGAGGTAATTGCGACTTGCAAAAAGTTTGAAAAACTTGCAAAACTTCATATGCCTGCTATGCTTTCTTGTATTGAAGCAAGTAAACAAGCATTTCCAAATACTCCAATGGTAGCTGTATTTGATACTTCATTCCATCAATCAATGGAACCAAAGAATTATTTATATGCTGTTCCAATGGATTGGTATAAAAATTATGGTGTAAGAAAATATGGTTTCCATGGAACAAGTCACAAATTTATTAATAAAAGTATAAGTGAATATTTAAATAGATCTGACTTAAAAGTAATTTCATGTCATATTGGATCAGGTGCAAGCCTATGCGCAATTGATTCTGGTAAAGTAGTAGATACTTCAATGGGATTCTCTCCAATGACTGGAATTATGATGGGAACTCGCCCTGGAGATGTTGATCCAAGTGTTGTTCAATATATGATGGATGAAGCTAGAATGACAATTGATGAAGTTATGACTGCTTTAAATAAGAAGAGTGGTCTTGAAGGTATTTGTGGAAAATCTGATTCAAGAGATGTTGAAGACGGAATTAAAGCAGGGGATGAAGCTTGTATTCTAGCACAAGATATGTATACTCAAAAAGTTGCAAATTATATTGCTATGTACAATAATTTACTTAACGGAGCAGATGCTATTGTATTTACTGCTGGATTAGGTGAAAATTCAATACAAACAAGAATTGATGTAATGGAAAAAATCAAATCTTTAGGTGTAAAGATCGATTTAGAAAAGAACAACTTCAGAGGAAAATTTGGTATTATTTCAGCTGATGACTCTACTATTCCAGTATATGTAATTCCAACTAACGAAGAATTAATGATAGCAATGGATACTTACGAAATAGTAAAATAGTTAGGATTGATTGATGTGACAAGCAGTGTTTTTAAACAAATAGTCAAAAAAATAAAAGAGTATGATGAAATAGTTATTGCAAGACATGTTGGACCAGATCCAGATGCTATTGCATCAACTATTGCACTTAGAGATATGATTAAATTTAATTTTCCTAATAAGAAAGTTTATGCTGTTGGTTCAGGAGTTTCAAGATTTAAATATTTTGGAACTCTTGATAAAATAGATGAAAAAAATTTAGAAAATGCTCTTTTAATAATATGTGATGTTCCAAAATTTGATCGTGTAGATTCAGCTACTAAAGAAAGCTATAAGTATACGATTAAAATTGATCATCATCCGTGTGATGAAATTGTTTGTGATTTAGAACTTGTTGATGAAACTAGTTCAAGTACTTGTCAATTAATTACTGAACTTGCTTATAATACTAAGCTAAAAATGAACAAAGAAATTGCTGAGAAGTTGTTTATGGGAATTGTTTCTGACAGTGATCGTTTTTTACTTTCGTATACAACTCCTAAAACACTTCTTCTTTCTTCAAAATTATTAAATGATTATAAATTTGAACTTATGCCTTTATATAATAATTTATATGAAAGACCGATAAGTGAAAGAAAATTTGAATCATACATAATAAATAATATGACTATTACGAGCAATGGGTTTGGTTATATTAAAATTACTGATGATATAATTAACGAATTTAAAGTGGATGCTGGTACAGCTTCTAATATGGTTAATGATTTAAATTTTATTAAAGAGCTAAAAGTTTGGGCATTTTCATCATATGATGAAAAATTAGATTTGTATAAAATCAATATCCGTAGTAGAGGCATCGTGATAAACGAAATAGCTTCACACTTTAATGGAGGCGGTCACAAGTTTGCATCGGGAGCAAGAATAAAAACTGAAGAAGAGGTAAATGAATTGTTTAAATGTTTAGATGAAGCATGTAAAGAAGAAGAGTAATCTTCTTTTTTTTATGGGAAATTTACTTTTTAGGTTCTAATTTTGTCGACATTTGTCGAGTTTGTTGACAATGAAAATTAAGTATCTATAATACAAACTCGAGAAGCAGAAGAAGATGCTTATCACTTCCAAACTAGAGGCTAAATTATTCGGGGTTTTGGTTTAAGAATTATGAGAG
>CAKOPW010000026.1 GCA_934101115.1 uncultured Bacilli bacterium | reverse complement strand
AACTAATATTGGAATTCTTATATTCAATACCCCCTATTTTTTTTACAGTTGTCTACTTTTACTTGACCAATGCAACAAAAAAAGACACATCTGTGTCTTATGAAAATTGTTGTAGAATTGATAAAACTAGAAGAATCATTACACCTGCTCCTGTACATACTAGCATTCGCATTGTTTTGCTTTCCATTTTATCAAGTCTATTTTTATATCTTGCTTCTCTTGCTTTTTGTTGTAAAGATGAAACTGTTTTCGAGAAAGTCAATAATTGTTCTTGCTTTCTTTCTTGTTTACCAAGACCTAATCTATAAAGAAGTCTCATCATACGCATTGAATCTCTTACGGGATATTCTTTAGCAAATTCCATATATGGAGTTATAGTTGAATCTCCGGCATTAATCTTTTCAATTAATTCTCTTAAACCATCTTTAAATATCTCAGGAGCATCTCCAACACTTTTTCCTAAAGCAACTGGAACTGTGTAATGTTGAATTAGAATCTCCAAGTTTTTTAAATAGTATGGTAGTTGAGTATCAATTAAATGCAAATGTGATTTATAGTAACTTTTTAATTGTAAATATGGCAACTTAAACATTCCAAAGATAATAGCAAATATAATAATTAATGTTATATAATTAAATTTACTTATAAATAAGAAACCTACAAATAAGCCAACTAATAAAGCATTTCTTAAACGGCTGTTAAACAACTTATCTATGTCTATTGCATCTCCATATTTAGCTTTAGCATAGAATTCAAAGTCGTCCTCTTGCAATCTTTTGAAATAGTTAGCATTGTCATCAACAAACTTGTTGATACTAAAACCACCAATATATTGCATTACAAAGATAACAATAATAGCAACAACTAATATTTCGTAATACATAACTATTCAACCCCCGTATCTTCATTATAGAATTTTTCTCCACTTATAATAAAGTAAGAGTTAATAATTATTATCATATGTAAAATTATTTGAACATACCATAAACTCAACATAGTTTTATAGTTTTGTTTATCCAAAAGCATTTGAGTTAACATTACTAAGAAGTATAATGCTATACCAAATCCTAAGAATTTCTTATGAGATGCTTCTCTTTCAATTTTATCTCGATATACACCTTCAACTAAAAGGTCGATATCTAGCATCATGTTTTCTAATGATTCTCCAGAGTCTTTTGCACCCTCTTTAGTAATTTGAACAAACAATTGATGCATGTTTTTTACCATATAGTATGGATATTTTTGGTTAAACCACTCTACAGCTTCATCAATAGTTCCATTTTGATATGACATCTTTATCATCGTTTCAACATCACTTTTAACGGGATCCTCTAGAATTCCAGAAGAAGCAACACCCTCAAGTGATTTTACAAATGATTGAGTTGTATTAAATTCATTAATAACGTTTGATGTGTAAACTTGAATTTCTTCAAATAAGAATTCAGAATATACACGATTGTTTCTTAAATATGCAAGATATGGAATAAACATAACAGCAACTATAGCGTATAAAATTGCCATCGCGATACTATAAAAATATAGGTAAGCTATACCAGCAGCTCCTCCACCAATAATAATGATTTGAGTAATATATTCTTTAGCTGTATATTCTTGGCCTAATTCTTTACTCTTCTCTCTTACTTCTTGGTAACTATAAGGAGCATACTTGTTATATACGTTTTTTACAGTTTCAGATATAAACTTATAAACATTTTCACCATTTTGATTTCTATATGATAGGACAAATATTGCTATAAGCATCATTATGACTAATTCCATAAAATCATATCCTTTCTAGTTATTATTGTTGTTTATTATTCTATTTATTTCATCTAAATCTATTATATCGGTTTTATCCAAGTCAGTAACATTATTGTTTGTATTATTTACAATTGGTTGACTTGGTTCTACTGGTCTATTTATTGTTTGAGTTTCATTTACTGTATTGTTTTGATTGTTGAAAACACTTGAGTTTTCAACAGAAGCATTCATACTAAATGGATTTTCCATATTAACTTTTGGTTTATCCACTTCTTTTGGAGCCTCAGTTTTATGTTCTTCAACTATTCTATTGGAATCATCAATTTTTTCGTCTTCTCCATGAAGTCCAAAAGTATCCTCAGGAAGCATAACATTTCCAATCGCTAAATAATCAAGTAGGTTCTTTGAAGGATTATGTAAAACAATTCTTCCATCCATAAATTTTTGATATAAAAGTCTGCTTTGTGGCTTATTATCATCATCAATATAGAATTCACAAACTTCCATAATCTCTCTTTGAAATCTATTTAATCTTTTAGAAAAATATCCTTTAACATAGATTCCAAGTTGGATGTATCTATGAATTGATCCTAAAAATTGTTCAATATCTTGCCCGGTTTCCAAAAGGGAGTACATACGCATTGGTATACTAGATGCTTTATCAGCATGAATTGTTGATAAAATATGATGTCCAGATGAAATTGAGTTACGTACAGCAAGTACTGCTTCAGCAGAACGAACCTCGGAAAGTAAAATCCATATTGGGTTTTGTCTCATGCAGGCAACCAACGCTTCAGTATAGGAAGCAATGTTGTTAGTTTTCATCGCAACTATATCTCTATGTGGGAAAATTTTATCAAGGTGAAGTTCTAGAGTATCCTCTATTGTGATAATCTTTTCATCTTCTTTTGTCTTACTTGCCAAGTATTTTACTAACTCAGTTTTACCTGAACCAGTTTCTCCAGCAACCATAATATTGGCATGCCCTTCAACACATTTTACTAAAAAATCATGTAATTGTTCAGTTATATATTGTTCATTTATAAGTTTATCTTTATTAAGTCTTATCTTAGCTGGAGTCTTACGTATAAGACAAGCTATTCCATTTGTTGCAATTGAATCATGAACGAAATTCATACGAAGTTCAGCAGACTCAGCATCCAAGAAAGGATGAGCCATATTGAATGTTTTTCCCATAACATTTGAGCATTGGAATGCTAACTTTTCCATAAATGCATTGTTTATTTCTGGTCTTTCAACTTGATAGATACCTTTGTCCAATGTTTTAAGCCAAACTTGACCACCATTACTATAAGATATATCGGTAATGTTATCTTCCTCTAAAAATTCTTTTAAAGGTCCAAAATCCATTTGGTCAAATATAGAATTCATCATATGGTATCACCCTTTTCCCTTTTTATTTTTTTATTCTTAATCTGCTATATATTCTGTTTGAGATAATATGAAGTTTTCTACAGCTTCATTTGCTATCGTAGTTTCTTCAGGATTTTCTGAATAACCAGCATTTCTTGGAACTGGTATTATTTCAATATTTCCTTTTGGTACTTTTTCTGCTTTTCTTAATAATTCAAATATTTCATTTGGTACGGCAAAGTAAATGTATTTTGGAGTTGGTTCTTTATCACTGTCGGCATATGAGAAAACATCTACTCCATCTTTATCTACTACTTTATATACTTGAATACTTTTAATAAATAATTCAAAAATTATTTTTGATCCAGTACTTTCAGTATCTTTAGCTTTAAAATATAAATCAATATAATTACCTGGCATTATTGAGCAACCATAAGTTGAATGGAAATCAACAGGTAAATTATAGATATTATAGTTATCAGGTAAATCTGAAAAAGAAGTTTTACTTACTTGGTTTTCATCAACAATAGCTTCTTTATAGAAGAAACTATTTTGAGGAATTTGATATCCTTCGGCAACGTATTGGTTTAATATTTTAGCTTTATTTTGAATTAAGCCATTTCCACTTAAAGTTACAAATGATCCAGATATTTTAACCGTTCCGATTGACTCATTTGTTATTTGAGTTTTTGATGTAAGCATCTTTGTTGCATAAGGAATTGTCACAGGTGATACGGCACGATTAACCGTATAATTGTAGATAAAATAGACTACAACAACAAGTCCAATTACTAAAAAGAATGTTAAAGTATTGGGATTGCTAAAAAATCTTTTAATACTAGTTTTTATTTTTTCTGTATCCATCAATATTCTCCTTTCCTATTGTAATATTGTTACTTGGTCATTGATAAAGTTTCTTAATTGTTCGCTGGAAACTTTTGTTTCACCAGCTGCTTCAGTATAAGCTTGGTTTCTTAATACTGGTTCAATTGTTATTTTAGTGCTTGTTATTGCTTGAGCTCTCATAAGAAGTAAATATAGTTCGTCTGGTACAGCAAATAATAATTCACTTGGTTTCCCATTTGCTACTGTACTTTTTAAAATATTATTACCTTTTGAATCCTTTACAGCAAGTACTCTAATACTTTCAATCATCTTAGCATAAATGACTAAGTTATCAGTTGGATTTGTTGCTGACATATAAAGATCGATGTAATCTCCTGCTCTTATTGAATTAGCAAACGTTGAATCAACGGTTACACCTAAAGAGAAAATTGTAAATCCATCAGCAATATTAGCAAATGCGGCATCTGGCATTTCATCACTTGTTTTTACTGATTCTTTATAAAATAGACTTCCTTTTGGTATATTAGTTTTATAAGATACGTAGTTGTTTACAACTTCATTAACATTTTTTATTAAGTTTGATGAATCAGTTACATAATTGCTTGCAAGTTTTATTCTTCCCACCATATCACTTGTAATCAAAGTTCTTGATGGAATTGATTCTTTGGCATAAGGAACTGTTATTGGACTTATCGCATTGTTAACACGATAGTTATAACCAACCACTAAAGTAGCGATACATGCAAGTACTCCAAGTATAGTAACTGTATTTTTATTACCTAAAAGTCTTTTGAAAATAGAACCATTTTTTCTTCTTTTCACTGATATCAACCTTTCCTTTTTATCCTACAAGGGACACTCTTCTACTATCAATAATTATAGCATAAGAATTGCAATTTTCAAACAAAATAAATGATTATATGTTAAAATAATATCAAGGTGATAAAATGAATTCTTTAATTAGTTTTTTTAAAAGTATTGGTCTTTTACTTATAGTTTCCTTTATTATGGCAATATTTAGTATATTGACTAAAAATCAAGCGGTATCGTACTTTTTTACATATTTTACATCTTCCTTAATTTTTTTATTTATATATAAAGATAAATTAAGAAATGATTTAAAAAATATAAGAAACGATTTAAACATAAAAAATATTATCATTATTGTTTTATTTTTAGTCTTATCTTTTATAAGCAACGTTATCTTAGTAAATATATTAAAACAAGAAGCTAGCAATCAAGAAACGGTTGCTTCAATGCTTAAAAGTTTTCCGATTTTGGCATTATCAGCAATCTGTTTATTTGGTCCATTTGTAGAAGAAGTAATCTATCGACTTCCATATAAAAAAAATTGGCTAAGCATAATAATTTCAACAGCTGTTTTTACACTCGCACATATGTCAAGCTTCTCTTTGGCTCAAATACTTTTCCTTATTCCTTATCTATTATTAAGTGTATCTTTTAGCTTTGCTTATTTTAAAAATGAAAATATTATATTGTCAACTATTGCACATATTTTAAATAATTTAATATCTGTTGTGTTATTATTGATATAGGTGGTTACATGAAAAAGTGGAAAAAAATTCTTATAGTAGTAATTATTTTAGCTATCTTAACTTTACTTTATGCTCGTTTTATTTCAACTAGAGGATTAAGAGTTTTAGAAAAATCTATTATAACTGATAAATTACCTGAAGATTATGATGGTTTTAAAATCGTCCAGTTTACCGATTTACATTATGGCAGTACAATTCATTTAAAAGAGCTTAAAAATGTTGTTAAAAGAATAAATGATCAAAATCCTGATATTATTATTTTTACTGGTGATTTAGTAGAAAATAAAGTTGTTTTAAGCGATGAAGAAGTTGAAAAAATTATTAACGAGCTAAATAAACTTAATCCTAGTATTGAAGTTTTAGCCGTTAAAGGAAATCATGACTATGATCATGAATATTTTGATAAAATAATGGAAAAACTTAATTGGAAAGTTTTAAACAATACCTATGAATTTATCTATAAAGATTCAACTACTCCACTTGTTTTTGTTGGATTTGATGATCTTTTAAGAGGAAAAGTTGATATCAATAACGGATTCAGTTATAAAAATGAAAATCCAGATGATTTATTTACAATAGTTTTAACACATGAACCAGATTTAATCGATCAAATAACAGATGATAATTATAATGTTGCTTTTGCTGGTCATTCTCATTTAGGTCAAGTTAGAATTCCTTTTATTGGAGCTCTTTGGACACCTGAGGGATCCAAAAAATATAAAGATGAACATTATATAATTGATGACAAAGAATTATATGTAAGTGGCGGTATCGGAACATCTTCATTAAAGCTACGTTTCTTTGATAAACCTAGCATTACGTTATATAGATTAAGAACAAAATAAAACATATTACATAAAATACTCATAGAAAGGAGTATTTTTTTATGTATAATTATAATCCCTACTTCAGAAATAATTTATACTATCAAGATCGTTTTGGATTTGCTGTTCCGTTCTTGCTTGGAGGTTTAGGAGGAGCTGCTGTTGTTGGCTTATCAAGACCTAGACCTGTTTATTATACACCTCAACCTTATCCAAATTATAATCCTTATTACTATTACTGATAATACCTAATATAAAAAAGTAAGATATGATACTTGATCCTCCATAAGATATAAAAGGCAAAGTTATTCCTGTTATAGGAAATAACCCAAGATTCATAAGATATGCAATTGATTCTTGAAATATTTTTAATGATATAAATGATAAAGTAATAAGGTTCATAACCCCACTTTGTCTACTAGCTTTCTTTAAAACTAACATATTAAATATAAAATTAATTAATAAATATCCACATATTCCAATAAATCCTATTTTACTTGTAAGTAAAGCAAAAGCAAAGTCTGTTTTAGCTTCGGGTATAAAAGCACCAGTATTTCCACCAAAGAAATGAGATGTACCTATCGCGATTAATGATTGATCTAATTGATAATTTGAATTTAAAAAGCCTACTACTCGATCAATTCTATAAAAAATATTGGACCCAAAAATAGATATAAAAAGATTGTTATAGAAATAATATAAAGAAAATAAAACACTTGTTATAAATACGAAAAAGGCAATCGTTACTTTTAGAAAATTATTGCTTTTACTTCTAAAAAATAATACAGATAAAAGAATTAAAAAATAAAATATAACGTTTCCTGTTTCTGGCTCTAAAAATGTAAGTATTGCAGGTATAAGTGTTAGTATAAAGGATTTAATAACATAGTATTTTTTATATGAAATGTAACTTAAAATAATAATTAGAACTACTTTCATAAACTCACTTGGTTGAAAAGAAAAAAATCCTATATTTAACCATGCTTTTGAACCATTTGTTGATGTACCAAAAATAAGTAAATATATCAACATAATATTTAAAACGATATATAAGAGAAAACTTATTCTTATAGTAGTTTTACTACTTAGTTTAGATGTTATAAAAAAGATAATGAATCCAGCTATATACCAAATTATTTGCTTCACAAAAAAGAAATCATAATTATAGAGATTAATCATGCTAAAGACAAAAAAAGCAACTACACACATCATCATTAAACCGTTTTCTTTCATACTTTTATTTTACTCATAAAAATAAATATTAAACATATTATATTATAGGTGATGAAATGAACTTACCAAAAGTATTTCAAAATAATAATATAAAAACCGATAATATAAGTCAAAATGTTTTTTATAGTGAAAAAGATTCTGAATTTGTAAGTTTGGAGAATACAGAACCTATAAAAGATAAATATATTATTGAGAAAAAAATTAATGATTTGTTTAATTCTACTAACTATGTGTACAAATTAAATGTCATTTTGAAAACTCAAAATGACGAAATAAAAACAACAGTTATAGGAAGAACACAAAAATATTTAATTACAATTGACAATAAAAAAATAGATATTTCATCTATTTTAGATATAAAAGAGGATAACTAATCAGTTACCCTCTTTTATTGTGCCTAAAACTAAAGTTCCAGCATCTACCGTTTCATCATTTTGATGTTTAGCAACAAACTTTTCAACTAACTCTCTAAATTCAGCTTCATTAGAATATCCATAAACATTTTTTAATAGCTTTTGATATTTCATATCAAAGCCAACTGTTTTGTTAGCAACAGCAAGCATTGGCTTTCTTGAAAGAATAGCTTGTTTTAATTCCATATTAAATCCTATATCAGGATTCGTTAGTTCTGCAACAATTAAATCAGCTTTATTGATAAGATCTTTATAATATTCATTTTTTAAGTTTTCACTTTCTGGAAGCATTAATTCATGATTATGAAGAGCTTTACTTCTTAAAACTGGTAAATAAATTAATTCATTGTAATCAATTTTACGAGAATGAATGAAATATATACGTTTTTTCATTTGCTTCACCTAGTATTCATTATAGCATATTTTTGCGTGTTATGTTAATATATTAAAAAAAAGAGGTGAAAAAATGGATGCAGTTGGAATAATATGTGAATATAATCCTTTTCATAATGGGCATTTGTATCACATCAATGAAGTTAAAAAAATGTATCCTAATTCGATTCTTGTTTTGGTTTTAAATGGATATTTTTTAGAACGTGGTGATGTTTCATTGGAATCAAAAGAAGAAAAAACACGTTTAGCTTTAAAATATGGAGTTGATTTAGTAGTTGAACACCCTTTTGTATTTGCCTCTTCTAGTGCGGACATATTTGCAGAAAGTGCGATTGAAATATTAAATAACTTAAAAGTAAAACATATTGTTTTTGGTTCCGAATCAAACGATACAAATAAACTTACTAGACTTGCTAAAGAACAATTAGAAAATGATAAATTTATTAAAAAATATTTGGATATGGGAATAAACTACCCCACTGCTTTAAATAAAATAACATCAGAATCGATTAATAAACCTAATGATCTTTTAGCAATCTCGTATATTAAAGCTATTATTAAAAATGGTTATGATATAGAATATGTTTCAATTAAAAGAACTAATGATTTTCACGATTTAACTAGCAATGATAAAATTATATCAGCATCTAATATTAGAAATAAAATAATCAATAATGAGGATATTAAGGACTTTATTCCTGAAGGAAAAATAAACAAAGTTGATAATGAGCTTTTATTTAGTATTCTTAAATATAAAGTTATTACAGAACCGAACTTAGATAAATATTTAACAGTTGATGAAGGAATTGATAACCGTTTAAGAAAAGTTATAAAAGAAGTTAATTCTTTGACTGAGTTAATAGAAAAAACTAAATCAAAAAGATATACATATAATAGAATTAAAAGAATGCTTATTCATATTTTAATTGGGTTAACTAAAGAAGATAAAAAGGAACTAAAGCATATTGAATATATCAGAATACTTGGTTTAAATAGTAATGGTCAAAGTTATATAAATTCTATAAAAAAGGATTTAAGTATTCCAATAGTTACCAAGATGACTTCAGTTAATTCTAAAATAAATGCTTATGAATTTAAATGTGCTCAAGTTTATGAATTGTTGACAAATGACTCAGTTACTGAATTTGAGTTAAAAAATAGACCATTAAGATAAAAACGTCTTCAAAAATAGACGTTTTTTTCATTAAAAAAGAGCAAAATTGCTCTTAATCAAAGATACTTTTACAGCCTGTTACTTCTCCGTCTAAATGCCATCCATCATTAGTGTTATATTTCAAAACGTACCATTCAAACTTACAGTCTTTTTTTAAGACATTCAGTTTTTCATATTTTTTAATAGCTGCCTCTTCAATACTTTTTAGTTCTACTTTGGAATTTTCTGTCATATAATCATATATTTCATTTTGATTTAATGAAAGTACTGCTTCATGTTTTTTACTTTTCTTAGCACTGCTGATAACTTCATTTATCTTTTTAGCTGATAAAACAAATTCAATGTTTTTCTTTTTACCTAATTCTTCATACCAAATTGGATTTCTACCTTCTCCATTGCTTGGTCTTTTTAGAAGTTTTAATCGATATAGTCTAGTTGAAGCGATACCTAATTTTTCGTATACAGCTTCAATTGTTTTGTTTTCTTTAATATCTTTTAATGAACTATTCCAATTTTTAAATTCTAAATAGTAAGGATTACTTCCATCGATATATACAATTTCATCAGCTTTTGGAGCTTCAACGGCTTCACCATGTTTAACGGTTTTCTTAGTTTCAACTAAAGCACCATTTTGATAATATTTAAATATTACTGTATATTCTATTTTTTCATATGTTGCATAATATTTTTGATTCTTTGCTGGCATAACTTCATCAGTTTCCCAATCACTGAAAGTATATCCTTCAGCTACATCATATTTTGGTTTAGTAACTTTTTCTTGATATTTAAATTCAAGAGTTTTATATAATTTATTATTTACATAGAATTCAGCTTTGTATGTATTTAAATCTAAAGTAACTCGTAAAACTAAACTTCCATCTGGTTTAATATTTCCAACAAGAGTTGATTTTTGTTCATTTACTTTATAACCATTCTTGTTTATATTTAGTTTTATCTCTTGATTAGTTTTACCATACTTTTCTTCTTTTTCTTCTTTATAAGAACCATCTAGTTTTTCATAATAATAAATTATTGTATATTTAGTGTTTTCATTTTCTTTAAATACAGCTTTTAACTTTTTATCTCCAACTGATCCTTTTTTAATTTCAGTTATCTTTTTGCCTGCTTCATCTTCCCAATAAAGAAATTTGTAACCAACTTTTTCAACACCTGCTAATTTAATTGTTGAAGTTTCAATTGTATAAGTTGTTGGATTTACAACACTAGTAATATCATATTCAATTTTATAAGTTATAACTTCATATTGAGCTTTAATAGTTAAATTTTCCTTTACTGATTTAAGTTCTTTATCCCAAGATTTAAAAGTATAACCTTTTCTTGTTGGATTTTCTGGACTTGTTGGTACTTCGCCATATTTTACTTTTTCTTCTTTAATTAATTTGTTATCATAATCAACAAATTTAACAGTAAATTCTTGATTTTTAATTTTTTCGATTAGATCATCTAATGATGATGTTTCTTTATCAATAGTTTCTTGTGAAAATTTATCATCATTGATAATATCGTTTGCTTTATTTATTTCATCATTTAAATCTTTCATTAATTTATTATCTTTATTATCTAAATAATCTTTAGCTTCCTTTATTTTGTTCAATAATTCAGTATCATCAACTATAGTTACATATCTTATAACTTCTGTTGCTTTGTTGTTGTTTTTATCAGTTACATTATAAGTAACTGTATATTTTCCTTTTTTTGACGTATTAATATTATTTTTTATTACTATTTTATCAGTAATATTTCCATCATAATTATCTGTTGCTGTTGCTCCAGCATCTTTATAAGTTTTATTTATTCTAGATAAAACATTTCCACCAATTAAACTAATAATTGGTTTTGTTGTATCAACAACATAGAAATCATGTTTAACTTCATTAGTTAAGCCAGATGCATCTGTTGCTTTAAATGTAACTTCATATTTACCAACTTTTTTATTATTGATATTGTGATTGATAGATACATTTACATCTTCTGAAACATCAGCTTTAAATGAAGGTATTTTGCTATTAACTTCAATTTTAAAAGTATTGCCATCTATATTGATTGCTGGCATATTATCAAGAGTTGATAATACAGTTTCTTCTTGATCTTGTTCAATTGGATTTGCAAATGAAAATGCAAATAAACCAAAGAATACAAAAATAGCTAAAGCTACTAATTTTCTCTTATCCATACTTATAATTCCTTTCTTTTACTCTTCCATCTTTATAAAAAATGGTGAAAATTGTCTTTTTAATTTGATAGATTTTCTATTATAAGTGAATACTTTATAACCAAGTCCAATACATTCATTTGTTGTACCATCATCATATTTGTGTTCTACCTTTTTTACACAGAAAACTGGATTTTCATCTTTTTGAGTTTTTACAAAATCTGTTATCCATGTTGCAAATAAGCAAACTATAATAACCCAAAATAAAACATTACCGATAGTCTTTAATATTCCCCTTCTTTTTTGTTTTTTCTTGCTTTTCTCATTATCTTCCATAAAATTCCCTCCTCAATAAAAAAAGCATTCATACAAATTGTACAAATGCAGCTGACTACCTTAAACAATAAGGCTCTAGAGCTTTGCGTCACTATATCACTATAGCTTTGCCCACTACTTTATAACAAAAATATAACACATAATTTGTTATTAATAAATAAAAACTTTAAAAAATTTTTATTTTATTAAATGGATAGATACGCATATTTACTTTTCCGATAATATCACTTTTTTTAACTAAACCAAAAGTTCTGCTATCACTTGAATTAGTTCTATTGTCACCTAAAACTAAATACATATCTTTGGGTATAGTTTCATAACCAATAGACTCTAATTTAAAATCTTTAGTAGATGCACTTCGAGAATCACTTATCTTTTTCCCATCTACATATAGTATATTATCCTTATATTCAATATGTTCTCCAGGTAGACCAATAATTCTTTTTACCATTACTTTGTCGTCTTTTTTTAAAGATACTATTTCATTTCTTTTAATATTTCTTAATCTATATATTAGTTTATTTACAACTGTTATATCTCCACTTTTTAATGTATCATTCATAGATGGTCCAATTACTTCTTGGAAAGACACAACGTATATTGCAACAATTAAGATGACTACAATTGCAATAATGTATTTCAATGCATCTTTAAAAAATTCTTTAACGTCTCTTAAATCCATAACATAACCTCTACCACGATTATAACATAATACTTATAGTAATATATATTTTATTTTAAATAATTTTATGATAAAATTTTGGTAAGCAAAGGTGAAATTATGGCATATGTAAAATATAAAGAATTAACTAAATATTTTAACTTCAATAAAGAAATAGAAATAAAAGAATTACCAAAATATGTTTTAGACTATGTAAATGATAATGAAAAAATATATAAAGCTTATAAAACTAATAGAGATAAAGCTGTATTTACAGATAAAAGAATGATTTTATTTGATGTAAGTGTTCTTTCTACTGTAAAAAAAATACATATTATACCATATAAATCTATATCAACTGCTGCTATTTCTTTTAAACCAACTAAATCTAGTATATTTATTTCTTTTGATAGTGGTTATCAAATGAGACTGGATTTTATTAATCAAAATGCAAATAGCAAAACAGAACTTAGAAAACTTTATTCAAACATAATGGATAGTATTTTATAGCAATTTAAAACGTTTAAGATATAAACTTAAACGTTTTTATTTTATGCTATTCGGAATGCTGGAGAGACACCAAAATCAAATTCAGAAACCAATCCATATAATCTAAATCCGCCACTAGCATCAACAAAAAGAAACATTACATCATATTTGGCTTCAGCCGTACGGAGCATCCAATAATTGGCGGTTCCATTATATTGTTTTATTGCTCCTGCATAATTACTTGTTGTTACTCCTTGATTTTTATAATAATCCAATTGCTTTGATGTCCCTACTGACGTATCATCTTCAGCATACGATGAACTAGAAAAATCACTATAAATTTCTTCGCTTGATAACAAGTATAGTTTATCTTGTGTTTCAAAGTTTGTTTCTCCTGCTGTTGGGCCATGTCCTGATATTACTTTTGTTGTAGTTATCATTTGTTGTAAATCGCTTGGAAAAGATTCTAACCATACATGATTTAGATATCCCCTAATTTCAGACTTTGCCCAACCGCCTTTATTTGCTCCATTATAATAAGAATTTTGTGAAGTCGCAATCATATCAACAAATTCTACTACAAATCCACATGCTGTTTCGCTTATCTCTCCATTCGTACATTCACTCATATTTGATATTCTCACTGTGTGTGTTCCTAAATTTCCTAAATCTACTTCTTTTGTATCTCCAACGTTGTATTTGCTTGTATTTCCAGTTTGTACTGCTTTTTGTATTGTCTTCCAAGAATCACCTGTAAACGATACTGGTTCTGGTATATACTCTCCTAATGCATCTCTTTCTACTGCATTAAATTCTAATTTACATGTATATTCTTCACTTACTTCTTCGGTTGATGCTTTATCTAAGTTAATAGTTAATGTTCCATTTAACTTTTCTTTTGCTTTTACAACTATTGCATCATTGTCTAGCTTGTTTTTGATACTTGTATATTTTGCTGTTGTTCCGTCCTTTGGTACACATGTTACTTTAACTTCAGCATCATAGTTACTTGAGTTATTTGTTACTTCATATGTTAAGATACTTGTTTGATTCAATGTTTTTAATTCACTCGTTTCAAAAGTAATTATTTTCTTTGTATCATCTACTACTGTTGAGTATACATCCTTTCCATCTAGACTTGCTGCTGTAAAGATTACACTGAAATCTTCTTCATTTTCGCTTACTTTTGCATTTCCATTTATTATTAATGTTGTACTTACTGCGGCAAATCCAATTGACATTAGTAATATTGCTAATATGAGCATACTTTTCTTTTTCATTTTTTTACCTACTTTCTTCTATTTTATTTTATAATACCCCCCCCGATTTGCAAGGACAACTTTCTTGTTTACATCTTTTTTTACAACATGCAGTGGTAAACTTAAAGTAGACAATTGAGGGTATTCGTAGACAACCAATTTTAATAAGTATACAATATCT
>CAKOPW010000025.1 GCA_934101115.1 uncultured Bacilli bacterium | reverse complement strand
TAATTGTTTTGTTTGTTACTTTTTTTCTTTAATATAAATATTAATATCAAGAATAAAATAACTATAATTATAATAAAACTTATATTTTTAATTTTTGTATTACTTTTCTTAGAAGTTTCTTCTTTCGTTGTTGTTTCTGGAGCTTTAGTTGTACTAATTGTTGTCTTAGTTGTAGTTTTAATTGTTGTTTTAGTTGTCGTTGTAACTTTAGTAGTTTGAGTATTGTTTGTTGTGTTAGTTGATGTGTTTTTGCTTATCCAATCTACTCTGGCAGTTATACTTCCATGATTTCCAGCTTCATCGATATATTCAAAAGTAAATTCACCATTTTTAGTAAATGTGTAAGAAGTTTTACCATTATTATTTAAAACTTTAACGTTAGTTTTATCAAATTTAATTTGAACAGTTACATCTTTGTTAGTTTTTCCTGTAATATTATAATTTAAAGTTGCTTTTGGTGAGGTTTTGTCAATCCATGTAACTTTAGCAGTTGATGTTCCTTTATTTCCGGCTTTATCAACAAATTCAAATGTGTATTCTCCATTTTCTACAAATTCGTACTTGAAGTCGTCTGCATTTTTGCTAAGTGAACCGTTCTTTATTATGCTAACCTCTTCGTTAACCTTTAAGATTGCTGTTACAGTTTTGTTAGTTTTATTGGATACATTATAGGAAATTGTTCCAATTGGAGCAGTTTTATCAATCCAATCTACTTTAGCAATTATTGAAGATTTATTACCCGTAAAAGTATCCATGATGATAAATTCATGTTCTCCATTTTGAGTAAATGTGTAGGTATTCGCTCCATCTCCAAGAATACGTACATTGCCTTCATCATAGTCTACAAGCGTTGCAACGACATTTCCGTTTGTTGCTTCAGTTGTACTATAATTTATTCCAGCACTTGGACTTGTACTAAGAGTTACATCTTGATAAAAATTAAACATTCTTGCTGTGAACCAGTTTCCATTAGAAGCTTTAGTTGCTGTTATTTTTACAAACTTCACTTCTTTTGTTGGATCAGTCTCAATTAGTTTAGTATTAAGTTTTCCATGATCATAAGCATTTACATCACCAACATAAGTTAAGTTTTTAACTTCAGCTAAATTAAACCAATTTACTCCATCAATACTGCCTTCAATAACACCATCAATTATTTTACCATTTCCGCCTCCAGCAGGAACGTATTCTACTTGAGATAAATGAATGGCTTTACTTAGTTCAATAGTAATAAATCTTTCTTCGTCTGTTCCATTCCAAGCTGAATGCCATCTTGTATTATAATTTCCGTCGATTGCATTTTTAGCACTTCCTTGATTTGCTGTAGCTTCCGTTGAAACATCATATACACTTAGATAAGATATTGGAACATATTGTTTTTTGCGATCAACTTTATCCTCTGTAAAATCAAATGAAACGGCATCACTTGCTAAACCATTTTTACTAGCTCCAGCACGTACTTGGATAGTTTTGTTACCAGTTAAATCAGGTATAGTTTTATAAGACGTCCATGAATCACTAGCTGAAAAACGCCATTCCAAATCATCTGTTACGCCCATAAGTTTGTTTTCCAAGTCATTATTGTATAAATCGCTTGGTGCGTCTCTTTTTACAATATCAATCGTATAAGTTGGAGTATTTACATCTAAACCATCAATATAGATTTGAATATCGTCACTTTCATTTATGAGATTTATTTCAGCTTTAGTTAATTCATATTTTTTAGCAGTTATGGATTTAGATTTTGTAACTCCTCCATCTAAGCTATAATGCCAAGCCAAATCATAATTTTTATATTTATCATTGAAAACAATTTTATTTTTATCTTCTCCGTCAAATGAGAATGTAGCAACTTCTCCATCATCTGCATTAAGTAATGTTTTAGCTATTTCTTGAGCAGCAGTGTCATGAGATACTTCAGCAGTTGTAGCAACTGATGCTTTCTTTAATGCTGTAGTTTCAGAGACAACAATATCAATACCTAATTCATTTTCTAAATATGGTTTAATAACTGCTAACATATCATCCATTGCCATTGGATAGTAAGTAAAGTTATCAATTATTTTTAAAGCTAAAGCATACCAATCACTTTCGGAAGCACCGATTTCTTTGTAAGCTTTTATCAAATAATCATAGCTATCTAAATTGATATTCATTACCTTTATTGCTTTATTATATGTTTCTATTTTCTTACTAGTACTGCTATAAGAATTAGCAATCAAATTAATATAGAAAGATTTTTTGAATTTATCATAATTGTTTAAATTGTCTTGAGCTAAGTAAACATAACCTGCACTGTTACCTGCACTATTACTATTTATCATTTGATGAGTAAATGATTTATTAGCCCAATCAAATATTGTTCGATAACGATTACCACCATACCAAGTTGTACCAGTGTTACCCCAACTAAATATTTTGTTAGCTATGTTCCATTTTCCAGTACCATCTGAGTTAGCAATATAATAATATACAGCTTCATGAGCGGGTTGATAAACTCCTATAGTTGGACTTCCGATACTATTAAATAAAGATTGGAATACTCTTGATTGGTTCCAGCATATTCCGCCTTTATCAATAACCATCCAATATCTTTGAATGTTATCGCCAAATGGAACTCCATACTCACTTAGCTTATATTTTTCATCTTGAAGATCTTTATAGGCTACATTATGAAACTTATCATCATTATAACCAACACCAGTACCTGTATGATTAACATAGGCATATACGCTTTGATTGTTATCATTTTTTCTTGTGTAGTAATTTAACCATTTAATTTCATCATTACGTGCTCCATCACTCATAAGCAAACGCATTAATTCTACGTGATAATTCTTAAAATATGGTGCATATATAGTCATCTTACCCGTATCATATAGATCTTTATAGATATTAAATCTTTCTAAATAATCATAATCAGCATCTTTGTGACTAAATTGTAAAGCAGAAGCTACTTTGTCTGTCGAATATGCAGCTGCTAAACCTATCATCATTCTTTGATAAACATCCGCATTTTCTCCAGCTAAAATATTCTTGTTATTCTCGTATAAATCAGTTAAAGTTTGAATGAAAGGAACAGAGTTAACTTCACCAACTTCAATAACCTCTTCCATTCTAGTTGTATCACTTAATAAAAAATCAAAAAATTCTTTATACACTTCAGAATAATTTACTAAGGCTTGAACTATCTCATAACCAAACTTTCTAACAAGTTCTCTTTTTAAGATAAGTTCATAATTATTTTCTAAATTATAGTCTACATCATAAGAATTTAAGATATCATCATAATATGATAGTTCTTTTAGATTAGTATAATCGATTTCTTCATCAACGTAATCATCTTTTACAAATTTTGCAGAAGCTATTACTCCATGATCTGCTGTATTACCATTTATTGATCTATCAACAAATACTCTAAAATACTTGTAGTCTTTAATATTTAAACTTATCTTAACAGATTCACTGTCGCCTTTTAGAATATCAGTAGTTTGCAAGCTTACCCAATTTGTTCCATCATTAGATACAAGAAAATTAAATTTTACACTTCCATTTGTTTCTCTTGATGCATCAACACCAACGCGCGCAACAAATTTTGAATATGTGGCTGAAAATTCACTGACATCATAGGTTACTTGTCCATTTGCATGAACACCCATTCCTTTAAGGAATATTTTCTTTTTGCCATCAACAATTAAACTAATGGTATTTCCTTCTGGATTTTTATCCTTTTGAATGCCGTGTCCACTCCAACCATTATATGACCAATTATTATCAGTAATATAATCAAGATCAGACATATAAATAATTGATTCATTTCCTAAAGTAGCAAAAGAATAATATCCCCTATTATCTATATTTTGTACATTAACTTTTTTGTTCGATAAAAAAACACCTGTTAAACTTAAAAGTAAAACTAAAAAAGAAAACGATATATAAAACTTTTTATTTAAATACTTCTTCACAATAATCCCCTCACGGCATATTCTAACTTAATATTTGCATATATTCAACAACTTTATGAATATTTTTTTATTTTTGACACTTATTTTTAAATGGGCATAAATCACACGTTGGATTTTTACTTTTACATATGTTTCTACCAAACATTAAAAGTTCAAGATGCAGTTTTCTAAAATCATAACCAGAAAAAAATTCCATTAGTTTATTTTCAACTGTTAATATATCATCATTTTCTGAAGCGATACCTAAACGTTTGGCAACACGTGCTACATGAGTATCAACAGCTAAAGCTTGTTCTCCAAATAATTCTGATAAAACAACATTTGCAGTTTTGTGTCCAACACCTGGTAAGCTTTCTAAAAATTCGCGATCATTGGGAACCTTGCCTCCAGTTTTTTCTACTAAAGTTTTAGCTATTCCAATCGCATTTTTAGCTTTTACTTTCATTCCACAAGGACTTACAATTTTTAATACATCACTAACATTCGCGCATGCTAAAGTGTATAAATCATACTTTTCAAATAGCTTTGCTGTTACTTTATTAACAGTTACATCTGTCGTTTGAGCAGAAAGCATTACAGCAATTAATAACTCATAATCTTTATTATAATTTAATGGGCATTTTACTTCTCCAACAAGGCTTTCAATTTCTTTAATTATATTTTTATTCATCTTCTAACCAATTGTATGAGAAAAGTTCTGGTGTGCTTTCATCCTCTTTTTTAAATGAAGATCTAACATCACTTGCACTTTTATATCCTTTCTCTTTCCAAGATAATAATATTTTATCGATATATCTTAAACTCTTAACACCATTAAATATGGCTTCTTTTAATGCTTCACTTATAAGTTCCTCGCTTATACCACTGCGAATCCATTCATTGATTATTTCGTATTCCATTGGACTTAATGGACGAACAAATTCTTTTTCAAATAAAGAAAATAAATTAGTTTTTTCACTTTTTTTATGTTCTCTAGTTATATCACTAGTTACACTTTTAATAATGTTATCTAGATTTATCACTTCATGAACTAAACCATTACCATCTTTTTTCATAGTTATTTCTATTAAATTAATCGCGATTAGCTTAGTGTATGATTCCATAATTGCTTCTTCAGTTAAATAAGTATATTTTTTTATATTATCAATATTTAAAGTTGGTTCTTCTTGATTAGTAAAATAAAGAAGTAATATAAAATCATTTAAGTTTAAATTTAAAGATACTGATACTTTTAAAAGATAACTTTTTACAATAAAGTCTTTTTCTTTTAAAGTATTAAATACTAAATCATTCATAGTTACCTCCAATTCTTTATAACATATTGTTTTATTTCTTCATAATCATTTTTTATTTGATTGCTTAAAACATTTATTTCAACATCCTTAATAATGTCTTTCACTTTTTTACTTGGTTTTAAATTTAAAACATTCATTACATCAATTCCTGAAAATTTTAAATCTTTGCCTGAGTAGATTGGCAAGTTTTTATACATATCGCTTATGTTGCTTTTAGAAATACCAAGAATTTCTCCAGCAATAATACATGGATACAAGCCACACTCGTATAAAGTTATGTTATCAATAGTTCCATATTTTAGTATTCTATTTACACATTCAATAATTTTTCTTTCATTTTTAGGAAATGGATAATTCTTATTATATTCTATTTGAGCCCATATTCCTGTTTTATTTGAACAAGGTTTAACTATATCATAATTTATCTCTAAAACATCTAAAATCCCAAGTTCTTTTAAAAGAGCTAATCCTTTTTCATAGTTATTGTTATTAAATATCAAATCAAGTTCACTTTTTCTTCTTTCATAACTTAAAGATGAAAGAAGCTGCTTGTTTAACTTTATGTATCTGTACAGATTCTCTTCAAGTTCAAAATCCAATTTTGAAGCAAAACGAATGGCTCTTAGCATTCTTAAAGGATCTTCTACCATCTTCTCGTTGATATTTCCAATAACTCTTATAATTTTATTATTTATATCATCTATACCACCTACAAGATCAATTATCTTTCCTGTAGAATCCATATATAAACCATTAATAGTAAAATCTCTTCTTAAAACATCCTCTTCTTTTGATTCAATGAAATCATAATCAACTGGTTTTCTTCCAACATATTTGATATCTCTTCTAAATGTTGTTATATCATAGTTATATAAGCTATCTTTGAAACTAATACTTCCATAAGTATCCTCGCTTCCACTTGTTAAGTCAAAGATTTCTTTTATTTCTTTTGGCTTTGCTGAGGTAGAAATATCAACATCAAAAGTTTCGTTTCCAAGTACATAGTCTCTTACATATCCACCGACTATATATGCATCGTATCCATTTTCTTCAAGTGTTGATAGAATTTTTTTTATGCGCATGTTTATCATATTTCACCACTAATACAATTATAGCAATGCTAATATAAAAAGTCCACGTCATTTGACATGAACTTACATTTCACTTTTGTATAAATTTTTGTAATAATCACATGATGATAAAAGTTGCTTATGAGTTCCTGAAGCGATTACTTTACCCTTATCAATTACATAAATAACATCAGCATCTATTATAGTTGATAATCTATGAGCAACAATTACAACTGTGTGATCCTTAACTAAATTATCAATTGATTTCTTGATAAATTCTTGAGAGTTATTATCAAGTGCACTCGTTGCTTCATCAAATAAAATTATCTTAGAATTTTTAGCAAGAGTTCTAGCGATTGCAAGTCTTTGTTTTTGACCTCCACTTAAATTAACTCCACCCTCGCCTAATAAAGTGTCATACTTTTTAGGTAGTGATTCAATATATTCATCTAAATAAGCTTCTTTAACATATTTTTTTACATCTTTTAATTTAATGTTTTCATCAATTATTTTAAAATTTTCAAGAATAGTTCTATTAAATATAAAAGGTTCTTGTCTAATTATGGAAACATTTTTTCTAAGACATTCTTCACTTATATCTAAAATGTTTACACCATCAATTGAAATTGTTCCTGCTTCGGCATCAAATAACCTAGTAATCAAGTTAAACAATGTTGATTTTCCTTGGCCACTTGCTCCTACTATAGCAATTTTTTTATTTGGTTCAATGACTAAATTAAAATCATCTAATACTTTTTCTTCATTTGGATATGCAAAGGATACATCTTTAAATTCAATTGTTCCTTTCATATCTTTAACATCAGTATTTCCAAAGACAACATCATTAAATTTTTTATTTTCTAGTATTTCATTTACTCTATCTAAGGATACGTTTACTTTTTGATATGTCTCTGTAAAATCATTTATACTTTCAATTAACCACATATATCTATAAATATAATAGGTCATTGCAATAAAGAAAGTTAAAGTTATTTGCTTATAATAAAGAAGAATTATACATATTATAAAAACTCCAACCTCTAATGTTTCTTTTAAAAGACTAGTAATAATATTAAAACGTGTTTGTATATTTATTTCCTTTTTAGAAATTGAGAATATATCACTTATTGCTGTTCTAGCATTTTCAATCAAATGATTTTTTATTCCTAGAGTTTTAATCTCTCTTATGCCTCTAATTGATTCATTAGTTAAAGATGTGAATGTATCCTGAGTCTTCTTTCTTTCTTTATGTGCCTCTTCTAGTAAAGGACTGTATTTTTTTATAATTAGATATAAAATAAATAAGAAAACTAGAAGAATAATTCCAATAATCCACGAATTAAAGAAAACATAAACTAAAATTACAAGAGCTGTTACAATAGTAGAAATCATATTAATCATTTTACCAAAAGTAAAAGATAAAGAATCAGCATCATTTGTAATACGATTAATTATTTCTCCACTTGACATTTCTTCGAAAGCAAGAGCTGGTAAATTAAGAGCCTTTTGATAAGTATTAAATCCAAGTACTCTTGTTAGTTTACTTTCAAGTTTTAAAAGCATTGAATTTGCAAGGCCTGAAAGAATTGTGCCAATAAAAACACCGATAAAGAAATACATTGTTAAATACATTATAGCAAGTTTGGCATTAGAATTAGTTATTGCCTCTACTGCTGCTCCATTTAAATAACCTGTAAATATACCGGTTAATCCGCATAAAAATATAAGTATTCCTGAAATAATCAATTTCCACTTATCCTCTTTAATAAGTCTAATTATCGGAATCCATTTTTTCAATAGTTTCATAAATTACCTCCTTATATAATATATTATCTTTGAAATTCATTTAAAAGTATATAGACAAATATTTATAAAGTCAAATTTTTTTATAAATTTCATATAATATTCATGGTATTTTCATTTTAGAATAGTATCATCTTAGTTAGAAAAGGAAGTGATATATGAAGATAACGATATTAGGTAAAAACAAGTTAATTAAAAAAGAATTAAAAAATATTATTAACGATTTAAAACTTACCGACGTTGAAATTATAAACAACGAAAATAATAAGTATAATATAAAATATACCTCTGCTATTATCATAGATAACGTTTTAATTGATGACGCAAACGAGCTTTCTTATACTGAAATGAAAAACGTTATTTATCAATTTATAGAAACATAAAATTCGACTTACGTACTTAAAAAGGAACTTTAACCCGAGTTCCTTTTTTTAATTGCATTTTTTATTTGATGTGGCATATCTTAAAGCACTTCCCATTGTTCTACCCAAATCTAATAGAGTTGAAACAAGTTTTACAAATGAATTTATCATTTGAGTCGTGATTGATCCACCAACAATGCTCATCAGTTCTTCTTTTTTTAGTTTCATTTATTACATTTAAGAGGTCTAAAATATCCATCAATCATTCCGGTGATCAGAGTAACCAATCCACCAATGAGAATTCCCCAAGTAAATTTACTTGTTCCTCCACCGATAATATTTATTAGATCACTATTTTTTAAAACCATACTTATTCCTTTCTAACATTAAAGACTTCTCTAAAGATATCACTTTTTTTATGTGATATATAAATAATAGTAGAATGAATATTTTTATCAATATTCTTTAAAACTTCGACTTCGCTTTCGTAATTTAGTTCACTTAAAATCTCATCTAAGATATAAATGTCTTTATGTTCAATTAAAGCTCTTGCGAGTAGAACTAAATTCTTCTCACCACCAGACAAGGGATTTGTTTGACTACTTATATACGTATCGAATCCTAAAGGGTATTTTTTTATTACTTTGTCTAAAAGACAAATATTTATAATTTTATTGAAATCCTCATCTGGTATTTTTCTTTCAAAAAGAATATTTTCTTTAATCGTTCCATTTATAAATTCTTCATTTTGTGATGAATAGATAATATGCTTAGCATAATCATATTTGTCTATATCTCTAATTTCTTTAGAACCAATCATTATTCTTCCGGAGTAATCATCATATTCACGATTTAATAGACGCATCAATGTGGACTTACCGCTTCCGCTTGCTCCGTTTAATGTAACATGACTACCTTTTTTTATTTCAAAAGTAACATTCTCAATTGCATTTTCATAATTGTTGTAAGAAAAAGTAACGTTCCTAAACCTTATATCACCATTTTCAAAAACCTCTCCACCATTATTTTCTACTTTGATATTATAAAATTCATTAATCTTTCTCACTATTTTACTTTCTAAAATGAATGTTGGTAAAACACTTAACATGCTATTAAATGAGCTCAACAAGAAACTAAGCAACATTTGCACAATTAAAATATCTTGAATAGAGTATTTTTCATTAGTTAATCCTAACATCATTACTCCTATGACTAAAAACTCCATGATTCCTAGCATAATATTTTTTATTAAATCAATTTTATTTAAAGCTATATTGGCTAGTTCATAACTAGAGATAAATTCATTATAACTTTCACTTAGATTTTTAGAATAAGATTCTTCTTGATTCATATGTTTTATGCTTGAAATACTAGAAAACGTATCTTGAAGCAACACGTTGTACTTAGTTGACTTAGTAATATAGTCATTAAAAGTAAATTTTAATCTTTTATACTTTTTTATACAAAACATAGTAATCATTAAACAGAATCCCAATATTATAAAGCAAAGTTTTAAATTAATTATTGATATTGCAAGTAACATATTAAAAATATATATACTTGATAAAGCCACTTGAATGAAAGTATTTGAAATCATTGATTTCACTTCATCTAGTTCATTTACTCTTTTTACTATTTCTCCAGAATTCTTTAAATGTAATATTCTTAAAGGTAGACTTAATATATAATCAAAAAAGTTTGAAGTAATACTTTTACCTACTTTTGTATCCAGTTTTACACTTATCTTAGCAATTTCATATTCAATTAATTTTAGAATTATAATGATTATAACAAATAATATGACGGATTTAGGATTGGTAATGTTTAATAACTGTATATAATTACTATATACAATTGATAGAATCACAAAGATGATGTTTAAAGTTATTATTAAAATTAAACTTATCTTTGAATTTGAAAGTTCTTTGAATATATTTTGCCATAGAATGTTCTTTGTTTTTCTTTTCGTAAGTTTTTCTTTAGGATATAAACTTATTACAACCCCGGTAAATTTAGACTCAAATATACTTTTTCCCTCCTTGATGAGTCCAACTGCTGGATCCATTATAGTTACCGATGAAGCATTATACTCGTATATAACCACGAAATGAGAAAGAGTGTTATTTATTTTTAAATGTGCAATGCAAGGAAGATTTAACTTATCTATATTTTTTTCTTTTATTCCAATACAGTCAAAACCATATTGTTTTGCACATTCTATAAGGTTATATGCACTTACACCTTCATCAGAAGTAAGTGAAGAAATTCGCAAATTTTCTAATGATTCATATCCACCATAATATTTTATTATGGATAATAAACATGAAACACCACAATCACTTTTTTCTTCTTGAATCACTTCAACATTTTTTCTTATCATTTTGCCTCCCTTCACTAATATCTTTAACGTTTTTTTTTCTGATTTCTTCTTTTTTGAAAAGATTTTTTTATTTTTTTTAATTTCGAAAAAAAAGAAGTAAATCAAAAAGTGATCACAATATATATGTGTAGAGAAAGAGTTAGAAAGGATGTAAAATATGTTTTGGAAAATTTGCAGAGCAATAATTAAAGTATTATCAATTTTTTGCTAATATGTCATAATTTATTCTCTTTTACATAAGATATAACAGTACGGAGGGAAATTCATGATAAACAAAAAAAATTTATGGTTTTTAACATTAACAAGTATTATTTTAGTATTAGCTATATATTATGTTACAATGCCTTTAGGAAATGATAATATGGTTTTAAGCAGTGATAACAATAATAATACTGAAAAGGAAGTTATGGTTAATATTGAAGAAAGCGAAGCTTTAACTGCAGCTAGGATTGAAAAACAAGAACAAGATTTAAATGACATAAAAAAACTTCAAGAAATTCTTTTAAGTGACGATAAAACTATTGATGAAAAAAATGAAGCATATGAACAAATTAAATATCTTAATGCTTCTAAATCAATTGAAGAAAAACTTGAAAAGAATATTAACAGTAGTTTTGAACTTACAAGTTTTGTTTCAATAAAAAATAATACAATTAAGGTAACAATTGCAAACAAAGAAGATTCTTTAGATCTTGCCAATAAAATAATAACACTCGTAAATAAAGAAACTAATAATGACTATTATGTTACAGTAAAATTTGAATAACCCACACGAAATACCACACCTATCATAAAATATATTGGTTAAATATAAATATGAAAGTGAGGTATATTGATGAAATTAGGCATATTAACAACAAGGGAAAAAGAAATTTTTGAACTTTTAATTTTAAATAAAACAACTAAGGAAGTTGCCAATATTTTAAATATAAGTGAAAAAACAGTTAGAAATCACATCTCTAATGTGATGCAAAAATTGGAAGTTAAGACACGTTATCAAGCTGTTATTGAACTCTTAAAAATTGGAGAATTAAAGTTAAATTAGTCGCGATATGCGACTTTTTTTTATTTTTTTTCATAAAATTAATTAGAGGTGTCTTATGTTAAAATCAAAAATTGTAAAGAAAGTAAGTATTATCTGTTCAGCTATTCTAGTAATCTTAATTGTTACGATATTTCCTAAAGAGAATCAATCTATACTTGTTCATAAAAAATCTAATCAAAGCGGTATAATTTATCTTTTAGACAATAATGACTATGTCGCTAGACTTAATATTGTGTTTGATTCATTTGAAACAAATGAACTAATAGAAGAAATTATTTCTACTCTTACAATAAACAATGTTAATTCAAAAAAAATCCGAAATGGTTTTAAAGCAATCATTCCGGAAAATACTAAACTTATCAATTATGAAGTCAAAGATGAGAATGTTCTTTTAAACTTCTCTAGAGAATTTTTAAATATTAGCCCTACTCTTGAAGAAAAGATGATTGAAGCAATTGTTTATAGCCTAACAAGTTTAAAAGATATTTCAAGTGTAACAATTAAAGTAGAAAATAATCTTTTAGAAAAACTTCCTAATTCCAATAAAATATTACCATCTACATTAGATCGAACAATAAAAATCAACAAAGAATATGACATCGAAACAATCAATGATATTAAATCGACTACTATCTATCATTTAGCAAAATACAATGATTTTGTATATTATGTTCCTGTTACTAAAATAAATAACGATAAAAAAGAAAAAATAGAAATAATAATAGAAGAACTAAAAAGTTCTTCTAGCTATAACACTAATCTAGTGAATTATCTTAATCAAGAAACTAAATTAAGTAATTACGAAATTCTTGATAGTTCTATTATTCTTAACTTAAGCAACCAAATGTTTAATGACTTTAATTCAGATACATTAACAGAGGAAGTAACATATGCAATAAGTTTATCAGTGAAAGATAACTATAATATTGATGACGTTATTTATTATGTAGATGACTTACCTATTAATTTTTAGGTTCGTTTTCACTTCTTGGATGGCTATGTAAATAGGCATCTTTTATTTTGTCATTTGATAAATGAGTGTAAATACTAGTTGTACTCAAATTAACGTGTCCAAGCAACTCTTGAACACATTTCAAATCACAGCCTTCATTTAACAACATCGTAGCAAAAGTATGTCTAAAGGTATGTGGTGTTATTTTGGAAGAAAGTGCACAATTTTTTATAACTCGATCAATTATATCTCTTACTCCTCTAGTTGTTAAAACACCACCTACATGATTAATAAATAAATAATCACTTGTTTTATTTTTTAATAATTCTGGTCTACTATTTTTCAAATAATTTTGTAAAGATTCTTTAGCATGGTGATTAAAATAAACTATTCTTTCTTTATTACCTTTACCTCTAACTTTGATTTCCATTCGCTCAAAATCAAGGTCATTTACTTTTATTGAAACAAGCTCACTTACACGCACTCCTGTTGCAAAAAGAAGCTCTAAAATAGCCTTATTTCTAATTCCTAAGGCATCAGTTCCTAAAGAATCAATCATTTCAGTGAATTCGTTATATTTCATATAATTAGGCAGTTTTGCTTCCTTTTTTTGACTATTTACAATCTTGAATGGATTGTTTTTAACTATACTTTTTACTAATAAATAATTATAAAAACTTCTTAAAGTTGATAGATGTCTATTAATACTTGAAGCATTTAAATTCATATCTTCCTTTAAATATTTAACATATGGCACTAAATTCTTATATTCCACATTTTTAAAGTTTAGTCTATGTTTAAATAAATAGTCTTTATAGTTTTCTAAATCTATTAAGTAATTCGTCTCAGTATAATCAGAATATTTTCTTTCAGACCTTAAATAAGATATAAAGTCATCAATATATTCTTCCATCTTATACTCCTCCATATTTTAAATAGTCTTCATCAGTTAAAAATTCTTCTTTTTCTTCCCTATGTTCTTCAATCAAGTCTTCCTCTTCAGTAGAATCTTTTTTACATTTCTCTTTAAGTTTTAAATTGTAGTCTCTAACAAAAGTTCCTAGATCATATAATGCTCTAGATTTCAAAACATATTTGTCATCTACCATAATAAAGCCCTTTTTTTTACTTCCATTTTGAATTATGTATCTTCCATATGAATCTTTCATATAACCATATTTACATACAATTATTTTAAATAGATTATCAATATTTTCACTTAAAGATAATTTAGAATAGTAATCCTTTACAGATAAATTGTAATAATATGCAGACATTAATTTAAATAATTCTACAAGTATTGGATTTTCCTTTTTCATATTCTTGTTATAAATAGATTTTCTTATATGAGAGTAATAAGTTAACAATTCACTTGGATTAGTACATATGCTTTCAATTATGATATCAATGCTATCAATAAAGTCACTTACATAAAAAGTATTGTTTTTTTCAATAGATGAGATAATTTCATTAATTATTTCTTGAATACTTCCCCTAGTTGTAACGTTTTCTAAAATAAACTTCAATTCTTCACGTACTTTAAATGGATTATTCAAACCAAAAAATAAATCTTCTAGATAATCTTGAACTTTATTATCAACTCCTAAAACTCTTAAATAGTGAACTGTCATTTTCTCAAAAAAATCTATTGAGTCTGTGTGTTCAGCCATAAAAAGTCTTAAGGTTTGTGGTTCATAGTATTCTTTATCCAAAGAAAGCTTTATTTCTGGATTAGAAAGTTTTTTTATAGTTGTTGGATCACTCATTTTTCTTTGTGAACAATAGTAAATAGAAAAATATTCACGAGGAAGTAATCCTTTTGCATACAAGTGTTTTTTCAAAGCTCTTAGAGAATCAAACTTCATAGTAAAATTCACTATATCAAATAAGTCAGTAGAGGCATTTACGGCTTCCTTGCTATCAATCTTAACAATTTTTTTATCAGTTGTTTCATAACCTAAAAAATACTTCATACACTCACCTATTTTCTAAACTATTACTTATCACTTGCATTATATCATGAAATATTATTATTTTGAATAAAAAAATATTTATAGCCATCAATTATAAATATCAATCTCATCAAGTAAATTACGAGTTACACAATTAAATATTCTTGTAGATATTGTAAACTTTAGATTGATTTAACGATTAGTTTAATTTTATAA
>CAKOPW010000024.1 GCA_934101115.1 uncultured Bacilli bacterium | reverse complement strand
TTTTATCATTTTTACCTCCATAAATACACTCATATTTTAACATAAAGTTTAAAAAAAAGAACTAATAACTAGTTCTATAAATAATAAATATTATCAGTAATAATCAAATTTGGTTGTCTCTTTATAAGAGTTTTTTCTAAAAGCGTTCTATCTCCTCTTGTATTTCTTTTTTCCTCATCTTTAAAATCATCAGAAGTAAATCCATAATCTTCCATAATTAATTCATGAAATCTATTGGATACCTCAATTTTTCTTTTATCTAAATCACTTAATCCTCTTTTATTATCCAATTTGGTTAATGCTTTTTCATAGCTTTCTATTTCTTGTTCAATACTAAATTTTCTATAAGAATTTGGTCCCCCAAAAGCTCCTGGTCGTGAAGAAATTACAACATTGGTATCATATAAATGTTCCAACTTGTTTAATATTCTTTCCATCTCAAGTTTTCTTGCTTCATCGCTTTCTTGTGCACAAAATAAAGAAATTGCACCAATTTTCATGGTTTTATACCCATCTGGGATATTTCTTGTGGTTTGATCACCATAAATAAAATTGAATACATCCATACTTTTTATTTCATCTAAGCAAAAATATATTATAAAATAGTTATCCACCACACGTTTAATTAAATCTTCATCACTTAATTTTTTATCAGCAATTAATTTGATTGCTCTATTATAGATATTATATGCCGCAGCTTGCTTATATATTTCTAATTCAGCTAATGCTTTTCTATCATTCTCACTTATATTTTCTTTAACAACAGAAAATTCCAATTCAATAATTGAATTCAAATATTCTATCATTGGGTTAGAAAGAATTCCTTTATATCTTCCCAATAATTCTCTTAATTCTTCTTTTGTGTAAAGTTTCTTTTCGTTTGACGTTGGACTTGTAAGTAACATAAAAACCTCCTAATAAATTTATTTTTCGTAGTATTCTATATAAGCTTCTATCAAATCAGCATCCATTAAATTTTTAGGTATTTCATTTAAATAAAAAAACTTAAGTCTTTTTGTTTCTGAATCTCCTTTTAGATTTGCTTCATCATCTATTGATACATCAGCTAAATAAAGTGACGTATTATTGTAAACAATATCTCCATTTGGATAACTATTTTTTCTGCTTTTTCCTGATAAAGTATCTATTAACTTTAACTTATCAGTTTTTAATTCTATTCCAGTTTCCTCAAAAGCCTCTCTTACTGCTGTAAATCTTAAATCTTCTCCTAAATCTTGACAACCGCCAGGTAAGCCCCACTTATCTCTGTCAGTTCTTTCTTGTAATAATATTTGACCTTTTTGATTTCTAATAATAACCGCAGCTCCAGTTTGAATAAATGGAATATGGCTAATTCTTTCATCTAAAGACATTCTGAAAAGTACTGGATAACCTCCATAATTAGAGCTTAAATCAAGAAGTTCTTTTTCATTTAAACTCATAATCAAATTCACAAATTCTTCATGCGTATATTCTCTCATTTTTTTATAATTCATTTTTAGCATCTCTTTCATTTAACATAAGATATTTATATATCTCGCCCCAGTTATTTACATTAATAACATTATCTTTTTCTAATTTATTTGCCGCATTGTTTTTAAAATATAAAGCACATATTCCTTTGTCAGAAGCATTAGAGCAAATAATATCATCATCATCTATAATATAATCAACTTTTTCCTCTAAAAATTTTTCGATTTTACTATGTTCATTATTAAATATTTTTATGTCTCCTAACCCAATATTTTCAAATGCTTTTTTAGCAACATTTGCTTGATAATCAGTTCTAGCAGTAACAACTACAAAGTCATACTTTTCTTTTAATTTTTTTATTACTAGCTCAAAGCCAGTCATAAATTGAGCAGTATCAATAATTTCTTTTACATTATTATCACAAAAGTCTTGAATTTCTTCATCACTCCATTTATAACGTTTTTGAAAAGTCCTTTTACTATTATCTATTAAAGAATCTCTTTTCAAAACATCGACATCATACAACTCTGTATAAACACGATAAAGATTTTCTGAATCAAAAACTACACCATCTAAATCTAAGGCTATTTTTTTCATATATATCCTCCAATACCAAATATAGTATAACATATATAAAAACCATTCACAAAAAAAAGAACTAATAACTAGTTCTAAGCATTAATTATCTTTTTTAGATAATGAAATAGTGTTTTTTGGTTCTCTAAAGTTTTCCAATTGACTTTCAAAATTAGCTCTTGCTTGCACTTTTTCATCACCTTTTGAAAATACTCGTTGATATCCTTTAGAAAAATCACTTTTTGCAGCAGCAATACAATAATTTATCATTGCAATTCTTTCTTCATCAGTATTTTCTAAATAAGCTTTTATACTTTCTTCATTGATCTCTACTGGACTAGCAATATTTGTAGCAATACGTATTGGTTCTCTGTTAGCAAGTGAAACAAATTGCTCTAATATTTTATTATACGTTTCTTCACTTATAGGTTCAAAAGTCCCAGTCTCCCCATTAAAAGTGTTTAAAAATTCACCGTCTAAAGAAAGATCTGTAAAACTTAATCCACAGTAAGATGGCTCAACCCAACGTTTATCAGCAACAAGTTTACTTTCAATGCTAAATATTCTTCCTGTAGACATCTCTTGAACTTTTGACTTTCCTAAATACTTAACAGCAAAATAAACCTCTGATTCGATATTCCCAATGAAATCAGCTTTAGTTAAAAAAGGATATTTATATTGAACATCTCCAGTGTTTTCATAGATTTCATAAAAATCAACTACTACACTATATTGAAAATTACTATTTGTTATGAAAAATACATCTCCTACTTTTATTTTATTTACTTTTTTCATAAAAAACCTCCATCAATCGGAAAGTAGTATATCATACATTACAGCATTTAACAAACATAATAGATAACTAACAACTAGTGTCATAATAATGAACAATTAATGATTTGATTTTTCCATCTTCAATTTGAGCTTTATATCCTGCACCATTCCTATAAAATGGTGTATTTACGTCATCAGAACCATAAACTCTAACTTCATTTTCTCTGCTCTTTTTTATTTCAGCATATGAGTCTCCGTAAACGCATTTCATGAATGCTTCAAGAGATTTATTGATACTTGTATTATCTTCTTTAGGCAAAGTAATTTGTTTAATAAGTTCTTCTTTTACTGCTTTAGCACTAACTCTACTCTTAACCTTTGTCTCAAATATTTTTGAATAATATTCTTTTTTACATAAAAAATTAAGACAAGGATCGAAAACATATTCAATTCCATCAAGCTTAAAACAAATCCAAGAATGATAATACTCAGGTTCAGATTCTTCAAAAATAAGATTTCCTCTTTCTATATAATCATCATCATAAAAAAACACTATAGCAGATTCTGTTGTTTGCCAACACCATCTATCTAATTTATTCGCATTCATAAGATCAAATAGAGATCCAGCACAATAATTTAATATTTCAATTTGCAAATTGCTTAACTTTTTTGTTAAATACATTACTACTTTCTCATCAACAGCTTTATTATCTAGTATTTTAACCTTCTCCTCATATGTTAAACTTTCTCCTAAAAGGAATTTATCTAATATTTCATTTATTCCAAACATTGCATTTATCTCCAATAACTTTAATTTTATGGTTTTCTATATTAACATAAAAACTTCAAAAGCACAAATTTAACATTAATATTAATAGTATTTTCAATGTGTTGGCATTTTTATAAGTATATCATTTTTTCATAAAAAAACGTAGGGTTATAAGCTTAAAATCCGGTAAAAGAATAAGCACCTACGTCATAATTATATAACATTTTTTTATAATATTTAAAATGGAAAGTCATCATCATCTTCAAAGAATTCTTTTGGCATCCTTTTAATAAGGTTTCTTGCCTCTTCTTCAGTTGCTTGCATAACCCTATCATTAACTGGTTTACATTCTTTCATAACTTGTTGATATTCTTCAGCATTAAAACCTCTACCATCAAAATTTCTTAAAATTATTTGACACATACTTTGTCTCATTGCTATTGAATTATCATAAAAAGATTTACAAACTTCATCCATGATATTATCTTTATAACTTTGTATTCTAGATTTTAGTTCATCAATTTCAAAATCGATGCTTTCTCTCACAGTCTCAGCGTCTTGAGTTACAATATGTGAAACTCCACATGGCATAGACCCTAATAAACCAATAACTTCAAATTGTCCGTCATAGCCATTTGCATTCTTATTTCCATAAAAAACATATGGTGAACTAACATCGACAGGTGAAAATTTAAATAATTCTATAACTTTAGTTGGATGATAAACACCAAATATAAATCTATCTTCTTTATAAGAACTATTGGGGTCAACTACAATTCCTTCAAACCAACCATCTTCTTCTAGTAGTATTTTTCCTTCCCACATATCATTGTCATTAAAATCATAATCATAAGACATATTCCAATAACCTTTAATATCCTTTAATTTAACCATCAAATAAACCTCCCTTACAATTGCTTATTGTAGCATATATTTTTTTATATGAAACAATTTTTTACAAAAATTTTCTATTACTTTTTTAATCCGCTAAGAGATTTTTTATAAATTTTAAATTGAATTTACACTCTTTATTCACAATTATTATATTTTAAATGGTTTAAAAAAATTTTAAACACATATTACTTTATATTTTTTATATCAATTAATTTTTCGTTATCAAAAGTAAGCTTAAACACTTCACAATAATCAATTTTATTATCAAATATTATATTATTGTTAAATAAAAATTTATAACTAAAATCTTCTTCGTTAGGAGTTATTTTACACCAAGTCTTAAGTAAAAATAACATTGCAGTTGAATGAAATACTATTGCTATTCTCTTGTCATTACCATTTAATGTGTTCGTTAAAGCATTCAAAGTTCTCTTTCTTACCTCTTTTTGACTCTCACCAAAGCTAGTTTTATAGTTTTCATCTAAAAATTGCTTTTTTCCAAAATCTGTTGGAAGTTCTTCCCACGAATTAATTCCAAATTTTCGTTCACCAAAATCAGTATCTACATTAATTTCTATATTATTATTTTTGGCTATATACTTAGCCGTAGAAATTGCTCTTACGTAACTTGATGAATATAATTTATCTATATTTTTTAATTCATCGATATCTAATTTTTCTCTGGCTATATTTTCTCCTTCAATTGATAAAGGCTGTTTTTCATTTTGAATTTGTAAGCTATCAATATTTTTATCATTATTAATCTTTAAAGTTTTTGAATGCCTTATTAAATATATTTCCTTAATCATTTTATCACCAACTCTCTTAACAAGATTATTTTAACATACTTTTTATTCTTTTATATTCTTTTATATTTTTTAATATTTTTTAATTTAATAAAAAAAATCAATAATTTCCAATTGATTCATATATATAAATTCGATTAGTTCGAACAGATTCATAAATGGTGCCGACTATAGGATTCGAACCTACGACCTACGCGTTACGAGGGCGTTGCTCTACCAGCTGAGCTAAGTCGGCTTATCTATATCTAATATACAAAAAAAAGAGCAAAAAGTAAATAATTACTTAAGCTCTAATTTTAAAAGTTTTGTAAGCAAATTTATAAACTAAAATTAAAGAAATAACTACATAAATTACACTAAACAAAGTCATAACAATACCAAAACTATATACACTTATATGAAGTTGATTTACATAAAAGCATACATAATAAGTAATCACTGAAACAAAACGATAAGCTGATCCTTTTATATCACTACTGGAATTATATGGTTGAAGTAAATAATAAATTACTAAATTATGAACTGAAAAGAACACACTCATCGCGTTTACTGCTAAAAAGATCAAAATATAATTAAAAGTATTAGTTGTTCCACCACTAACATATAATATTAAATCGAGTCCAAAAGATAAAACCAAAGAAGGTATTAAATTCATTCCAACAATACTTTTTAATCTCTCCTTAAATAAAGATAAAATAACATCTTTTCTTTTATAAAAACTAAAAGTTAACATTGCTGAATCACAATTCATAAACATTATTTTAGCCACTCTTTGACCAGTATTTAAAAAGTACATTAAAAATAACAAAACTGGTAAAACATATATTATCTGTTGATTAACCATTTTTCTTAAATCAACATTTATCAATACTATAAACGTAGCTAAAATAGTAAGAGCAATAATAACATATGTTGTATTTCTAGCAAATTTATTTAAAACTTTACTGTGTCTTTTCATAAATAGATCATTAAAATAAGCATATCCTGTTTTATTGGAATTATAACTACTATCAGTTATAATATTAAGTATATTATTTTTGTCTTCAACTAATTGACTACTTTTCAGATCATCCATAGTATTTTGATTTAAAATACTATGATATATTTTGTAATAATTATCATATTTAAATATATACATTAAAGAATAAATAGCTAGCACAAAAGAAACTAAAAACAAAAAGTTATAAAATATAATTGGCATAGAAATATTAAAGAATGGAATTAAATATGCAAATATAATCAATAACAATATAACTGACCATTTAATAATATTAAATTTTTTACTTGAATTAATATTTAAATTTTCTTTATATAATTTCAATAAATATGCTGTAATATTAACCTTAACACTACAAATAAAAATTGTTACTATAAAAGCATATATAATATTTATTTTTAATAGTATAAAGAAAAATGAATTGACTATTAAAAAACCTAAAACAAGTTTTATTAAATAGAAAATATAGTTTGTTAAAGTATACTTTTTAGCATTCATCTTCATAATGATCATTAAATAATATTTATCATTAGATTCATCAAAGATATAATTGTTTAATATTCCACCAACAATCGATAAACAAAATAATACATTTAAAATACTTCCAACATTTATGAAATCCATCATACTTAATGGCAAATATAACATTAAAAATATATAAATGATTTTTCCAACTAACATTGAAAACAATTCATATCCAAAACTAATGATATACCCCAAAATTTTTAAACCATCATTACCATATAATCCATCTGGTATTATTTTTCCTAATATTGGAAATTGTTTTAAAGAATATATTATGGTATTTACTCGATACGCCATCTTAACTTTATAAGATATTAAAAAATTATTCTTCATAATTTTGTTCATCCTTTAGTTTTTGAATAATATATTCTTTTAATTCTAATTCATTTTTATTATTACTATCTATAGTTTCTAATTTACCATTAGTAAGAATAACTATTTCATCGCATAACGATAAAGCAAGTTCCATAATATGTGTTGAAAGGATTAGTATAGAATTCTTCTTCATCTCTTTTAAAATATTTTTCATTTCTTCTGCAACTACAACATCCAAACTTGTTAAAGGTTCATCTAAAAGTAAAACTTTTGGCTTAACAATAAAATTAATCAACATTTGCATCTTGTTTTTCATTCCATGAGAATAATCTTTCAAAAGTTTGTCTCTATCAATATCATCTATACCAATGATATCAAAATATTCATCAATTGTTTTTTTATCTTTTATTTTAGTATTATTAATTTCTATAAAAAATTTTAAAAACTCACGTGCTGTTAAAAAAGCTGGAACATTCGGAGTTGAAATAACATAACCCAAATCTTCATCATCAAGTTCTTTTCGGTCATCATCAAGTAAATAAATATCTCCCGAATCAAATAAAACATCTTTGCTTATTATATTAAATAAAGTAGTTTTACCTGCTCCATTTCTTCCTAAAAGTCCATATATTTTTCCTTCTTCAAAAGTAAAAGTTACACCCTTCAAAACCTTTTTACTATCAAATTTTTTACAAACATCATCTACAACTAATTTCATTTAATCACTTACCCTCTTACTAATATTATTAACAACTCATATCTTTTTTTTCTTCTTAATTCATAAATATTATAACAAATAAAAAAAGTAAAAACATCAATTGTTAATTTTTACTTTTTCCTCTAGTTTCTTCCAATATTTCAAACACTTCTTTAATTAAAAATTCTTCAGTACTTTGTTTTTCATTTTTTTCTACTATTTTTGCATATTCTTTCAAAGCTTTTGTTCGTTCAATTTTAAAGACATCAACACTCTCACACTTACCCAAATCAATAATCTCAGTTACTTGACTTAAACTATTTCCTTTAAACAGTTTATTTCCTCTTATAGTTCCATCCTTGTTAATAAGGGCAAAATATTGTTCTTCAACTAATTTTTCACTTTTTATATTACCTGTTTTAGTGTATAAATTATTAGAACTTAATTTAGAACTATTTAATGATATTTTAAAATTAGCTAGATAGCCACCATAATTTGCTAAATAATAATCTGTTAAATAACACCAAGTATTCAATGGTATTATAAAACCACCGTTCCTGTAATCATATAATCCCTTAAATGAATAAAAATTACTATCTACTTTAATTAATCCATCTTCTCCAATAGCAAAATAATCATTATAATACACATCACTATACCAAGTGGATACTTCAACGAATGAGCCATTTTCAAAATGTTTATGAACAATTTTGTATACACCATTTTCATCATCACTTTTATATACAAAAATTACATTTTCTAAATCCAGAACAAACTTATCAACACAAACTTCTTTATCAATTGATTGCTGAATTTTTCTTTTATAATATAACTGCTTAATATTTTCAATTATTCTCATAAAAATCCCTTTCTGAATTTGTCGATAATGTATTCTAACACAAAACTTATAAAAATACCAATTTTTAATATTTGTTATAAATTTATCTACTAAATATTATTTACTAAATCATACGATTCTTTTACTAAATTTATAATAGTTTCATCATCTACAATTTCATTTAAAACTATTGAAATCCAACTTTTTTTATTCATATGATAAGCTGGATAAAAACCATTTTGACTTAACAAAAATTGTATTTTAGCTTTATCCAACTTAACATTTAAAACTTCTACTTCACCAACAATATTTTCAATTTTTAAATTATCAACATTCATAATAATTCCAAACCATTTATTATTCACTTTATTTCTAAAAACACCATGTCCAGGAGAACTTTCCCAAAGAAATTCAGGTTCAAGCTGATATTTATCTATAATAAATTTAGTTATTCTATTTGCTTGATTACTTATAAAATACTGCTTTTCAAAGCATTTTTCTTTTATATCAAGTAAAATATTTAAATATTCATCCCTAACTTTACTTACAAAGTTTCCATTCATATTTGTTCTAATACCTAAATACTCATCATTCATCTTTATATCAATTACTTTTCCAGTTACACAGTTATTATGAACAATGACTACAGCTTTAAAAGCATTATCAAAAAATTTCTTTTCATAAATATATTTATCATCGATTTTTCTAAATCCATATCTTAATAATTTTTCATAATTAACAAAAGTTCGTTTAAACAAATTATATTCAATATTCATATAAAACTCCTACATTTTTAATTTTATTATAAAACAAGATATAACAAAATACTACAAACTGTTTAATTATTAAACTACTACCTAAATAATACTAAAACAATCAAATTTTACAAGTAATTTACAAAAAAAAATTGGATAAAAATTAAAAGTAACTAAATTATGTTATGAATATTATAAGGAGGAATATAATGGAAGATAATAAAAAACTTGTAAAGGAAAAATTAAGATATTTTGTAAAATTTGGATTACTTTTATATGGAAATGAAATAGAACTTCCCTCAATTGCTTATTTTGGATTTAACGAAATTTTAAAATTTGATAATCAAACTGATGGATTACATAGATACACTATACAATATGGATATCCACAATCTGGATGTGTAACTTTAACACTAGATTATAATCCAGGAGAGAAGACAATTGATATAAAAAAATATTCGGTTTATGCTAACGAAGAAGATAATGACTTAGTTGGAGCTACTTTTAACACAAAATTAAAGACAGAGATAGGTCCCGCTGATGTAAGTTTTGGAATTGATTTAGGCACTAAAGAATATTCGGACATAAGTGATATTGCCAAAAGTCCTAATGCCATAAAAATGTTAGACACAGCTATAAGTGATTTATCAAAAGCAAATGTTATTGGTCCATGCAACGTAATGGTACCAGATGAAAGTGACTCTGTACCAGTTGCTTATTCAAGAGAAAATTTCCCCAAACTATAAAAAATGAATCTTTTAAAAAGATGTTTTTTTTATTCATTTATGGTAGTATTTAAATTGATACGTTTTAAATAAATTTGTTGAAATTATTTAAAAATCTCATATCACTATGACATTTAGATTTAAAAAAAATATACAACAATAACTGAAGAAATGAGGAAAAATTATGTATGAACAATATGTAACTTTAAATAATAATTCTAAAAATTATTTTCTAACTTTATTAAATAATGAGATAAAAGATAAACCTACTCTCGAAAGATGCAAAAAAGAAATTGATTTACTTTATGATAAAGGATTATTATTTATTATAGAATTATTACATAAGTATAAAAAAACTGAAAAGTCAGTAAGTTTTCATTTCCGAGGTATGGCTAATAACTTATTATTGCTTTATGTTCTTGGGATTAATAAAGTTGATCCTATCCAATATAATTTACCTTATGAATTGTTTACAGATAAAACTTTACATATTGATTTCATAAATGGTCGTTCGTTTGATTTTATAAATTCAACGAATCAGTATAATCAAGATTTTAAAATAGTTAAAGGTTCGTTTGAACTTAGTAATGTTTATGAAATAAATGAACTGGAAGATAAACATTATCTAATTGTTCCAAATTATGCACAACAAAATGATATGACATTTAGGTTAAATGAGTCTAATAAATTTGAAACTATTGAAGATTACCATACGTTTAAAGATAAATACATAATAATTAAACTAGATGATAAACCATTAATACAAGAAAATAACGTTAATCTTAAATATGCTATGGATACTCCATTTGAAAAAGAACTATCAAATAGGCTTAATCCAAAGACAATAGATGACTACGCTAAAATAATATCATTAGCACACGGAACTCATGTTTGGAAGAAAAATCAAGAAGAATTATTTAAACAGGGAAAGATTGACATACATAATATAATTTCAAATCGTGAAGACATATATGAATACCTTATAGATCATTCAATTGCGCATAATATTGCACTAGATATTGTTAAACAATTAAGTAAATCAAAAACAAATAAACTATGGCAAAGTTACATTAATATTATGAAAGAATACAATTGTGATGATAAATTCATTGATATACTAACAAAAACATTATACATATCTGGTAGAGGTCAAGCAGTAAGTGAATGTTTATTTGTACTTGATAAGACAAATTACTATTTAGAAGAAAATTAATTCGAGCTTTGATTTTTAACTATAAATACAATCTATCCCGTTTGCTTCTTATAACCTGAATATAATACTTTCAAAATGATATATGAAAATGTTATAATGACGATGAGGTGATAATTTTGACTAATCAAGAATTAGAAAAATATATGGAAAGAAATATTCATTATAACTATTTGTATAGATACTATAACTCTATTGACATTGCTTCTATTTATGGAATTGATAAAATGGAAATTAAACATTCAAACTTTTTAAAATGGTTATTACAACCAAAAGAAAATGCTGATAATACAGCAATAGAATACTTACCTATTAGAAACTTACTAAAAATTTTACAAAAAAACAATAAGTACTATGAATTTTTAAATGAAATAGATTTAGATAGAGATAATATAACAAATGTACATGTGTTACGTGAAAAATTTAACACTGATTTGCTAATATTTTTAAAGATTAAAAATGAAACTTATATCATTACTATTGAAAATAAACTTGAATCACCAATACGTATGAGTCAATCAAGTAATAACAATGACAAAAATAAATCACAAATATTTAAAGATCAATTAGAAGACTATAAACTTGAAATTGATACCAATTATCCAAATGTTAAAAATAAAATTTTTGTATTTTTACATCCTGGATATCAAATTAATCCAGAACAAAAAACAATAGTAGAAAAAGAACAATATATTTCTATTACCTACCAAGAAATTTATGATAATATTCTTAAAGAATATACTGAATTAACAACCGATTTATCAATTAAATTCATTATTTATCATTACATTCATACTCTATCATCCTATAGCTCTGATAACATATCCGGAGGTCTTATAGTCACTGATGAAGAAAAGAAATGCTTAGAAGCTTTATTCAAAGATGAAGAAATTATAAATATGATACATAGTCTATATAACGATAAACAAAATGCGTACAGAGAATTCTACAATCAAAACAAAGCAAAATTTTTACAATTATTTAACAAATATTATAATATAACTACTGAAAAAGATGCTTTACATAAAGAAATAAAAAGCATAATAGAATCTAAATCCTACATACTTAATAAAAAACCTTATAAAGGAATTGGCACTTTGCTACTAGATTTATTTAATACACTTTTAAATGGAGAAGAAAAAAAGTATTCTATCGAAGATATAAATGAATTAATAAAATTATATCCGGAATCAGATCCATTATTAGTTGAAGAAGATATGCTTAAAAATGTAAAACATATTAATTGGTATACAGCCAACGAAAAAACATTAATTTATAACAATAAAGTATATTATGTTTTAAGTTCTTGGAAGTCAAAAGAATATGAGGATTTAAAAGAGAAAATTAATAGCCTAAGTAGAAAAAATAGTATTTATAAAGAATTCACATTAGAATAATAGCCAAGACAATTTTAAATGAATTAGACAACATATAAAACTAGTGTTTCAAACTTTATCCTAGCGTATAATCAGGCTAGGATTTTTTTACAAAACTTAATAACATTTGTTGAATAAAAACGAAAATTGTTACAAATAAAAAAAATTATTTATTATCAATAATTCCTTTAACGCATGCTCTAACTAATTGCTTTTTACCCACTGGTAGTTCCATTATATTTTTAATTAGTAGATTAAAATCTTGATCTTCATCAAATTTCCTTAAATCGTCTATCTTCATAGGATTGTCAGTTCTTTCAAGTAAGTAATCCATATTTACATTTAAAAAGTCAGCAAGACTAACTAAAGTTGGAATTAACGGCAATTTTAGTAATACTATATTCTTTGCTTACCATTATTTTACCTAGATTCTTCATTGAAATCGAATTTCTAATTTGTTCATAATTTTCTTTATCATTTATTCTCATACTTTAATCACCTAACATAATTTTAACAATTAAAAGCAATTATTTCTTACACTACAAGAAATTAAATTTTATACTACAATGTATTGTAAATTATACTAGAAGTAGATATAATGTCAGTGAGGTAGCAATATGTTAAATCCAAAATTTAAAGACTATATGGATACGAACATGGAGTTCAATTATTTGAAAAGATACTATAACTCTATTTATATTGCTTCTATTAAAAGAAATACATCTAACGATAATCCAAATATCTATTCAAATGCTAAAACACTTGGTATAATGAGTTATGGATGATTTGGAAACAATGATTATGAATTATTAACAAAACAAGCTTGTCAAGAATATAATTTATCATGTGGAAGATGGTAAGTTGAAAATAGTTTTAAAGGAAAGAATAACTATGAAAGATAATAAAAATTTAATAACTGAAGAATATATAAAATCACTAGTTGGAAAACATGTTACTTTTATGATTCCATATCTTGATGATTTTAACAAACCAATACTTAATGGAGAGTATGAAACCTTAACAGGTAAATTAGTTTCTTATAATAAAGGTATTTTAAATATTGATTTTGAAGAGTATTACTCTACTACTCCACAAAATATAAAAAATAATGAAAGCACTGAAGCAAACTATTTATTTGATATATCATTATCAAATATATTAGAAATTGTAGATACTGGTTTAAACGAAAATATTACGTTTGAGTCTTATAAAAATAATAATAGTGACCAAATAATAAAAAATACACAAAAGTCATTATTTATATATGAACACAATAGATCAGACTTGATTCATCTATTAAACTCAATTGGTAATAGAATTAGAAAGCATAACTTAGAAAAAAGTGTTGTTTATTTGTCAAAAAATAATTTAAACACAAATTTGAATATATATAAGAATGTAGATGTGTTGATTATTGAAGATATAGAAAATATATCTAACAAAGCATATTTAATAAAAATTATTAATGAACTAACTAACAAAAACAGACAACTTATTATAGGTAGTACTAAATCCATTGAAGAACTAATCAACATTCCAAAAGAATTATTAGATGTACTAAATAAAATCACAAGTATAAATCTTGATAAAAATTAAACTAGTGTAATGTATTTTATTGGAGAATATTACTTCTTATAATATTCTCTTTTTATAATAACAAAAGTATAATAATAACAAAGTTTATTTTTGTAACTTTTTATACCAAACTAAAATTATTTATGTTATAATGTATACATGCCTATGTGGTGGAATTGGTAGACACGTTGGACTCAAAATCCAATGATAGCAATATCGTGCCGGTTCGAGTCCGGCCATGGGCACCATAAAGATACTTAACTCGAAATTTTCGAGATGTTATGAAAACTACTCTCATATTTGAAAGTAGTTTTATTTTTGAAATAAAAAATATATACGTATTAAATACATAAAAATCATGATAAAATATATAACAAAGTTTTGGTGATTTTATTATGGCAGGAAACAAATACTTTTATGATGGTATACCTCTATCTAAATATTGTAAAGATCATGGTATAAAATTAAGTACCATAACAGCAAGAATTTGGAAAAAGAAACAAAGCAAAAAAATATGAAAATTATACGGATCAAGAAAAAAAGATGAAAATCTAAAATTACTAAAAAAGTCTAATAAGGATAATTAAAAGGAAGTTAAATTATACAAAATTAACTTCCTTTTTATATGAAAAATATAAAATTAAAAATACTTTTGTAGGCTTAATTTTTTTTGAACAATTTCTTCATAAAGATCTTTATTATCCTTATAAAATGATTTAAGTATATCTCTATTCTCAGAACATATTTTTATTGATTTATTCATTTGAGTTTCATCATCTTCTCTTGAAGAAAATTCCAAATTTTTTCCTAGCTTTAATCTTTCAAATGGATTTATGTATACATAA
>CAKOPW010000023.1 GCA_934101115.1 uncultured Bacilli bacterium | reverse complement strand
CTTAGATGATTTTCAAGGAAAATTTGACAGAAATATTAGATGGAATCAGGCCATTCTTACTACCGCTGAATAGTTACAAAAATCTTTATATCTGCAAACTATTGTTAACTTTGCAGGAAAATAGATAAGTACAATAAAAAAGAAGAATACTCCATATCCCGTGTTAACCCTGTGCCCTTTCTAGCATAGTAAAGGCTTAGCCCTATTTGGGGAACTGGATATTTTCTGAGCAGAGGCAGTATGTTCCAATATGGAACTATCTACAAGAGGATCCTTAGCCCACTCTCTGCCTCTTTCATTGCTGCCAAAGTTTCTGCGTTTGGAACATCTTCCAAAGCAGCACTCCTTGAAACAGGGGAGTCAGAAACTATTTTAACGCCTCTCATAAGAGAGAGGACATTCTTTAATTACTCCAACAAAGATGGGCTATCTACCTGTAATGTTAACAGTGCCATAACTTCAATATTTAATTCGTAACAAAAATAAGGGTCTTCTGTGAAACTACCAAATTTTTGGGAGAGTTTTTACTTCTTGCCCTAATCTTATGCAGATTATATTCACATAGCTATGTGTTGAAAGAGAAATATAGTATTTCCTTTCGAAAGGAATTTCTATCTTCTTTATTCAAGTTTCACAAGTTTTACCCCACACGCCCTGAACCAACGATCACCGGCCGAAGGGAATCGCTGGGGCTCATGCCCGCCACTACAACGCCCACTCCATAGGTATCTGCTATGAGGGCGGACTCGACGCGAACGGCCATCCCGCCGACACCCGTACCCTGGCACAGAAAGTGACGATGGAGGAACTGCTGCATAGCCTGTGCGTGGATTATCCCGATGCCGAGATCCTGGGCCATCGCGACCTGCCTAATGTCCGAAAGGACTGTCCGTGCTTCGATGTTCGAGACTGGCTCGAAGACATCGACTTCCACATCTAACCTCTATCTACTTCCCCCGCAGCTTTCTCCGCTGCGGGGGATTTTTTATTCTCCTTTGTTTTTTTACTCTATATCAATATAGATTAGCTAAGAACCAGTAGAAGACACCAAGGGCGGGTACGATCGCCAAAAGCCAATAAAACATATATACATCAAGAAAATAATATCTTATTCGTAAACATAACCTTTTAAACTGATGGACATCAGAATCTTGCCTGATGACTTCAGCATATTGATAATCGAATAAGCTATGATTGAGATTGAACTCTCTCAAAATCTGCTCATACTGATCCAGATAATCCTGATATTTCTCTTTCAACTCATCCTCTGAATAATAATTCATATCTCTATATATCTGACGATATAAATAATTCAGTTTGTTACCGCAATCATGATAATTTTCCATGCGCTTATTGTAATTCAAACTGCTAAACAGATGAGAAAAAACTAATAGAAATGTTGAAAGAATAATAGTAAAGATACTAATCTCTGCTGTGTGTACAGCCTCTTTCTTTAACAGAGCTATCAAACTAATTGCTATAATGGAGGCAGAAAACATGGTTTCTGCAACCCTTGAAGCATCACGATTGCGTTTCATACGACGAAAAGCTGTAAAACGAGCACACATCGTTTTATAAATCGTGTTTGAAAAATCATCTAAATAATTCATATCATCATTTTCTTATTAGTGTTTCATATAGAAAAAGGAGGAGGTCCCAATTTTAAAACGGAAATAACCATTTTCATGGCATACCTTACGGCATTAAATTCTTTACAAAAAGTGAATGCGAATCGCAAACCCCATAGACCGAAGTCTAAAGACCTCCTCCTAATAAGTTATACCAATACTCTTCCAAGCATCTTTCTTCAAGTGCTCCAGATGAATATAATATCTCTTTTGAATTTCATCATCATCATATTTGAAATCCTTATCAATCAGCCCTCTTGATAAAAGAAAAGCCTTCATATCTCCTATATTTTTTATAGCATCAAGATCAAGCAACTTATGTTTGCCTGCATGTTTTTTGATATCCCAATAGACATCCTGCAAATGACAGATTTTTGGCTCTATTTCACAACCACTCAAGAACTTCTTGTGAATGACCGTATCAAGTTCATACAACTGGTGTATATCCGTCATCGCCTGGAAGTATGCAATCCAGCCAAATAGATGATTGGCAACTTTGATTCCTGCCAATTTCTGATTGATTAAAGCTATATAATATTCATCAAGTTCCTTATCTTCTGCTATAAAGCGAGGACGAAGGAAAGGGTTAGACTTCTGGCTGCGATATCGTGAGATCAATCGGGATATGCGATTCAGAAAAACCTGAACATTTTTCTTGCGAACAGATATGGAAAGAGCCGACTGAATCATGTATCCTATGTAATCGAAAGAGATATCCCCCACTTCCCCATACATTGTTTTATCCGGAGAAAGGCGTAAGCCTAATTTCTTCAATATAAATTCACATTGTATCTCATCTACAGAGAATGTATTCAGAGGAGTAGTACTCAATACCAATATATCATCAACATATCTTTTGTAGATACAATGACGATATTTTCCTTTGACAACAGCATCGAAATCCAGCATAGAAATCGACGCAAGGATATTAGATATAGCTAAACCTTGTGGAACGCCCTTCAGTCTTGGCTCCTGTGGAGAGGAATGTCGAGACGCATCTCTTGGAATAGTTATCGTATCAATCGCAGTCATGATGAGTCGCAAGATATGTTCATCGACACGTGACTCTAATTTTTCATAAAGCGTATTGAGATCAATATTATCATAGAAGCCCTTGATATCCGTTTTCAGAAAGTAGAGTTTATCCTTGGAATGTTCTGCCAAGAAATCGCTTACCTCTTTAATATACTGATTTGGGACTTCATGATTAACCGCCTCTGGGAATGTATCCTGAAGGTATTTATTGAGTGCCCCCAAAACCATTCTGTCTCTCATGGAAGGCACGGAAAGTATTCTTGGAAATTTATCCTTCCCCTTCAATATCAGCTTTTCCAAATAGGGAGAGAACTTATAGGTTCCCTCCAAACATCGTTTGGAGATGACCTCTAATTCCCGCTCATACCTTTTCCAAAAGGTATCAGGGGTAAGCCCATCTAACGCCCCGCCCTTCTTCGTCCTTAACTTCGATTTGAAATAATCAGTAAAGAAGGTGGGGTTGAAATACTCTTCAGGATTCATAATAGATATTAAGTATGGGGATGAAAAAATCGCAAGTAAGCTTGAAAACTAAGTAATCTATTTTAAAAGAAGAATCTTGCTGTTTTTAGTACAAAGATAAACACTTCCCTCTATATGAAAAATCACAATATGCATCCCTTAACGCTGACTTCTAAGTAAAAAAAATGCAAAAAGTATCTTCTGGCAGATAATTTCTTGAAGAACGATAACAGCCTAAGAAGACCTATTGATTTTGTCATCGGAAAAGAACTCGCGAAATGAGCTATTTTAAACAGACAACGCCCAAATCAACTCAATCATCAAGAAGTCCGTGAAGGCTATAAAAATAAGCCAAATCAAGTTTATAGTTTATTAACGAGAAGTTTTTATAGGGGGCGGAGTAGTTCCTGCACAACTGTCATTTGTTACACTGTATTTATTATAGAGAGAGGGCTTTCTGCTAAAATGTCTAATTGTTTTTACCAGCCTCACTGTTTCTACACGAATCACGATAGTATCTTTTACATGTATAGGAGTTACAACAAGAGTGTCTTTTACACAATCCTTGTATTCGACTACATGAAAAGTGCTATAGATAGTATAGCCCATGATTATCAAACAGCATAAAGAAAAGATGCCAATAAGTATTTTGAATATTTTCATGGAATCATAATCTCAAGTTGTTTTATATAATTTTACAAGAATCTCATTGAATACAGAATTATTTGTCGCCTCAAATTGCCTTAATTCTGCTTCAAAAGCTTTAGGAAACTCAAGAATATTATTAGGAAGATAAGCAGCCAAGAACACAGACTCTTCCGATATTTTTTCATTTAAATCCAACTGAAAAGATACAAGTCTGACATCATCTATGTCATATCTTTCCTTTACATGTATCATTATATCTGTAGATAAGATGCTGAGACTGCTCATTCTCTGTTGAAAATCTTTCGGCCTCATCGTATGATGATATATATCATCCAATATTTTTCTATACCCATCCCTTACTGACAATATTTCAGAATGAAAATATTCTCTCAGTTTATGTTCCGAATCTAACTTACTTTGAATGCTTCTTACGACCCACACAGCAATAAAAGCACCCACAAGCATAGCTAACACATCAACAATCACAGAGGTTAATGCGATCCAATCTGAAGGTGTCAAACCTTGATAGTTTACATTTGCACCCATACTTTTTTCTCCAATCCATTTTTCGTAAGACGATACCAAGCAGGATGGATTTTAGTAATAGTTGGATCCTTACCATTCTTACGTCTTTCCTCCCAATTAGGAAAAGTTCTCTCTTTTATTAGAAACACCCATTGTCTTTCTCTATCTGAGATTACATCCAAATGTGATTTGACCACATCCAACCCAAAATCATACACTAGATTTCCTATGGCTTCATCTAAGAATGACGGTGTATAGCCTCCCAATACTCCATCTAAGACAAGTGTCAGTTTCTCTTTTTCCTGATAAGCTTTGGTAAAGACCTCATTTAACTTTGAATGGTAGAAGTCTTCTCCAGACCCTTCACTAACGTTACAGTGCCTTAACCCCGTTACTTGCGAATAATCCGTTGCTATTGTGAAAATCATATTTATTACAATTTATTTTTTAAACAATCTATATCTATACTCCAACTATATAACGTACCCTTTAAACCTTTATTGTTCTTTGCAAAAGTTGAATTATGGGTACTATCACTGAGTCCTATAATTGCATTATTGGAAATTACATGCAAAGATTTAACAATAGAAGCATCTGAACATTTCTTTATAAAAGGAAGACCTTGGTTTCTATTAGGATCTTTTGACTTTGAGCCATAGTATTCTTGGAAGACATCCATTAATACCTCATCATTAAGTTTATTGCTAAAAAATTCCAACATCCTATCTTTAAATCTCTTATTTAATGACTTGATAATCCCTTGCCCCAAGTCCAATGCAACAAAATGAACTTTGCCATCCTCAAATTTCGCAGCAATCGTCCAATTTTTTCTTTTATTATTTCCCCATTCTGTTGAATTTCCACATATCTCTTTCATCATGGCAACATAGTTGTCTATCGAGACACTATCATCAACAGTCAAATGCTCTCTACTTTTCTTCATTAGGTTTATAAGAGAATACAGATTTTTTAATTGAATTATCTTTTCTCCCATTTGTATTTCAATACTCTGTCTATTTCCTGGATCAAATATTCTTCGCCCCTTAGTATCAAACTTCATATTATAAAAGCCTGCATCATGTAGGAACTTTAACACATCATCATCCTTAGGTGAATCACCATTTACATAACACTGAGAATGTGATAAGTCCTCACATATAGTTTCAAGCATCATTACTGCAGCAAAGTCTATCTTTTCAATGTGTTTCATTAGTAGGCTAATGTGTAAACTTCCATCCTCCAACATATAAGCATTTTCCTTATTCTGTAAAGAGCAAAAGAAATCCGTACATTCTTTTGGATTTTGTAACAAACAGAAATCCGAAGGAACTACTAGTGAAATAGGATGACTTGCCGCTTTTCTTTGCTGTTTCTCATTTTTTCTTATTTGTCTGTTAACATTTCGCTTTTCTCGCAATCGTTTCTTTATTTTGTATCTTCGAACGTTTATGCGATGTAAGCGAGCTTGTCGTTTTCGATTTTGATGCCTCAAATATGCTTTGCGTTTAATTTTTCTCATAAACTTACTTTAAGACCTTCAATTCTCTATGGCATACATTAAAGTTCACTCAGATAATATTTCTTGAATTCAGTTCCTTCCGTTGCTTCTACCTTAGTCACCTTAAAAGAAGTATTTCTCAAAAAATCCACTTGCTTCTCATCACCATGCTCATAGATTTCAAAAAGATTGTGAGCCTTTGTTTTGCCTTTTGATAATGGAGTTATTACATACACATTATTGTATTTTTCTTGATGCCAATCATAATTGGTACAAGTAAGATTATATGGGAAACAAACTACGTCCCCAACACCCATGTCTTTTTTATCTTCATCCTTACAAAAACGATATAGCACTTTGTCTTTATTCAATGGTGCTTTTGCCACAACATTATTAATTCCAACAAACATTTCTGATATAACTTCGGGCATATTCTCTCTATCAAGGTAGTAATCATCTCGAAACTTGGAAGAATAGTTATTATAAAACATTGACAACAGCATACGTTCAGCCTTTGTTAAGCCATAAGTTTCTTCTTTTCCATAAATGGATTCACCATGTTTTAAATGTTTTGAAAAAGGTTTATCAACTAAGAATTCTGCCCTATCATCATCACCCACATAGCTCATACCATAAATGTCGTCAAACCTATATTTGCCATAATCTGGATGTTCATTACAGAAGTTTTTCTCTGCCTCTAAAAAATATTGAATATCTTTTGTTTCCATAAATTACGTTTTTATAATTACCCTCCTTTATCATAAATTTAATTGCATCAATATTTACAAATAAGATGGCAATATATTAAACAATTTGTAAAAAATATCCTTACAGTTTATCTGTTAACTATCAATACCCGACCTTGATTATTTTTTATAGTAAACAACATATCTATCAACTATATTCACCTATTTATTCAAAAAGGATCTCTACATATTGCAAAAAACTGAGTCACCATATTACAAGCAATTACACCTATCAGTTTCTTGAATAAAGTTATTTAGTATTGCTTTAGAGTGGAGAATTGCTAAGCACACACCTTCACCTCTGCTATTTTTTCAATTCCTTACCAGAAAAAGTACCATACGATTTTCCTGAAACTTCACCTTGTTTGTAATAATCGCCAAACATCTTCAACACAACATCAACATCAGCTTCTTCTTCCATACAGATTTTACCTTCTACAATTTTTAAAGTATCACCGTGCTGTTTGCAAACTCGTTTCATTTGACGAATATCTTTTTCTGTCACATTTTTATAGGTGCGAAGCATTCCTATTTTTACAAGTTTTTTATGTACAGAAGGTTTGGTATCTATGACTGCTTTTAACTTTTCTATGCCAGAAAAAGTATTTGTTCCCTCCATTTCTTCTGCTATAATCTTAGCCTTTTCTGCATATTCCTCTTGCAATCCCATCATCTGTTCAAAGTTAAATTTCTTAATCACATAGAATATGTCTTTATAGAATACGCAGTCTATCTGTTTATCCAGAGTTAATGCATCACCCTTTAACTGTTGAAGCATTAAGCTTTCTGGATTAAACCAAGCTAAGAATTTTGCTTTGAGATTAGCCTCTCGTGTATCGATGGCTACAGAACTGGCTTGCATCTTACGAAATGTATAAACCCATTCGCCAGTTTGTACATCTTCGAAACCGACACAATAGGCCCATAATTTTACCTCATTATTTTCCAAATCACGAATACTTTTTATCTTTGGAACATCTCTTTGCAATTGGTTGGTAACAACATCTTGAAAAGAAAACACCTTATTCTGTATCGGATATGAAAATAGATTTTCTGTATCATCATTCAAAACATCATAGTCAACCATCTCATAGTTTTTGTCAACTATAGATTTCAGTTGACTTATTGATGTATCATAAATATATTCCCTTAATTCCTCATCGTTATCAACTTGGAAAACATGATAAAGATATTTTTCATGCGCTCTTGCCTTACGTTTCATGTTAGGTTTAAGTGCTCTTGTTATAAAGAACAACTTTGTATCATCAACGCTGGTCGAAGATATCAAATTCAACAATTCTTCTAAATTCATTTCTTGTTTATTTTGTTAACATAAAACAATTTATACCCAATATTAAATATCTTAATATTATCACTTTCATAGATATCTCTAAATGGAGAAATCATGAGACCTTGTTTAATATCTCCTTTTTCTTCGTATTCCATCTCAAACAAAGAGTATCTGCAATTTAATACAGGGTTTACTAAAAGTAGACTTGACGTTACATATATTCTATATATGATAATCAAAAGTATCAATAATGGTATTATGTCGCCAAGTTCGTCAAAACTCTGAAAGAGAAATGGTATTATATAAGTTGCAATATAACCTATTGACTCTGCATTTTTATTTGAAATACTCTTAACTGTAACATTGTTACCATTTTTGGATATAGAACGAAGTTTTTTTATAAAGATTATTGTTCCTAATATCACTAAAGCAAGCAAGAACCCTAAAAATATAGACAAGCCAAATTTTTGCAGCAAGCACAAGATACCAGTCTTATTAAAACCTGCAAAATGCAAAAAAGAGCGGTTATAATATAGTTGCCTAACTATTATACATACAAACAAAGGTGAATATGATGTCAAGAACAAAATCAACTTTGGTACTGTACGCAAATAATTTGTACGCAAATCACTATCCATAGTCAACTTCTATATATTGTATATCACCAATACAGCGTCCTAACTATTTATCAATGAGTTAGACATACCTGTATTTTTGAATAAAGTTTAGTTTTTTTCTTTTCAACAATCAAGCGACAACTTGAGCAGGCTTGGTGGTTACAGATCATTGGTAAATCACCGTTAGAACGTAACTACTGATTTTCAGCAGTTAGCACATCCAACATTTTTCAAAAAAACATGTTATTAAATGGTATTGCCAGAGCTGCCAATTAGGCAGCCTTGACATTCACCTTTTTGTTTGAGTTATAATTGCATGGGATTAGGGACATGAAGTCTTGCTTCCCTCCATCAGTCGGGTGAGTTACTTACAATACTTGCGTAAACTACTACCTTTGCTCTTTTGATTGTAGTCCTGCATCACTTTTTAGAAATATTCCCTTGTTTCCATTATCAAACTGTTTTGATTACGGATGCAAAGGTAATATTTTATATCGGTACCGCCATACGGACTAACGGTGATTTACCTTTCTATGACATAAAACATATCAGTATTTACTCCTTAAAATCAAGTAATCCAAAGAAGGTTGTATAAGGAATTGTTATATCAATAAAGTCAAAAGACAATTTGCCTTCCGAAGTCTTTATCATATCATACACCTTCTTACATTCGACATCCGCTGTACCATAAAAGTTGATGTCAGGTTCTACATCAGCTTGCGCAAACATCTTGGTATCATTAGGTACTACGGCTCTTGGAGCAATGGTTGCACCGCGCTTTTTCTTCTCAGCATAAACCTCTGCTATCATCTTTCCTGCTCGTTGAGCATGATCAAAATTGAAGGGAACGATGAGCATATTTTTAAGAGGAAGTTCACTCACTTCCCCTCTCACACAATACTCTGCTATAGCAATGGTGCTGATCTTTATCACGAAATCATGCTCCAAGAAATATCTGAAATACCCAAAAGCATTTTCATGCAAAGGGTCTTCTTCATTCAACAAGCGAATGAAGAAACTGGTGTCCAACAGTACGCAATTCTGTTCCATCAGGCAAGCCCTCCTCTTATATTAGTCAACCATTCGTCAGCATTCACATCTTTCCACTTTGGAGTAGCCTTACGAATCAAGCCCTGCAGATAATCCTCATCGAACTTGGGGTGATAGTCCATCAATTCCACCAAGACCAAAGTTGACTTATCTATATCGCCTGTAAGAATATTCTTCTTAGCCCGAACTCGTACACCAAATTTTTTATAGAGTGGATTTCCCTGATAGCCAGCTAAATATTCCTTGTCTGTTCGTATTGTCAAGGAGCCTGCATCCTTTGTATCTAAATGAATGTTAGCTTTGTCCTTTCCACCTGCATCGGTCAATGTGCCATAATAATAGCACTCAATATCCACCAAGATATTCTCACGGCGGACATAATGAGTAGTTGGAGTAATCTTAAAGATGCGTTGTGGTTTGTCAGAAGTGCCTATTTCTATGTCATAGTTATGGCGCAAGGCAAAAGACTGAAGATTTTCTATCGCTTGTGCACTAGCCACTTCCAGCTTATCAATATAGCCATTCTCCTGCTCAATAACTCCAAGCATAGACGACACTAAGAGAACACTTTGCATGGAAGTTTTGAACACATTCAGCACAGAACCTTCCTTCAATTCATAAGAAATTATAGGGCGGTCTTTACGTTTCTTCCTGTCTGGATATAACAAATTCTCCACCTCATCGAGCAAAAATCGTATCTGCCCGATGTCAAAGTTGGCAGGAGAAAGGGGTTCATCCCCATTCTTGCCAATTATTCTTAGTGAAATTTCATTCTTATCCATAACCACTGCAAATATAATATATTTTATGTAATAAAGTTTTTTTTGAGCGTATTTTTTAGAATAATTATATTTTGACATCAAATCCGTAGAGCTTATTAAAATCACTCTGTACTACATTTCGCCCTGTTCTTCCCATTAAGAGGTTACAGATGTTGCTTGATAAGACTTATCCTTCTCACCTTTAACTGTTATCGGTATGTCTTTGAATATAATAAGTCAAGTATAGTTTTCTTGTCGATTTTAAAATGCTAACCCCAGGGCATTCCTTCTATAGCTGGATCCGATTTGTCATCAGCCCCAGTAACGTGGATGCCCTTTGGTAAACGTGTGTTTACGTCGGCTGTAGAAGGTGAATTCAAGCAATCCTGCGTCATATTCGCTTTCTACTTTATGTCTTTTGCTGCAACCATACCCGATGGTTGTCGTAGCTTTGTCGGTTTTTTCATAATGTGCATCATCTGAATTGTATTTATGGGTTTTTATTTGGCACGCAGCCTATGCACATGACTTTTACTTTCGTCGCACTTTTTTTTATGAAAAGTGTGATTTTATTGCAAAAATACTAATTTATGTTGGATTACGTATAAGATTTTATCTTTTTTCTACTTATAATTTAAAAATATGCTGTTTTTTTAGGAAATAGGGCTTAAAAAAGGCTTTCGAAAAACCTCCTAAGCATTAAGAGAGGTTTTTCGAAAGCCTAAAAGTAGTTTCTTGACATTCAAAAAACTAAAAGTAAATTCTTGAACCTTCGAAAAACTACAAGTACTTCCTTGAACCTTAAGAGTCTTTTCGAAAACCCACCAGCCCTCCCTTACCCTTAAGGGAGGATCCACCTCTCATCTCGGTCTTCTCCCCTCAGGGGAAAAGAGGAAACCGCCCTACTCGGTGCTCAAACCGCTTCGCTATAAGGTTGGCGGACCATCAGAGGTCTACGCCAGCAGCGGAGCTGCGGTTTTTTGTGCGGGGATGAACCCGCCTTCACTCAAGGATTTGCTAAAGGGCTGCTTGCTGCTTTGGGACAGCCTTAATAGGTGATGAAAATACTTTTTATTCGACTTTGGACAGGATCGACTCTGGAGAGGTTCCCATCAGGGCTATGGCGGAAATCTTGTGACCACCATTGGCATTTAATGAATGACCACAATGATAGAGACTATCATCTATAATGAGCCAACGATCATGAGACTCGTTACGCCATTTGCGAATGTCTATATGGCTTTCTGGGAACAGATGGTCATGTTCTTCCATCAAGCGTTGCATTCCTTGTCCTACACCTACTGTGTATATTGTGGCTGCTACATTTGACTTACGGACATCAAGTACACTTAGGGTTAACGAGGAAACAAAACCATCTATGATTACGACTCGATGGTTGGCTGTACGAATTAAATTCTCTAAAGCGACTCTTGCTGTATAAAAATCACCTTCGAAGAAGACCATCTCTGCTGGAGGGGTTGAGGTTCGAATGAAGAAGTCGAGCTGCTGTTGCTGCTTAGCTTGAACATCTTCTATTCGAGTCATGCGTTGTGAATGTTCGTCAAACCGTGTATCTAATTGGCGCTGCATAGCCAATAGTTGCTGATTGACAGAATATCCTTTAAGAAGATAATCTTTTAGCACACCCGTTGCCCATTTTCGAAAGGCTGTAGCATTGATACTGTTGACACGATATCCAACAGAAATTATTGCATCCAAATTATAGAACTGTGTCCTGTATACTTTGCCATCAGAGGCAGTATGTTCCAAAATGGAACTAACTGAATTTTGATCCAATTCTCCGCTTTTAAAGATATTGCCAAGATGCTTGGTTATTGCAGGACGCTTGGTGCCGAAGAGATCTGCTATTTGTTGTTGGGTAAGCCAGACCGTTTCATGACCAGCATCAACCTTCACTTCAAGTTTTACACTTTCGTTTGGTTGATAAAGCACTATCTGTGAATCGTCAGCCACTGGCTGTATATTATTATCGTTTGCCATATTCATACATTTTTATTGCTAATATAGCGACAAAAGTACGATTGTTTTACGTAATTACAAAGAAATTATTAGCTTTTTTTCGAAAACCTACCAGTCCTCCCTTGAACCTTAAGTTTTTTCTAAAATCAACCCGTCCTTCTTTTTTTGATAAAGCGGGCTGCACTCGGCAATTTGAAAGTGAACTTTCATTGCGCTCATTTGCACCGCTTTTTCCCATTAAAGAAGGCTCTTTCGAAAACCCACCAGTCCTCCCTTACCCTTAAGGGAGGGTCCACCTCTCATCTCGGTCTTCTCCCCTCAGGGAAGAAGAGGAAACCGCTCCTCTCAATAGTCTTTACGACCCCTTCGGTTCCCCTTGTAGGGGACAGAAACGTCGCTCTGAACCATTTCATTCTATGGTTGGCGGACCAGCAGAGGTCTACGCCAGCAGCAGAGCTGCGGTTTTTTGTGCGGGGATGAACCCGCCTTGCGGAAGAGCTGCTTATGGGAACGCAGGGAGAAGAATAGATGCTTGAAGGTGGGGCCGTAGGGATTTAATCATTTTCAAAGAAAGCTGTTTCATGTCACCAAACATTTACAAACTTTGGCTCTTCTCCTGTACGAGCTAAATAATCCTGACGGAGCATCTGTTCTAACTCTGCCATACGCTTTCTTTTTCTTTCCTTTGATGCCATGAATCTTTTCATTGCAGCATCACGCTTCTCCCAAAATTCTTTATTCAATCAATGAGTTAGACATACCAGTATTGTCCTCTATGTATTCACCGAAGAGTAAATTACATGGGATTAGGGACATAAAGTCTTGCTCCCCCTCCATCAGTCGGGTGAGTAATGGTGATATACGCACCTTACTATAACATTTTACTCAGATAACTCATGTTAGTGAGCTACCAACCAAAAATGTCACTATGTGTACCTGTATCGGTTAAAATCAGAATCAATTCTTTATCATTTTGTTTCCAAACTAAAAGCCAATCGGAAGTAAATCGGAAGTAATATGACATTCCATACATCCTTTATAGTTTGACTTTAAAGGATGTGGTTTATATTCTGGTGGTAAAGTTCCTGTTTCTGACAAAATAGAAATGACTTTACGAAATTTATCCACAGAGCAACCTCGTTTCATGCATTTTTTAAATGACTTTTTAAACAAAGTTGAATACTTAACAGTATATTTCATCATTCCGCAAGACTCTTCATTAATTCATCCAAATCATTAGTCGCAAAGAGTTTTTCATTCTTTGCTGCTTCTAATGCCTTGTCTAATCTACAAGTCTTAGGGGCTTTTTGCTTTTTGGCAACCCACCCGAATTTCTTAATCAATGATTTGAAAAGAGAAATATCGGTTGTAGGGATATCTAATGTATATGTAGCTGTATCCATAATTGTATCTCCTTTTTTGACTGCAAATATAAGGGTTTTCTGTGAAACAACCAAATTTGGGGAGGAGTTTTTGCTTCATGCCCAAGCTGTAACAGTAGCCAGCTGCCATCTATGAGCTAGTAAGTTTTCAATTTGTCCTTTGCCGTTTTCTTGATCCTGCGGAACACACATTGAGACATAGTCAATCCTGCGTCATATTCGCTTTTGATTTTATTGCAAAAATACTAAATTATGTTGGATTACGTATCAGATTTTGATATTTTTTGCTGACGATCAAAAAATATGCTTTATTTTTTAGGAAATAGGGCTTGAAAAAGGCTTTCGAAAAACTACCTTAGCATTAAGAGAGGTTTTTCGAAAACCCACCAGTCCTCCCTTAGCCTTAAGGGAGGGTCCACCTCTCATCTCGGTCTTCTCCCCTCAGGGAAGAAGAGGAAACCGCTCCTCCTCGTCGCTCTAAACCGCTACGCTATAAGGTTGGCGGACCATCAGAGGTCTACGCCAGCAGCGGAGCTGCAGTTTTTTGTGCGGGGATGAACCCGCTTTCACTCAAGGATTTGCTAAAGGGCTGCTTGCTGCTTTGGGACAGCCTTGATAGGTGATGATAATACTTTTTATTCGACTTTGGACAGGATCGACTCAGGAGAGGTTCCCATCAGGGTTATGGCAGAAATCTTATGACCTTCATTGGCATTTAATGAATGACATCAGCGCTTACGTCCTTTACCAAATAACTCAGAATGCGAACCTAAACGAACTAATACTATTGCGTTATTGTTCTTATCAAACCAAATCAAAAGTGTATCATTCTCTATATGGCATTCCATATAGTTCTTCCAGTTACCTTTCAAAGGATGAGGATTATATTCTTCCGGTATCTGATTGCCTTCTGCCAAAAGTTTAACTATCTCCATAAGCGTTTCTACAAATTCTTTATCATTCTTAAAACGCTTATAATCTTTCTTGAACTGCGAGGTCTTTCGAATTTCTTTCATAAACTCTATTCCTCCATTGATGCCATGAAACTTTCTAAGCTATCTACTCGAACTACTCCTGCATCATGACCACTCTCTGCCTCTTTCATTGCTGCCAAAGTTTCTGCGTTTGGAACATCTTCCAAAGCAGCACTCCTTGAAACAGGGGAGTCAGAAACTATTTTAACGCCTCTCATAAGAGAGAGGACATTCTTTAATTGCTCCAACAAAGATGGGCTATCTACCTGTAATGTTAACCGTGCCATAACTTCATATTTAATTCGTAGCAAAGATAAGGGTTTTCTGTGAAACTACCAAATTTTTGAAGAGTTTTTGCTTCATATTAATCTGTCTATAACTTCTGAACTTGCGAAAGTCCAATTCCATTATCAAATTCGGTGTTTTTCTACCATTTTTCTGACATTAGACCTATTTATCATATTCCTCTAAAATGTTCTTCCACATAGTCAATGACTTCATCTAATTGCGTCAAAGCCAAGTCTGACCAAACTACTTCCACCCTCTTTTTGCTTTAATATAAGACTCAACTTGCGAATTTAGAATGCAGCGACCTGCTCTATTTTCTTTCAGAGCATGTTCTGCAGCCGCAATCATCACCTCACGTGGTATCCCATGAATCAAATTAGTCGACTCACTCATATCAACATCGCCTAAAGAGGACTCAATTTTAGCTATCAAGGAATATTTATCCTCAATGCTTAATTTCTTGATTTCATCCCAATAAGGAATGGTCCTATCTTGAGATACATTATTTGTCGACATAATACATTCTCCTTTATTCTAATCCTTGCCTGCAAATTTACAACTTACTTTCGTAACCACCAAGAAAAACCTTAAATATTTGACACTAATTGACTTAAGCCACATGCGAAAGTTCTGTATCTTATTGGTATTTTTTTACTTCTCGACGACCTCGAAGTCCTCTTTATGGACGCCACGGATGGCAACAGCATAACCTCCAAAGTCGAAGACGAGTTGACGGTCGCGGTCTATGCGAACGATATAGCCTTCGCATCCTGCAAAAATGCCGGTGAGTACACGCAGCTTTACATGGTCTTTGGCAAACTTCTCGAATGGGTCTCTCAGAAACGTTACTCTTTCTGGATTATCCTTCAATACTGTCATGAATGGTTGCATAACCTTGTCCTTGATGGAGGCAGGAACTCCCTTGCATCGGTCTTTCACCAAGTGGTATTGCGGATAATAATTCTTTAGGAATGCTTGGAGGACTTTTGTTTTGCCCTGCAAGAATACGAGTCCACTGATGGATGGCTGTAATTCTTTCTTTACTCCACCTTTCTCGTTCTTTTGTCTGTACCTCAAAGTGCGGTGAATGAAACAAGGTACGGCTGAATTGGGATTTTTCTCGTTATAGTCTTTCATCTCATTCTCAAAAGCCTGGGCTGTCTTGTTGTGAATGAACAGGTAACCCCAGGGCGTTCCTTCTATACCTGGATCCGATTTGTCATCAGCCCCAGTAACGTGAATGCCCTTTGGTAAGCGTTTGCTTACGTCGGTTGTAGAAGTTGAATTCAAGCAATCCTGCGCCATATTCGCTTTTGATTTTATTGCAAAAATACTAAATTATGTTGGATTACGTATCAGATTTTGATATTTTTTGCTGACGATCAAAAAATATGCTTTATTTTTTAGAAAATAGGGCTTGAAATGGGGCTTTCGAAAAACCTCTCTTAATGCTAAGGAGGTTTATCGAAAACCCACCAGTGCTTCCTTAACATTCGAAAAACTACAAGTACTTCCTTGAACTTAAGAGTCTTTTCGAAAACCCACCAGTCCTCCCTTACCTTTAAGGGAGGGTCCACCGCTTTTCCCAAGCCCCTTTCCCCTCAGGGTACAGGGGATGTACCAACCGCCCTTTCAATAGTCTTTACGACCCCTTCGGTTCCCCTTGTAGGGGACAGAAACGGTGCTCAAACCGCTACGCTATATGGTTGGCGGACCATCAGAGGTCTACGCCAGCAGCAAAGCTGCGGTTTTTTGTGCGGGGATGAACCCGCCTTGCAGAAGAGCTTGAGTTAAAAATGATTCAAATCGCTGGTATAGGAGGAGATAAGAGGGAATTTTATCGACCTGTACGGTTTGTAATACGCAGCACGCCCTGTTTTACTCTAATTGAGCAAGCTTTGAGCGCATTTTTTAACGTTAATTATGTTTAACGAGCCTTG
>CAKOPW010000022.1 GCA_934101115.1 uncultured Bacilli bacterium | reverse complement strand
GCCTCTAGTTTGGAAGTGATAAGCATCTTCTTCTGCTTCTCGAGTTTGTATTATAGATACTTAATTTTCATTGTCAATAAACTCAACAAATGTCGACAAAATTAGAACCTAAAAAAATAATATTTTATAAAAAAAGTAACATCTCTGTTACTTTTCAAGCATCCATTCTTGATAATATTTTATTTTAGTTCCGCAATAAGAACATGTTTCATCATTTACATTTAATGTTGAGCCACAATTATGACATCTTAACATATTAGTTCCTTCTGATATAGTTTCTAATTCTTCGTTATGTCTTACGAGAACAAATTCATCTTTTATATATTTTGATTTTAGTTTTCCATTTATAAAATAAATAACTCTTAAATATACTTTGACTTTAACATGTATTTTATTATTTTTTTCATAATTAGTAAATTTATCATAATCTAGAATATCATAATCAATGATATTTTCATTGCTATAATATTTTTTTCTTATTTCATAATTTAAATTATTGAAAAATGTTTTTTTATCTATATTTGATGAAGACCAAAATTTTTCTTGTTCTTTATTAATTCTATCCTTATAATTTTTTATTGGTCCAAGTACTACGTATGCGTCCATTAAATAAAATACATAATATAAGACTAAAGATAAAATGAAACCAAAGATAAAAACTTTTGATATGTCATAAGAATTAAAAGTTCTAGAGGTTGTTTTAATATAAATAAAAGATAATATAATACTTATAATTAAATCTACAATACCAGTAATTACTCTATAAATGTTACTTTTTAATACTAAATCATAATGGTATTTACTTCCCAAATCTTTATCAGTATATTCTAGATTATAGTTTGTTCCACAGTAAGGACAACCATCAATAAAAGTATTTAAATCACTGGACATTCCACAGTTAACACATTTAAAATTATTCTTTAATAAATCTTCTGATATGTATGTATAAGTTATTCTAGAATCAAACTTTGTTTCAGTATGCACTAAAGAATCTTTTATATAATAATCCTTTCTAGCTCTGATGCCATTTTTTACATCATCATTTTTTTCACCATTTGTGTTTCTTTCTAAAATTTTGTTCTCTGATATGTATGTTGTTTTAATATTTATTTTATGTTTATCAAGTTGCTTTTTATGAAATTCATCTACTATAAATGCCATAACTCCTCCTAATTATTATTGTTGTTGTTATTATTGTTATTATTATTTGATGAAGAACCACCGCTAGAGTACCCGCCTCCACTTGAAGGTGTATAGTGTGGAATAATCTTAAATAATTTATTGCTAACAATTAAACCATCAATAGTTGCAGACTTTTTTCTAGAAACAATTACTTGATTTTCTTTACCCTTACAAGTTAACACTAAATTTTCTAATCCGCCTCTTACAACACCAGCTGGATTTTCTTTTAAAAATGTATAAATAGTTTCTAAATCATTTTCATCAAGTTCATAGTACTTTGTTATATCTATGCATCTTTTTTTTCTAATTAACTCTTCATATGTTTTTGCTTCTTCTTTCATTTTTATAACTCCTCATCTATATAAATAAATTCCATGTTTTGAAATGGTAAATTAATTGCTGCTAAATGGTAATAAGCATTATTTTTTTGTTTTAAATAATGATATTCTCTTAGAGATGTTGTTGTAAAGAAAATATTGTTAGGATTTTCTTTTGAATAAAAATCTTTATATTCATGAATTAAATTGCTTATATCATAAACATAGTACCCTTCTTTACTGCTTGGTATATTATCAAGTACTCCTTTAAAAATTTGAGTTGTGTTTACATGTCTTTGTTTTGTTCTTCCTTCGTCTCCATAAGTTACTAAATTTCCACTTAGGATCATAATATAAAGAGCATTGTTTTCTGGATAATCACATTCTTCTTCAATCATATTCTTTTTCATATATATTTTAATTTTAGATTCTTTTGTTAAATATACAAACTCTCTTGATACATTTAATATTTGAGAGGATAAGTTATATTCTACTCCATTAATATCGAGAATAAAGGATGAATCATCATAGATATATTTTAATCTCTTATCCTTTTTTATTAGATTAGCAAGTGAATTATCATCATTATCTTTGGGAATGTAGTTGCTTACATCTGTTGTACGCATTTTACTAACATATTGATAAACAAATTCATCATTTGTAGGATCTTTTTCATAGCCTCGATCTTGATACATTTTTTGTTGTAACTTACATGTATAACTTTTATTAGTTTGATACATATTTTTTACAAATGGGCAGCCAGTTTTACATAAATATAAATAGCCACATTTAGAACATTCATCGTTAAATGGTTCTCTATTATGGTTTAAGAACATCTTATTTTTAGCAGTTGTTAAAATATCTTCAACTGAATCTTTAAAAATGTTTCCGTAATAATAATCTTTATGTTTTTGCCCTCTTACACATGAATAAATATCTCCATTTACTTCAAGCAAAAAAAACTTTTCTCCACAGTTATCACAGTTAGTACAATAGCCTGGACCAAATTCATTAAACCAAGGTCCATTTACGCCAGCATCTAAATTAGTTCCATCAAAGCTCTCATGCATTTTATTGTAAAATTTTACTTGTTCATCTTCAGTAATAGGATGTAATAAACCACATGAATTATAGTCAAATCCTATCATAAAATTAAAATCATTCATGTCTAAACAAGTAAATTCATCTAAATATTTTATATCATCTATTATTTCATCTAAATGTTCATAATGTTCTTTAAATATAGTTGCTGATACTTTTTTCTTATTTGGAATATCCTTTAAAAGTTCAATATTTGCTAAAATTTTATTTAACGTTTTTTGATTTCCTTTAGTTAGACGATATTGATCATGTAAAGAAAAAGGTAAATCTAAGCTTCCAGAAATAGAAACATTGTATTCTTTTATTGTATCAATATGTTTATCTAAACTGTATAAATTAGTTTTTATATGCGGATTTCCTACAGTAAATCCAGCACTTTCAATTAACGTTTTATTTTCCTTATAATATTCACTTATGTATTTTATAATATCATGGAAATCATTCTTTGATAAAGTTGTTACTTCTCCTCCATGAAGAGAAATATTAAAAGGAATTACACCACTATTTTTTAATTTATTTATGGTATATTCTAAAGTGTTTAAAGGATTCATATCTCCTTGACTAACCGTGTTTTCCTCTAAGTAACAATACTTACATCCCATATTGCAAGCTAATGTTGGGACATATAGTAGATGTATATATTTATAATTCATAGAATCACTAGTCATAGTATACATTTAAGGAAATGCTTGTTGATGAGGAAAAATTATAGCTTGCAGAAACCTCAACATCTAGTGAATCATTTATTTCCATATTTGATACAGTTTTGTTTAATTTAAATTCTTTAGTTGTTTTTGAATCTTTATACTCTAAAGTAAATTCGCTTCCACTTGCAGTTACATTGATACTTTTTAAAGTTAATGTAGCTTCAGTTTGATACATTTTAGAATCAGTTTGATAACTAGAAATTTTTTCTGTTTCTCCTACTCTTATATACATAAATGTTTTATATTCGTGTTTGTTTTCATCAACTAAAGATCCATAATCAATTTCGCCAAATCGTTTAACTTTTGTTGGACTTTCCTTGAATGCTCTAGAGTTTACTGAAGTAAGTGATGGTATAGTTATTTCTTTAAGTGAATCACACAATCTGAATGCTGATGAACCTATTTCATTTAATTCACTGTTTTCACTTAGTTCAACTTTACTTAGTTTTTTACAGCCATAAAAAGCATGTCCACCGATTCGTGTAACTGTATCCGGAATTTTTATTTCTTGTAAATTTTTATCATTTTCAAAAGTATTACCTCTTATTTCTTTTAAGCTGGATGGTAAAGTTATACTTTTTAGAGATGTTGCGTTTTTAAATGCTTCTCCACCAATATATGTTAAAGTATCTGGAAGAGTTAATGTTTTAAGTGACTTACACTTCTTAAAAGCACTTCCTCCTAAATAAGTTAAATTATTTGGTATATTTATTTCATTTAACAATATATCATTTTCAAATGCTTGACCTCTAATTTCCGTAATAGTGTTAGGTAATTTTACTGTTCTTAAAGTATACATATTTTTAAATACTTGACCACGCACTCCAACAACATCTTCGCCTTTATACTTTTCAGGAATATTAACTGATGTAAAATTAGTTATACCAATTGTATAAAATCTAACTGTATATCCATTTTCAGATTTTTCATATAAAATATGTGGTTTAAAATAAATGATTAAAGAAACTAATAAAGCAGCTATAAAACCACCAAGTAAAATATTTTTAGAACTATCCTTAATAAAAGATAATTTTACATTCATGACTATATTACTGATATTCTCTTGTGGTCTTGATTTAACTTCCTTTTTCAAGAAATTCATTAAATTATAAGAATTTGCTTTTTTATAAAATATAAATATTATAATTAAAGCAATGAAACAATAGATAAATCCAACATGGAAGAAAATCATTGATATAAAAATAAATGTTAATAAACCAAGAATTATGAACATTATATTTTTTCTTTTTAAAACATCTTTTGGAATTAAGTCTGTTTTGCTGTCAATTTTAGCTTTTTTCATTTCATCTTGTAAGAAACTTTCTAGCATTTGATCTTCAGTTTTACTATAAATGGAATCAAAATTATTTGGAGTTACAATATTTTTCTTATAGGCAGAAACTTCTATATTATTTCCTGCTATTGCCATACCACAGTTTGGACAAAATTTATCATCTATGGCTATCTCTGTTTTACAATTTGCACATGCAAGTTTAACGTTGCTAGATTGAAAAACATTGTTTGGTGTTGCAGTTATTGTTGAATTTTTACGATTTGCAACTGCTACTATTGGAACAATTATAAAAGCTCCAATAAATACAAACATAAAATCCCATAAAGCTATATCAGTACTTATAAACAAATCAAAAAATATTAAAAGAACGTATCTAATAACTGATAATTTAATAAATAAAGATTTTACATCTCCGTCTTTAGAACAATATTTAGCTATTGGATAAATAACAAAAACACTCATAAAAATTGTCATAAAGTTTTCTATTAAGAATGCTTCACCAAAATTTAAAGAAGAACTAGAGGAAGCAAATACAAAACTTGGTAATAATGATAATAATACTAAACCTAATTTTTTATTCATGATTTTTTCTCATTTCTACTCTTTTTAAAAGAAGTTTTTCTGTTTCTTCCCAGCCCTTTTGCCAATCTCTTGTAGGCATAATAATACCATTTTCCGTTAAAGTTTCTTCGCTTATTTCCTTATTATGATATGAAGGAAAAAGAATTTTTGTTGATGCATCTGTAACTTGAAGATTGCTTAATAAGTCATCTATTTGAATATCACCTTTAAATAAGCCTTTAGATCCAGTAAAAATATAATTTTTTGAAGGTATTTCTTCTTGAGAAAAAGTTCTATAAAGAAGATCAAATTTACCTTTAAATATTCTACCTGAATTTTTTAAATCAAAGTTATTACGACAATCACTTAAAGGGTAAATATTATAATATTTACTTAAATTCTTTATTGCTTCAATTGCATACGGTAAAAACATAGGATTTTCATATTGATCTTTATTTTTCATAAATTCACAAAATGCATCCATTTTTTCTTTAGGAATTGCAGCCTCATCTATATAATAATCAGTAAAATCATCAATCGTATAATCTGTACCCAAAAATTCATTTACTATCTCTAAATATCCCGAAAAACAAAGCACTTCATCAATATCCAATAAAATCGTTTCTTTTCTTTTTTCCATTTAATACCACCTACATATCTAATAATATAATTATAACATTATATCTAGTTTAATACATTAAAAAAGAGAATTATCTTTTAAGATTGTAAAAGTTTTAATTCTCTATCAAGTTCCGGATTATAACTTACTGTAAACATTGGTTTTTGGTCATCAGAATCGTAAAAGCCAACTATTTCATTTTCTTTTAAAAAACCATTTCTGTCAAAGATAATTGTTGATTGTTTTTCTTCTTTAAAACCATTTGGCATTGAAAAATAGCTTGGACGTTTAGTAACTGGTTTATAAACAAATTCTACCTTGATGTTAGTTAAGTTTTTAGCATTAAAATACGAAGTTAGTTCTTTAAAGTAGTCTTCTAAGTTTATGTCTGTACAAGCACTTTTTATAATGATAACTCCCTTGTCGTCATTTTGTTGAAATGATATAGTTATTGCTTCAACAAAATTATTTTTCTTTAATCTATCTATTTCAAAAGCAATTTCATTTAATAATAATTCATATTCTTTATCATTTAAATCAATTTTTTCAACTATTGCATCCTTATTTAAATCTAAAAGTTCATTATCTTTTGCACATTTTAAAACATCATAAAATTCTTTCATATCTGGAGTTTCTTCATAAATATGTTTATCATATAAAAACCAAATATCAAAGGCAGTTGTAGCTAAACCTTCTTCAATCATCTTTTGCACTTTTGAAGATTTCATAACTACATTATTTTCTTGATCAGTTAAAAGGTGATGAAATCCTTTTTCTTGATATACTTTTGATTCAAGATCAGCATCTAATTTATCACAATGTTTTGCAAAAACATCCTTTGGATTTGTACCAGCATCAAAATCTAATAAACTTTGATATAACTCGTCACGGTTGTTTAAGTTTCCCAGTATCTCTTGCATTGCCTTATGTTCAATTTCATGTTTTTGTTCAAGAGAAACATTATCAAAAGGAGTAATATCCCCAATAATAGCTTCACCTATTTCATGAATCATTAAAGTTTTTAAGATTTCATCTACATCAAAATCATATTTAAATTCACTTCCAAATGCATATGCTAAACCTATTGTACCAATGATATGATCAGAAACCATCTCTACTCTTTCGTTTCCACTAGCAATGTTCCAATGTTCATTATCCAAACCTGTACGAACTTTTGATCTCAAAGTATAATTGTAATAATAAAATCTTAAAATATTGATATATTTTTCCTTATCTTTATCTATCGAAAGACTAGTTAAAGCTTTATCTACAAACTCGTCAATTGATTTTACATTTGCTGCTATATTGGAAAGCGTTGTATCAAAACACTTATATTCATGAGCTAAATTTGCATCTGGTGATTTACAAGCATTAAACTCTAATAATAAATTTTCCATTTCTTTTCTTTTTTCCATATCTTCTATGATGTCAAAAAATTCTGGAGTATATGATAATTCATACAATAATTCCATTTTAATAATGTTAACTAAATTAGATGCATTATTGAATTCCGAATCGAAAGCAATTGCTAAGATACTGCTTCCAAAAACATTATCGGCACGACTTTTCTCTCCTTTAGTTGTTTCTTTTAATTTATTTACTGCCATATAAAACTTTAATACATTTACTACATTTTTGATTTTTTTCATTCTATTCATCTCCGCGATATGTATTATATATTAATATATGTAATTTAACAAGAAAAAAGGCTAAATATTTACTGGATTTATAGTAGTTTCTTTGAAGAATTCATCAGCTGTTATATTAAAATTTGGAGTTGTATATTCATATATTTTTAAATAGTCTGAATCAAATGAAGAATTAAGATCTAAAATGAATTTTTCTTTAACATCCGTTAAAGCTTCATTTAAGCTTGAGTACTCATGAATTCCAATGTATTTTTGATAAGCATTTTCTAACCAATAATACTTGTTTTCTTTTTTATAAATTAAAAAAGTATGTGAGGGATATGTATCATCTTTAAAATAAACGATTATATATGTTTTAAACTCATAGTCAGAAAGTGAAAAATAATATCTTTCAAGTTCAACTTGATCCCAACATACACCACATTTAGAAATAAGCAAAGAGTCTGGAGCTTGTAAACGATAAAGTGTTGCATAAGAATCATCAACATCTTTATGCTTATTACCATTTACATCAACCCATCCATATGTTATTTCTTTCATTTTATTTTCTATTTCGATATCCGTCATTATATCACCATCATTAGAATATCATAAAGCTGGTGAACCTTCAAATGAAGTTTGACGCTTTTGAAAATATATTAAGCATATAATACCAGCTATTAAAAGCATACTTCCAAGCGTTTTAATTTCATATAATCTTTTTTGATTTTGTGGAGCTTTCTTTAAGGCTCGATAATTTCTTAAGAAAAAATAAATATAGATTAAGAAGGTAATCGATAAAGTAAATTCAAAAACTTTATTTGCTTCATTATGAAAAGAATCATTATTTTCTTCAATTGACTCTATTTCTAAGTTATCTCCTCTTATATTTAAAAGACAAAGAGATGCAAATACAATCCATATAAAATTTTCAAAATTTAATCTATTTATTTCTTCATTCATACTAAATTATATTAAAAAAGAAGTGTTTTTTTAACACTTCTATTTAAACAAGTTTTTTATTCTTTGGAAGAATGATACTTTTTTAGTTGTCTTTTGTGTATTTTCTTTTGGAGCTTCATATTTTTTACCATCTACTACTAAAATCATTCTTGTTTCATCAGTTGAATTTAATGATTTAGAGTTTACTGATTTATAATTTTCTCCAAGTTTAACGATACTTTTTACTTTGTTAGTTGTTGTTTTTACATCTCCACCAATTATGTTAGTAATCTTAGTAATTCCTTCTTCATTATATTTTGAAATACCAGCAGATAATTCAGAAATTCCTGAATCTAATGTAGAGATTCCAGCATATAAAGTTTTTAATGACTCAATAGATGCATCTTTTACTTGATCAGCAACATTGCTTGCAAGTGTTGGTGCTAAAGTCTCAGTTGTTTTTAAAGCGCTTTCTTGAGCAACTTTTACAGCAACAGATTTAGAAACATTTTCAGCTACATATGATGAAACACTTGAAGCTAAAGCAGCATTGTTAACTTGTAAAGCCTCTTGCATTGGTTTTATTTTTGTAAATAATGTAATACATGCTTGATCAGTATTAGCAGAAGTTCCTAGAGCACTACAACGTCCATATTCTTGGATTTCTCCAATACTTTCTAGATAAGTCATCATTATGTTTGTTGAATATTCAGTTACTTTTCCTACAACATATTGATCGTTTGGATCAAGACTTGATTCAACTTCTTTCCAAGCAGAAGCTGCTATATTATTTTTATATTCTTCAGTAAATGATGAAGAAACTAAACCTTTTGCTTGAGAAGTGATCATACTTAATTGTTCATCAGTTAAAGTTGAACCAGAACTTGCATTCATTGAACTTGATAAAGCATTTTTTATCTTACTAGATCCTTCTTTAATTTTCTTTGTATTTGTATCAATTAAATCCATATTAGATTTTAATTCATTTGATTTTTCATATAGTGTATCTAATTTATCAAATATTTTTAAGTCGCTTGAATCAACTAATTTTGGAGTTATTACAGAATACATTGAACTTAATTCAAAACATGTTGTTTCATAAGTAATTTTTATTGTATCAGTATTTTTTAAAGAGCTTAAATCTAAACTTTCATATAATCCTGGAGTAGCGATTGCACCTATGACATTTTTGCTACCATTACTGATTACTTTTCCATTTTCTACTTCAATGTTTGTTCCATCATTTATAATTGTTCCAAAAGTTACAACAAATGGTGTATATAAAGTTTCATTTTTGCCATTTACTTTAACGATATGTTTATCTGTGTTTTTATATTTTATAGATATTTCTACCTTACCACTTTTACCTAACATATCATCAACAGACATTTTTTCACCATTTAATTTATAAGTTATTTCCATATTTATTGGTAAACTTTTATTATAAACTCCTTGATAATAAATGTCTTTTCCATTAGCTTCAACAGTTAATTTATTACCATTTACATTTAATGTTTCATTTCCATTAATATTTAATATTTCACTTAATTCAGTATAATCTTCAATAGTTTTAAGTGAAGTATCATTTTTTAAATGTTCATTTACAAGTACTGATGAATAATTACCATTAGAATCTAATTTACCATAAACAGTTTCGATTCTTGATAAAGCATAAGTATTTGTTGGAACGCTTAATAACATAAATGATAAAGCACATACTGAAGCAATTACCTTTTTATTATTTTTTTTCATATTATTACATCCTTTCGTAGTTTTCATTATTAATGAATCAAATATTAGAAGTATTGAAGGTAAAACAGTTATAACAACTATCATACTTACAATTGCTCCTCTTGAAATAAGAGTACATAAACTTCCAACCATTTCTAGTTGAGAATAAACACCTACTCCAAATGTTGCAGCAAAGAAGCATAAGCCACTTACTAATATTGATCTACCATTATAGTTTAGAGTTTGTAAAGCTGCTTCTTTCTTATCAACTCCTTCACGTCTTAATTTAAGATAAGATGAAGTTAAAAGAATTGCATAATCGATTGTTGCACCTAATTGAATTGTACCTAAAACTATTGGAGCAACAAATGGTAACACAACACCTCCAAAATATGATATTGACATATTTATGAATATTGCTGATTCTATTGCACATATTAGAAGTATTGGTAAACTGAAACTCTTAAGTACAATGAATAGAATTAATAAAATGCATACAATTGATGATGAATTAACATTGTTGAAATCTGTATCACTTATCTTAATTAAGTCTTTCATAAGTGGTCCTTCACCAGCAACGATTATGTTATCATCATATTTTTTAACAATTCCATTTATAACGTCTACTTGATTATTAAGTTCATCACTAGCGACTTCATAAAGTGAATTTATTAAAACCATTTCATATTTATCATTTTTAAACATTTTTACAAGATCATCACTTAACATATTTTCGGTTAAACCATGTTCTTTAAGTTCATTAAATGATAATACAAAATCAATTCCATCTACATTTTTTATTTCATCCAACATTTTAGCAACATCGTCATTTTTTAAACTAGTGTCAACTAAGATTATTTCTGGACTTACAATATTGAATTTCTCTTTTAACTCTGTATTAGTACTGATACTTTCAAGAGTTTCTGGTAAAGATGAATCCATCTTGTAATAAACTTCTACATTCTTATATCCTAAGTATGCTGGAATAGATACAAGTAAGAATATAATAAATAAAGCAACGTGATGTTTTACAATGAATTTATTTAATCCTTCAAATTTTAGATTCAAACTCTTATGTTTTGTCTTTTCAATTAAAGAATCAAATACAAGTAATAAACTTGGGAATAATGTTAATACTGATATAACTCCAAGAATTACTCCTTTAGCCATTACTATACCTAAGTCACGTCCAAGTGTTAATTTCATTGTACATAATACTAGGAATCCAGCAACAGTTGTAAGTGATGAACCTATAACTGATGTAAATGTTTCTTTAATGGCTTCTTTCATTGCCTCTTCTTTAGTTTTAAATATCTTCTTTTTACTTTCATATGAGTGATACAAGAAGATTGAGAAGTCAGTTGTAACACCTAATTGCAATACAGCAACTAATGCTTTAGTAATATAAGATATCTCTCCTAAGAAAATATTTGTTCCTAAGTTATACATTATGGCGCATCCAATATTTAATAGTAAGAATATTGGTACCATATATGAGTCAAGTGATAACTCAAGAACAACTATACAAAGAATTACAGCTATAACAATATATATAAGTATTTCTTTATTAGATAGTTCCATAGTATCAAGTACCATTGAACTCATACCACCAAGTTTTATTTTTTCTTGACTGATATTTCTTATTTCTTTTACAGCATCAATTGTTTCTTCACTTGATGTACTTCCGTAAAATGTAATAAAAAGCATATCAGTGTTGTCTTTATGAAGTTTTTCAGTTATCTCACTTGGTAGCATAGAAATAGGAATAACTGTACCAATTGCATCATATATTGACATTACTTGGTTTACTCCATCGACATCTTTGATTTTTTCTTCAAGATCAAGTAAATCTTTGCTGCTTAAATTATTAGCAACAGCAACTGAATATGACCCCATATCAAAATCATCTGTTAGAATATCTTGACCCTTTATAGTTTCAATATCTTTTGGTAAGTAAACTAATATATCGTAGTTGATTTTAGTTAAATAGTTACCAATGAATGATAAAACTAAAAGAAGCACAGATATTATTAGAATTAATTTCTTATGTTTACAAATTAATTCGGACATTTTATCCATATCATTTCCTCCATTCGCCTCTATATTTTATTACTTAGATTTTAAAAATAACACAACTGTAAATTGAAATATGTATGTTTTCCAACAAAATAGTAAATATGTATAGTTATTTCCAACAAAACAATATTTATCATTGATTTTGTTGTTTATCTGCGTATAATATAAATTGGTGAAAGAAATGAATAAAAAAGATGATTTAAGGGTTATAAAAACAAGAAAATTAATTTATCAAACTTTACTTGAACTTATGAAAGAAAAAACTTTTGAAGAAATAAAAGTTTCAGATATATGCTCTAAAGCAATGATTAATAGATCAACATTTTATGCTCATTATGAAGATAAGTATGAACTTCTTGTAGATTTTTTAAGCAACTTAAAAGAAGAGTTTGCTCGTGAACTTAATGAAAGTTGTAAAGAAAACTTAAGCATACGTGAATATTACATTAGATTGATCAGTTTGTTTTTAGATCATATTGATAGTAAAAGAGATGTCTATAATTCAATAATGGTAAACAATAGAAGTAGCATAATGATGGATATATTATTAAGTGTTGTTAATGATGATATTTTAAAGAGATTTAAAGAAAATGATATTAACTTAAAAGTGCCAACGGAAGTTATATCAAAATTTTATCTAGGTGGAGTTATAAATATTGGTGTTGAATGGCTTAGCAACAGCAGTAAATATACAAAAGAAGAAATACTTGATTACTTAGAATTGCTTATTCCTAATCTAGATTATTATGCAAAATAAAAATTGGTAAGTTTTTTACCAATTTTTTTATGCTTTAACTTTCTAATATCTTGTCTATTTTTTGAATACATGTTTGAACATCAGTACAACCCATTTGAGTATTTGTATCATCATAAGTTATATTTTTAGCTTTATAATTATATTTTACTACTTCATTTGCGCCTAAGCTTGTTCTTTCAGATGCAACAATGTTTAATTTACAAGTTATTGGGACTTCTTGATTTGTAACACTTGTCTTTTTTAATTCAACTTTAACAGTTCCAGTTTTAGTAGTAGTTGCTTCTATAGTTAAGTTATCAGGAACCATTGATACTTGTAAATAATCATTTGCACCTTCACAGTTAACTTGAACTACAGCATCATAGTTTTTGCTAGCATTTGTTACTTCATAAGTAAGTGTTGATGTATCACCTACAGCACTTAGATCATTTGTTGTAAATGTGATTATTTTATTTGTGTCATCAATGAATTCTCCACTTTTATCAACATTATCAAGTATGGCTTTTGAAAAATAAACATCAAAGTCATCTATGTTTTCAGATATCTTTGTACTTCCGTTTATTATTAATGTTGTTGATACTGCAGCAAAACCGATACTCATTAACAAAATAACTAGTATTAAACTATTACGTTTTTTCATATGATCACCTATTCTATTTAAAATTATAGAATATATTACTTATAAAATCAATTGAAATGAAAATACTTAACGTAAAGAAATATTTTTATTTAATCTTTTTCCAGCTACAAGTGGATTAATTTTTCTATCCTTTATTTCCGGATTAATTGGAATAGGTATATCATCCATTAAAATATTTTCAAACTCTGTTAATTTATTTCTTAAAATTGGATTTTCAGAGTATTCTAAAAGTCTAAATAACGTAACATCATCAATATAATAAAGGCCTTCATAAGTTATCAATTCTTCTTTAATAGCAAGTGCAATTATATCAGCAAGAAGTTGCATCATATATGTATCCCAGCTGGAATGTGTATATCTATTTATGATATCGTTTTGCCTTACAAATTGAGTTGCTAACTCTAGATTTTTAAAACCGATTTCTCTTTCACCATATTCATTTATGTATGCTTCAAGATTCTTTAACATCTTTTTTGCTTCTTTTAACTTTAACGTTTCACTCCAAACAAGAGAGCTTAAAAGGACTCCATCGATTCTATCGGCACAAAGTGATGGTCGATCTAAATCCACTAGAGAATAATTCTTAAAGTCATATACTTCTTCAGGCTCAATTCCATCATCTTTAAGATATTTTCTTAAAAGCACATCATCTAAAATTATTTGTTTAGTAAATTCTTCGGTACTTTCTTGAGTTTTATAATCACCATTCATATAATCTATTACATGAGAACATGTTGGCTTGGACACATCATGATATAAAGCCGCAAGAATTGCTTTTTTATCATCGGTGAACATTGAAGTTATACCAGCTGTTGTTATTGAATGCGCATAAGTACTTAAGTATTCTTTAAAAGAGTACACATCTCGAGAGGCAAAATCCATACCACAAAAATATCCAACACGTTTTAGTCTTTGTAAAGATGGTGTTCCATAATATTTCTTTATATCTTGGGGAATTTTCTTTTCTAAAAATTTTACATATCCATTAACTTGTCTAAACATAGGTTTTATTCCTTTCTAAAAAGATAAAATTAAAAGGCAAATTAAATTTACCTTTAATCTATAACTTTAATATGAACATCTTTAAGTTGTTTTTCACTTACCTTGCATGGCGAACCCATTAGTAAGTCTTGAGCTTTGCTATTCATTGGGAAAGGTATAACTTCTCTTATACTCTCTTCTCCAGTTATAAGCATAATCATACGATCAACTCCTGGTGCAATTCCAGCATGTGATGGTGCACCATAGCAGAATGCATTATACATTGCAGGGAATTTTTTCTTAACATCTTCTTCACCTAAACCAACAAGTTCAAACGCTTTAATCATAATCTCTGGATCATGATTTCTTACAGCTCCACTTGAAAGTTCAACACCATTACATACAAGATCATATTGATAAGCTACTATTTCTAGTTCGCGTTCTAAGTTTCCTTCAGCTTCCTCCAAAACTTTTAAACCACCTTGAGGCATTGAGAATGGATTATGACAGAACTCTAATTCTCCTGATTCTTCACCAATCTCATACATTGGGAAATCTACTATCCAACAGAACTCATAAGTTTCTTTATTCATATGTCCTTCAACTGAAGCACCTATTTGTTTTATTAATACTCCACCTGTTTTTAAAGCATTTAACTTTTTACCAGCAGAAATAGCTACAAAAGTATTTGGTTTTAATTCAAGAGTACTCTTTAATTCTTCTTTAACTTCATCTAAGAATTTAGATATTCCACCAGTTAATTCTCCATTTTCATCAACTTTAAACCAATAAACTTTATTATTTGTTAAAGCGTATACATCTTCTACTAATTTATCAATATATTTTCTACTTTCTTTAAAATTGTCTACGGCAACACAAGTAACATAAGCATCTTTAAAGTCTGCAAAGTCAGTTTTTGCTGCTATATTTGTTATATCTTTTAATTTTAAATCTATTCTTAAATCTGGTTTATCAGATCCATAAGTTTCTAAAGCATCTTTATAAGTTATTCTTCTGAAAGGAACAGTTGATGCACTTTTATAAACACCATATTTAGCAAATACATCAGGTAAAACCTTCTCAATTACTGAGAAAACATCCTCTTGATCAGCAAAACACATTTCCATATCTAGTTGATAAAATTCTCCAGGGCTTCTATCCGCTCTGGCATCTTCATCTCTAAAGCATGGCGCGATTTGGAAATATCTATCAAATCCAGAAGTCATAAGAAGTTGTTTAAATTGTTGAGGTGCTTGTGGAAGTGCATAGAATTCTCCAGGATAGTTTCTTGAAGGAACTAAATAATCTCTTGCTCCTTCTGGTGATGAAGCTGTTAAAATTGGAGTTGTTATTTCCAAGAATCCTTCATCAATCATTCTACTTCTAAGTTCAGATATGATTTTACTTCTTAAAACAATTTTTTCTTTTACTAAAGGATTTCTTAAGTCTAGATATCTATATTTTAATCTTGTATTTTCATCAGCATTTTTAGAGAAATTGATTTCAAATGGAAGTTCATTATAAATACACTTTCCAATAACTTCAATTTTATCAGGTACAACTTCAATATCTCCAGTTGGTATTTTAGGATTTTTACTAGTTCTTTCTCTTACAGTACCATATACTTTGATTGTTGATTCACAGTTGATAGAATCTATAATGTTCATAATATCTTCATTTTCAACAACAATTTGAGTTATTCCATAGAAATCTCTTAAAATTAGAAATGCTAAATTTTTACTAACTTTTCTAACATTTTCAAGCCAACCTACTAATTCAACTTTTTCTCCTACGTTTTCTATTCTTAATTCATTTAAATTATGAGTTCTATTTTGCATAAAAACTCCTCCACTTCGTAAATTATTATAGCATATTTTCTTTAACTTTTATATTTATTTTTTCTTAGTGTAATAGACAATACGATCAGCATATGTTGAATCAGTATATGGACGTACTGATAAATCGCAAAATATATCGGGTTTAAATATCTTTTGGCGCTTTTTATCACTTACAAAATCACTTATGGTATCATCTTTAGAATAAGTTCCATATATGTAACCTATTTCAATAGATCCTCCTTGATTTAATTTTTCTGTCAAAGAAGCGATTAATTTTAAATATTCATTTAAAGCTTTTCCTCCAAATATATCGTTGATAGAATCACTTATATTGGAAAACATCATGACATCATAAGAATTGTTAATATTTGCTTTTAGATCTTGAATTGGTGATTCAATAAAATTAATTTTTTTATTTTTTAAGCGTTCTTTTAAGACATAATAGTAGTACTCTTCTAAATACAAATTCATTTGTTGCATTTTCTTTAATGACGGATTCATTTGATAATACAATTTTTTTATAGAATCTTTAACACCAAACTTTTGAAAAAAAGTATCAAAAAGTAGTTTTGTGTCTGAATCTAATAAGGAATATATTTTAGCATATAATTCCTCAGAAAAGAATTCAGGAAAATTAGAAAAGAAAAAGTGAATAAATTCATCATATGATAAACATTTTGCAGCAGAAACTTTTAAGTCAACTCCACATTTTGCAAGTGGATTTATATCAAATATATCTACGTATGATGCTCCTAAAGCATAGGCATTAAGAAGTTGATCTCCACTTCCAGCAACAGTTAAAACCTTGCTTCCATTCATATCAAAACATGTTAAAAAATCCTTTATATTTTCTGTTGTATGCAT
>CAKOPW010000021.1 GCA_934101115.1 uncultured Bacilli bacterium | reverse complement strand
ATAAAACTAGCGTGCTGCTAGTTTTTTATCTACAAAATTAATTAATTCATAGAAAATGAATGATAATAATAAAAGTAAAAATATACCACACATAACAAGCGATAGGTTAAATACTTGAGTTCCATAAAGAATTAAATAACCAATACCTTTTTTACAACTCAAGAATTCTCCCATAATAACACCTATTAAAGAAAGTGATAAATTAAGTTTTAGAGAAGATATTATTTCAACTTTACTTGATGGTATTATAAGTTTTAAAATAATATCTTTTTTTGTTGCTCCAAATACTTTAAATAGCTTAATTTTATCTTTATCTGTGTTGATAAATCCATTTAAGATAGTGGTGAAGGTAACGATTAAGTTTATAAGCAGTGCCATAAAGATAATCGATTCTGTATTAGCTCCTAACCAGATGATGATAAGTGGACCTAAAGCTACTTTGGGTAAGCTATTAATCATTGTTATAAATGGATCCATTATTTTTTTTATTGTTGGAAAAATATAGAAGAATAGAGCAAGTATAAAACCAAGAATTGTTGAAAGTGAAAAAGATACGATTACTTCCATACTTGTAGTGTAAATATGTGGAAATAAGTTATGATCTTTATAAAGATTAATTAATGTTAAAATTATTTTACTTGGTGAAGAAAAGATAAAAGAATTTATCAGTTCATATTTGGATAAAAGCTCCCATAAACCAATAAAAGTAACGAGTAATGAAATTTGTGATAATAGAATTATCAGCTTATTTCTTTTTCTTTTCTTAAGATATAATGCTTGTTCTTTACTCATCATTCATATACTTCCATATATCTTCATATAATTTTGATATATAACTTTCTTTCCTAAGTTCACTTGGAAGTTTATCTTCTTTTTCTAACTTAACTATCTTTTTTATTTTCCCAGGTCTTGGAGTTAGTACAACGAGTGAGTCACATAAAGTGATTCCTTCCATAATATCATGAGAAATAATTACAGCAGTAATTTTTAATTCTTTTATGATTTTATATACATCATCACTTATCTTTATTCTTGAATCAATATCCAGTTTGGAAAATGGTTCATCAAGAAGCAAAATGTTTGGCTTTATAGCTAAAGTTCTAATAAGTGCAACTCTTTGACGCATTCCACCGGATAAGTTCTTAGGATATTCATTGCTAAATTCGAAAAGTCCGTATTTTTTTAATAATGAATTAACATATTCAATGTTTTCTTTAGTGAGTATTTTTTTTAATTTTAAGCCTAATATGGCATTTTCATAAACGGTTAACCAAGGAAGTAGAGCATCAGTTTGCATCATATAACCAATTTTTAGTTTTTTGTTTTCTTTGATGTAACCGCTTGTTGGTTTTTCTAATTTGGTTATGATGTTAAAAAGGGTTGACTTTCCACAGCCACTTGTACCGATTATTCCAAGTATTTTTCCTTCTTCAATATCAAATGTTATATCATCTAAAGCGATGATTTCTTTTGTTGGTGTATGATATTTTTTACAAAGAGAAACTACATTAATTAAATTCATAAACTAATTCATTAAAATTAACAGTTTCTTCAAGTTCATTATTATCAATCATAATATTTTCTAAATTAATCATGATTTCTTCACTTATTTTTGGAGTTTTTAGCCATGAGTCATAAGACTTATAGTTATCAACCATCGCGATTAAGTCTGTAAAGTCAGTATCAGGAAATTCGTCTTTTATTATTTCAGCTATTTCTTTACTTGAATGAGTGCTTACATATTCAAGACCTTTTTCAATTCCTTTATAGAATTTTTTATATTTACTTTCATTATTTTTTATATTTGATTCTAGTGCATTAAATGCTGTATATGGAACAACTCCTGAATATGTTCCGATTGATGTAGCTATATAATATTTTCCAGTTTTGGCAAGTGTAGTTGCATTTGGTTCAAATAGGTTAACGCCATCACCAGTACCTGCAATAAATGCACTTGTTAGATTAGCAAAATCAATAGATGAATCAATTGTTACATTTTTTATACCTTCATTCTTTAAAGCATTTTTAAAATTAAGTAAAGGCATACCGCCACTTCTTCCAGCTAAAATTGTTAGATTTTCAATGCTTTTAAAATCTTCATATTTTATACCTTTTCTTAAAACTAAGAATTGTCCATCTCTTTTTGTTAAACCAGCAAAACTTTTTACTTTGTTTTTATTTTCTTTATTAGCATAAATGGTTGCTTCTGGTCCACATAAACCGATATCTGCATCTTTTGAAAGAACGGCAGCAACAACATTGTTAGCACCACTTGTAAGAATTACTTCAATATCAAGATCTTCAAAATATCCATTATGGATAGCAACATACCATGGAGCATAGAACACTGAATGTGTAACTTCGGCAACCTTGAACTTGTTATTTTCATCATGTTTTTTGTTCGCACATGCAGTTAAAGTTACAAGAGTTAAACCGATAACTAAAATACAAATAAATCTTTTCAAAAAAAATACCCCCCAACTTGTATTTCTAATTTAGTATATGGTGAGTATTAAGATACGGTGATTATTTTTTTAGACTTATGCCTTTTAATAATGATGTATAAAATAATAGCAATTAAGAAAATAAAAATAGAATATTTTTCAAAAAAGTTGGCTAATGTATCCCAGTTATCCTGTAATATAAAACCAGCAATAACAAATATGGTATTCCAAATAAAGCTACCAATCCAAGTAAGTATTAGAAATAAGCGAATATTCATTTTAGATAATCCTGCAGGTATTGATATAAAACTACGAATTATAGGAATAAATCTTCCAAAGAAAATTGATTTGTAGCCGTTTTTTTGAAAATGTTTCATTGATTTTTCGGTGTTTTCTTTTTTTAATCCACAAATTTTAAAAAATTTAAAATTAAGTAAATTTAAACCAATAAAGTATGCTAAATAATAAAGAACAATAGCACCGATTAAAGATCCTAGTGTTGCAAAAATAATAATTAAAAAGATGTTTAAATCCGTACTTTTGCTTATAAAACCAGAAAATGAAAGAATTACTTCTGAAGGAATAGGAGGAATTAAATTCTCTAAAGCTATTAGAAACGTTATTCCGATATAACCATATTTATTTATGATACTGAATATTATATTTTTCAATTATATCACCTATTTAATATTATGTGATTAAAATAGTATTTAATATACAAATTGTGTTTACACTCAGATATTTTTTTGCTATAATTTATGAAGAGAATAGAGAGGTATTTTGTTATGGAAAAGATGATTGGAGTAATCAACGATAATTTAAAATCTGTTATAAGTGGAATTAAAAGCCATCGAGTAGATACAGAGAAAGAATTAGCTAGAGTTAATAAAGATATTGAGGATAAAGCCGGAATTGCACGCCAATATGGTATAAGCATTGAGGATTCTAAACAAGTTATTGGAATACTAGAAGGTGAAATCAAAGAACTTGAAAATGATTTAGTTGAACTTACAGATAAGTTTAAAAATTTCACGGAATTATTAGCTGCTGGTAATAAAGAAATAAGTAACAAAATACTTGAAAAAAGAACTTTAATAAGCAAAGAAACTCAAAGTATAAAAGAAATAACTGAGAAAGCAGAAATATTGAAAAGTGAAATTATTGAGTTAGAGACTAATAAAGAAAAATTAGAAACAGAACTTAAAAAAGCTAAAGTATTGGAAAGATATTATGAATCTAGTATTAATTCAATAATTGATTTTTCAACTAATCATAAAGATCAACTTGATAGTTTTGTTGTTGAAGAAATTAAAGATGAACTTGATGTAAAAGATATAGAAATTAATGAAAAAGATTTAAATCATGAAATTGATGATTCGGTATTTGAAGAGATTGATAGTATTGCTGATGACGATGATGTTGAAGAAACAGATAATTCAGAAGATGAAACTTCTGAAAGTGATACAACTGATGAAAGCTCTGAACCAAAAGAGTTATCAATAAAAGATACTTTAGATAACATTATATCTTCAGGGCAAGATTTAGAAAAAAAAGCAATTGAATTTGAGCTAGAAGGGGATATTCCTGATGTTAGTTCACTTATTGATGAGGATATCGAGATAAATCATGAAGATGAAACTCCTGTAAAAGATGAATCTTTAGAACACGAAGTTGAAGATACAATTCTTGATGATAATTTGTTTGATGAAGAAAAAGAAACATCTTATAAATTAGAGGATGATAATGTATCAGATGAAACAATAAATTTATTTATACCAGATGATTTTAATGCATCTCCTGGTGCTGAAAAGGAAGAAAATGTTCAATCTTTATTTAATCCAGATGATTTTAAAGATATTGAAGAAGAGTCTTCAATTAGCTTAAATAATATGTCTTCATCTATATTTGATTCAAATGATGATATAGATGAATCTTTAAAAGAACTTGGACTTGATAAATTTAGATTTAGTGATGAAGATATAGAAAAGATGAGCAAAAACTTTAATAAAGATAACACAAGTAAATTTTTAAATATAATGGAGAAACATCATATTGATTCATCCCTTATTTATACAAGTGTTGATGCTCTAATCAATGTAACTCCACAAAATTTAGATCATATTCTAACTTTACTTGAACATGCAAATGCCACAAGTGAAGACATATCATGTGTATTTAGTTTGTTGGATAAAGTTAATGTTAATAAATTAGAAGAAGTAATTGAAAGTGCTAAAGAAGATGAAATAGCTAACTTGTTATTTGCTTCGATGGATTATAATAATAATTGTGAACTTTTAATTAAACTTGGATTTACTAAAGATGAGGAAAAGAAATTCAAAAAGAATTTAACTGATGAAGAGTTCTTGATATTTAATACTTTCAGTGATATAGTTATTAAAAACTTTAACACAATAAATGCTTTAAATGTTGATAATGCACGTGGATGCTTAATTGAACATCCTCAAAGATTTATCTTTAATCCAAGTAGATTTAATTCTATTTTAGATAAATATGATAAAGAAGATTTGATAAGATGTATCAATAAAAATATTGCTGTAATTGATCGTTTATAGAAGAAGAGTAATCTTCTTTTTTTTGTAAATTAAAAGTAAAATTGACTATGTATTAAAAAAAATATGTCGTATTTTGTTATAATGGATGTGAATAGGTAGGTGTAGTTATGAATAAAAAAAGATTATTTATTTTTTTACTTGTATGGATAACTATGCCAACTTTTGTGTTTGCAAAAACAATTACAGGTGTTGTTTCAGGAACTGGTGTTTATGTAAGAACTGGTCCAGGAACTAACAATGATAAAATTAAAATGGTATCCACTGGAGAAAGTTTTACGATGTCAACAGATGAACTTTTTAAAGATGAAAGTACGGGAACTAATAATTGTCCAAATGGCTGGTATAAAGTTAATGTTAATGGTCAAGATGGTTATATATGTTCTAATTACTTAAAGGTAAGTGTTGTAGATGATCCTAAAGTGGACGATACAGAGGCTCGTACTGAATGTGAAAAGGAAATGAAAGAAAAGGGTTTTCCGTCTTCATATTGGAATGGCTTATGTTCTTTAAAACTTGCACATCCAACATGGAATTTTGAAGCAGAGGTAACTGACAAAAACGGAAATGTAATTGACTTTAATGCTAGTGTAAATGCTTTTAGCTCATGTGGAAGTTCAACAATAAAATCATCAAGTAGAAGTGACTACATAGATACGACTTGTACGAAGAAATTTGATTCAGGTTATAGTGCTGCTAGTAGAGAAGCTATTAAATATTATTTGGATCCAAGAAATTTTTTAAATGAGAAAAATATATTTATGTTTGAAAATTATAAAACAAATACAAGTATTAATGCTGATGATTATAAAAAAGCTGCTGATAAAGTTTTTAGTAATAATTTTTTAGTTCAAAATATTCCATCTTTAACGGAGTTTATCAAAAATTCAAGTTTAAATATTGGTGTATCTCAAATGGCGATATCTTCACGTGTTAAACAAGAACTTGGGTCAGCAAAACTTACAAGTGGAACTTATACTGGAAAGCTTTATTCTTGTGTAAGTGGTGATTATACAACAAGGTATGGTTATCTATATAATGGCTCATCGCTTGATAACTATTATAATTTCTTTAACATTGCAGCTTATGATGGTTCAAATGTAACTCAAAAAGCTCTTATCTATGCTTTCAATCATGGTTGGGGCGGAACTGGAAATATGGATGCTGACCGTCAAACAGCAATGAATGGTGGAACAGAGTTTATCAACAATAATTATGTTAACGCTGGTCAAGATACAGCATATTATCAAAAATTTAATATTTTTCCGGAAAAAATTGAAAACAGATATCTACACCCATATATGACAAATGTAGAAGCTCCAGTTGGTGAGTCGACAATTATGTATAATGCATATAAAGCAGCAGGAATACTTGAAAGTTCGTTTAACTTCATTATTCCAGTGTATGCCAATATGGATGAGCTAGTTGATCCTGGAGACAAACCAGATGAAGTTGGAAAAGTAGATGCTAGTGTTGCGGTAATTTCATCGGGATATAGATACGAAGTTGGTTATATTTCTAATATTGAAGTTGGAACAAGTTCAAGCGATTTAAAAGGTAATTTGGAGAGTAAAGGTGTAAGCGTTGTTATAACTGATGCTTCGGGTAATGTTGTTGATGATACCTTAAAAACTGGATATAAAGTAACAATTTCTGGTAATACAGCAGAAACTTTGGAAATAGTAATATATGGAGATGCATCTGGTGATGGTGAGATAAATGCATTAGATTTACTTAAAGTACAAAAAGATATTCTTGGTACATCAAAATTAAGTGGAGCTTATAAAAAAGCAGCCGATGCAAGCAAAGATGGATCAATTAATGCATTAGACTTACTTAAAATACAAAAGGACATTTTAGGTACAGCTAAATTAGAACAATAGGAGGATATATGAAAAGAATAAAAATTTTATTGGTTGGTTTGCTTACAAGTTTACTTCTTCCAGGGCTTGTAAATGCAGCTAGTGCAAGTATAACAGTAAAAACAAGTGGAAGTGCAGTTGTTGGAAATACAATAACAGCAACGGTTACTTTGTCGAGTTCAACACCTATGGGTTCATGGCAATATTTAATCAGTTATGATAATTCAAAACTAAAACTAGTAAGCGGAGAAACTTCAGTAGCTGATTATACGACAAGTGCAAGTGGTGTAAAATCAAAAAGCTATACTTTGAAATTTCAAGCTTTAAAGAGTGGGTCAGCATCTATTAATGTTGGTAGTTATTTGGTTTATGCTCTAGATGAATCAAAGATGAGTGTTTCTGTAAAATCAGCAACTATTAACCTAAGAACTCAAGCTGAAATAGAAGCTAGTTATTCCAAAAATGCCTATTTAAAAAGTTTAGGAGTTGAAGGATATTCTATAAGTCCTGCTTTCAATAAGGAAACTTATGAATATACTTTGGAAGTGGAAAACGATGTAGAACATGTTAATATTACTGGTGGTGTAGAAGATTCAACTGCTCATGTAAGTGGTTTTGGAACAGTTGATTTGACTGAAGGAGCAAATAAGTTTGAGATTGTTGTTACGGCTCAAAAAGGAAATACTTTAAAGTACACAATCAATATTGAAAGAAAAGAACTTGATCCGATAAATGTAGATGTAGATGGTGTTAATTACACTATTGTTAGAAAAAGTGATGCTTTACCATCAATGACAACGTTTACAATTGGAACAACTACTTATGATGATGTAGAAATACCTGCTTTAGTTAATGATGATTTGACTTTAATCGGATTAAAAAACAGTGATGGAGAAGTAAGTGTTTACATTTATGAAAATGGAAAAATAGCAAAAAAGTATATTGAATTAAAGAGTAATTTAATTTATGTTAATCCAATTGACTTAGTAGAAAGTAAAAGCTTGTCTTTTCTAAAAAAAATTAATATTGAAATAAATGGTTTAAAAATTGATGCCTATAAAGTAGACGGAAGCGACAATATAATTATCTATGGATATAATTTGGAAACAAAAGAAAAAGGTTATTATTTATTCAATACAAAAGATAGTACAATATTTCCTTTGGATGAAAATATTACTGAAAGTTTAAATGGCCTTGTAAATAATTATAAATATGTAATATTTGCTTGTTTAGGCGTTATAGTATTGTTATTGATTTTACTTATTTTTAAGAGAAAAAAGAAAACGAAAGTAATTCCGGTAGAAGAAAAAAGAACTGAAACAAAAGAAGTAGAAAAGAGTGAATAACTCTTTTTTTTATGAAAACTTACTTTTTAGGTTCTAATTTTGTCGACATTTGTCGGATTTATTGACAAGATAAAATAAGTATCTATAATACAAACTCGAGAAGCAGAAAAAGATGCTTATCACTTCCAAACTAGAGGCTAAATTATTCGGGGATTTTGGTTTAAGAATTACGAGGGGAAGTGATACGATGAAAAAAGATAATCAAATAAGATTACTTTACTTAATCGTTTTTATATTGCTAGCAATAATTTTAAAATTATTATAGCAACAAAAAAAGCATCTTTATTCTACTGAATAAGGATGCTGCAACACAATAAGTGGTAAGCATCAGCCTCAAAAGAAACTTTTGCTTCTCACTAAATAAAATATAACATTTTTTTAAATAAATTACAATGATAATATAAAACAAAAGTTTACACATACTAAAAGTAGAATATTTACTCTACAACAAATAAATTGTATAATTTAAATATAATAGGTGTGCAATAAAAAATAAAGCGACAAAACAAATGTAAAACAAGATAATGTCCTTGCAAATCGGGGGGGGTATTATAAAATAAAAAGTAGAATGGTGTGTGTAAAATGAAGAAAAGGAGTGCAATAATAGTTGCAATTATTTTGATGTCAATTGGATTTGCCGCAGTAAGTACAACATTAATAATAAATGGAAATGCGAATGTAAGCGAAAATAAAGATGATTTTGAAGTAATATTTACAAAATCGAATTTAGATGGAGCGGACGTATATTCTAAAGTAATAGACTCAACTAAAAAGATAATAACATTTGAAACAAACGAATTAAGGGCATTAAATCAAACAAGTGTGTTAACATATGAAGTAACAAATAATTCAAGCAACTATGATGCAGAAGTGCGTGTTACATGTGTACCAAAGACTGGAACAATAGCAAAATATACAAGTATCAAAAACAAGCTAGATAATGATGCAACAGTTGTAAAAGCTAAAGAAAGTATAAATGGAACATTAACAGTAACATTAGATAAGGTAGCAACAGAGAGTGTAACTGAAGAATATACGTGTAAGTTAGAATTTAATGCAGTAGAAAGAGATGAACCTGGAAGCAAACCTCCTGTAATCACTAAAACTGGAGATAATATTGGAGATGAAGTTTGCATTGAGTCTGAATGCTTTTATATTTTAGATAATGATGGAGATAAAATTAAGCTTTTTGCAAAGTATAACCTTTATATTGGAAATACTTTTGATGGAAAAAATGTTAAAGCAATTGATAGTCCAACAGGTTTACAAAGCAGTGGTGCATTAGGTTTACAATATAATAATGGAACTGCTATATATCCTGCTATTGGAACAACAGCTTTTTCTACGAAAGATAATGTTTATTCAACAAGTTTAGTAAAAAGTTATGTTGAAGAATATCTTCAAAAACTATCTTTGTTTAATTTGGATATTTCAAATATAACTGCAAGGTTAATTGAAAAAGAGGAAATAGAAAATCTTATTAATAATGGAAATTCTATATCGCCAGGATCTCTTATAAAAAAAGTGAGTAATTTAACTGGAAACGAGTGGATTTATAGTACAAGTTATTGGACTATGACTAGTTATACTTCTTCAAATTATAGTGTTTGGTATATGAAATCTATTGGTGAATTTAATTATGATTATTTAGCAACAGATAGTAGATATAATAATAATAAATATTATGGAGTTAGACCAGTTCTTATAGTAGATAAAAGTTTAATTAAATAAAAAATGCGAAGAATGTTCTTCGTATTTTATTTTAAGATTTTATCAACTATACCATAATTCATTGCTTCTTCTGCATCCATGTAATGATCTCTTTTTGTGTCATTGTTTATTTTCTTTAAAGTTTGATTCGTGTTTTTGGCAAGAAGTTTATTTAACTTTTCCCTTAAATGTAAAATTCTATCTGCTTGAATCTGAATTTCTGTTGCTTGACCTTGAGCTCCACCTAGTATTTCATGAATCATAACTTCAGCATTTTCCAGGATGCATCGTTTTCCTTTAGTTCCACTTGAAAGTAAAAAAGCTCCCATTGAAGCACTCATACCAACTCCGATAGTTTCAACATCACTTTTAATAATTTTCATTGTGTCATATATGGCAAGGCCAGCAGTAACTGAACCACCTGGAGAATTGATATAGATTGATATATCATTATGATTAATTGAATCTAAATATAAAAGCTCAGATATAACTAAAGAAGCTGTATCATCATTAATTTCTCCACTTATAAATATGATTCTATCCTTTAATAATCTTGAATAAATATCATAAATTTGATGTCCTTCATAATTTTTTTCTACTATTGTTGGAATTATCAATATTATCACCTAATAATATTATAAATAAAACATTAGAAAATATTCTTAAATAAAATGACAAATAAGCACGAATTTTATAATAAAGGGTAAATTTCATGATATAATTTAAAATAGGTGGTATACATGAGTAATAAAGAATATGCTGCGGGGTTAAAATTTTTATTATATGTTGCTGTTAAAGATTTATTTAACGGAGAGGTGTTTTTTCATCATTCTTTAGATAAAGGAATATATACAACTATTGAATGTAAAGAAACAATAGATAAAGAAAAACTTCTTAATATAAAAAATTATATGAAGGAACTTGTTGATAAAGATTTACCAATAGTTAAAAGAATAGTAAAAAAAGAAGATGCTTATAAATATTATAAAGAAAAGCGTGCGTTGGAAAAAATGACTAATGTTTTAAATATAAGCAATGTAACAGTTTCTTTATTTGAATTAAATGGCAAATATAATTATTTTTATACGCATAATATGGTTAAATCAACTGGAGAATTAAAATTATTTGATTTATATTTTATTGAAGATAATAAGTTTATATTAGTTTTACCAACTAATGATGAGATTATATTTAATTTTAGAAATAAGATATATGATTCATTTAGAGAATATGATTCATGGTTAAAAAGAGTAAATATAAATTATGTAATGGATTTAAATAACCTTATTGCAGAAGGTAAAATTAAAGATTTTATTCGTAAAAATGATATCATGATTGAAAGAAATCTTGAGGGAATAGCTGAAGATATAGTTTCTAAAAATAAAAGAATTGTTTTACTTGCTGGACCTTCTAGCAGTGGAAAAACTACAACGAGTAAGAAGTTGAGTTTATATCTTTCTTCTTTAGGGGTAAATGCGATTCCGATATCTCTTGATGATTTTTTCTTAAATAGGAATGAGACTCCAGTTGATGAATATGGTAATAAAGATTATGAATCAATAAATGCTTTAGATTTAAAATTATTTAATAAAGTATTAACTGATTTGATGAGTGGGAATAAAACTTACTTACCAAGTTATAATTTTATTACTGGAGAAAAAGAGATGAGTACAACTCCAATAGTTTTAAATGAAAATGATTGTTTAGTAATTGAAGGTTTACATGGACTTAATCCAAATTTAATAAGTAATGAATATCAAGATTTAATATATAAAATCTATATAAGTCCATTAACACCTTTAAATGTTGATAGACATAACTATGTTTCAACAACTGAAAATAGACTTCTTAGAAGAATAATAAGAGATTTTAGAACTAGAGGAAAAAGTGGAGAAGATTCACTTGCATCATGGGAAAGCGTTAGACGTGGTGAAGAGGCTTACATTTTCCCATATACTGACAGTGCTGATGCTATAATTAATACAGCATATACTTATGAAATTGGTGTTTTAAAAGTATATGTTGAACCAATACTTTATAGTATTGATATAAATAGTAAATATTATAATGAAGCTAGAAGAATAATAGATCACTTAAAAACTTTTTATCCAATTCCTAGTGAATATGTAAGTGAGGATAATTTGTTAAGAGAATTTATTGGTGGATCTAGTTTTGAATAGGAGAGGAAAAATATGAAAAAGATTGCAATTAATGGATTTGGAAGAATTGGTAGACTTGCTTTTAGAGAACTTTTAAAGTCTCAAGAGTATGAAGTAGTAGCTGTTAATGATTTAACAAGTGTAGAAGATTTATATTATTTATTGAAATATGATTCAAATTTTAGAATGTTTGATGCAAGTAGCTTATCTTTTGATGATGAATCATTGATAGTAGCTGGTAAACATGTTCGTGTTTTTAAAGAAATGGACGCAACAAATTTACCTTGGGGTGAACTTGGAATTGATGCAGTTTTGGAATGCTCTGGACATTACACTGACTTAGAAAAAGCAAATTCGCATATTATTGCTGGAGCTAAACATGTTATTATTTCAGCACCTGCTAAAGGAGATATGAAAACAATCGTCTTCGGAGTTAATTCAAGAAACCTTGATGGAAGTGAAAAAGTAATATCAGCCGCAAGTTGTACAACAAATTGTCTTGCTCCAGTATTAAATTTATTGGATAAAGCTTATGGAGTAGAATATGGATATATGACAACTATTCATGCAACAACGAATGATCAAACAACTTTAGATGTTGCTCATAAAAAGGGAGCTTTTTCAAGACGTGGAAGAAGTGCTTTAGAAAATATTATTCCAGCATCTACTGGTGCTGCTAGTGCAATAGGTAAAGTTTTACCAAATTTAAATGGAAAACTTAAAGGAAGTGCTTTTAGAGTTCCAACAATTGATGGTTCAGTAGTTGATCTAACAGTTAAACTAGGAAAATCTGTAACTAAAGAAGAAATAAACGAAATGTTTAAAAATAATCAAAGTGATGTTATCAAATTTACAATGGATCCAATTGTTTCAAGCGATGTAATTGGAACACATGCTGGTTCGCTTGTTGATGGACTTTTAACTGATGTTCTTGAATGTGATGGAGAAGAACTTGTAAAAGTAGTTGCTTGGTATGATAATGAACTTGGTTATACTTGTCAAATGATTAGAACTTTAGGAGAACTTTTGAAATGAAAAAGTTATATTGTCTAGTAATAATGTTATTGTTTTCTCCAATTGTTGTATTTGCTGCTTCTACCAATTTTGAACCAACATATGATATGGATACAGAAATAAAAGATAATTTATCGTATTTAATGGTAAGTTTTGAAGGTGATATGATTGAATCTATCAATGAAACTATTGCTTTTAAAACAGGTTCAATTGAACTTACTAATATAGAAGCTTTAAATGGTTATCAAATAACAAAAAAGGAAATATCTAAGAAGGGAAAGTATACAATTGTTGATTTAAGTGTAGAAGCTGATGCTGATGCTTATTCAAAAGAATATTTAATACTTGAACTTAAAGTAAATAAAACTAAATATTCAGATTTATTCTTCTATAATATAGATGGAGTTAACATTAACTCTAAATTTAGAAATAAGGGAAATATATTATCTTTAAATAAAGAAGATGACTTAATGGTTTATACGATGAAATCAATAGATTCCTCGACGAAAACTCAATATTTCTTTATTGATAATATGTATGTTATTTTAACTACCTGTGTTGTTTTAATAATTTTACTTATGATATTTGTTAATTTACCTAGCAAAAATAAAAAGAAACCTGTAGATGATAGTTTCTTTGAAGAAGGAGAAAATGATAAAACTTTCTATAATAAAGATATTTAGAATTGACAAACAAGAAAATAAAATTTATAATTTAGTTTGTAAAGCAATTGATGAAGACGTTAAATAATGATTTTTTATAGAGAAGCTGTGGGTGGTGCAAACAGTTAAAAATAGTTATTTAAGAATCACTTCTAATGTGACTTAGGGATAAGCTAAGTACGTTAACTGCGTTAAAGTTAAAAGAGTATGATTACATTCATAAAATAGGATGGTACCACGGATATGTTCGTTCCTATGTTATGGATGTTTTTTTATTGGAAAGGAAATGTTTATGAAAAATTTTAAAGAACTTGATAAAAGAAAAGCAAGTGAAGTTGAAAAAAGTATCTTAGAAAATTGGAAAAAAGAAGATATTTTAAATGAGACAATTGAAAATAGAAATGGATGTAAAAACTGGGTATTCTATGATGGACCAATATATGCAAATGCAAAACCAGGAATTCATCATGTTCTTGCTAAAACAATTAAGGATTCATTTTGTAAATATCATACAATGAAAGGTGAACGAGTTTTAAGAAAGATTGGACTTGATACTCATGGACTTCCAATTGAAGTTAATGTTGAAAAGAAGCTTGGATTTAAAACAAAAGCTGATATTGAAGCCTTTGGTGTTGAAAATTTCTGCCGTGAATGTAATAAAGCAACAGCTTTAAATATTGATGATATAAATGCTGTTACGGATAAAATGGGTCAATTCATTGATTGTGAACATCCTTATGTGACTTGTTCAAATGAATATATTGAATCTGAATGGTGGATTATAAAGGAGATGGATAAAAAAGGACTTTTATACCATGGTAATAAAGTTTTATGGTATTGTCCTAGATGTGGAACAGAACTTTCTCAAAATGAGGTTTCACAAGGTTATGAAGAAACAAGTGTTAATACTGTAATTGTTCCTTTAAAAAGAGTTGATGCCGATGAATATTTCCTTGCTTGGACTACAACTCCTTGGACTTTAATGGCAAATGTTGCTATATGTGTTAATCCAGAACTTACTTATATAAAAGTTTTATCTCAAGGTTATAAATTTATTTTAGCTGAGGCTTTAGCTCCAAAAGTATTAGGTGAAGATTATGAAGTTCTTGAAACTTTTAAAGGATCTGATTTAGTAGGAATAAAATATGAACAATTGATGCCTTTTGTTCATGTTGAAGGAAAATGTCATGAAGTAATAGCAGATGGTTATGTTACTGCTGAAGATGGTACAGGAATAGTTCATATTGCACCTGCTTATGGTGAAGATGATAATCGTGTATGTCGTGAAAATGGCATTGGTTTTGTAAATCCGGTTGGATTAGATGGATGTTATACTCAAGGACCATGGAAAGGAACTTTAGTAACTGATCCAGAACTTGAAATAGAAATCATTAAGTGGTTAAAAGAAAATGATAAATTATTCAAAAAAATTAAAATAGTTCATGATTATCCTCATTGTTGGAGATGTCATTCACCACTTATAAGTTATCCAAAACCAGCTTGGTATATTAAGACAACAGCTTATAAAGATAAAATAATTGAAGAAAATAAAAAGATAAACTGGTATCCTGATTATGTTGGAAATAAACGTTTTGCTAACTGGCTTGATAATATGATTGACTGGGGAATTTCTAGAAATAGATATTGGGGATGTCCTCTTCCAGTCTGGACTTGCTCATGTGGTAATAGATGCGTTGTAGGCTCAATTGATGAATTACAAGAATTAGTAATTGAAGATGTTGATGTTAGAAAAATGGAATTACATCGTCCTTATGTTGATGAACTTCATATTAAATGTGATAAATGTGGAAAATCTATGGATAGAGTTAAAGATGTATTAGATGTTTGGTTCGATTCTGGGACTATGCCATATGCTCAATATCATTATCCATTTGAAAATAAAGAATTATTTGAAAGCCAATTCCCAGCTGATTTTATAGCTGAAGGACTTGATCAAACTCGTGGATGGTTCTATGTTTTACTTGTAATTTCAACAATAATTTCTGGTAAATCTAGTTTTAAAAATGTTGTTGTAAACGATATGGTTCTTGATGGATTTGGTAAAAAGATGAGTAAATCGACTGGTAATATAGTTGATCCTATAAAAGAATTAGATGAATATGGTGCAGATATAGTTAGATGGTATATGCTTTCAGTTTCTCCTGTATGGACACCTTTAAAATATGATTCAAAAGGTTGTAGAGAAGTTCATTCAAAATTCTTTAATCCATTTAAAAATACTTATACATTCTTCCAAACATACGCTAATATTGATGGAATAGATACAGATGAATGTAAAGTTGCTTATGAAGATCGTGAAGAAATAGATAAATGGCTTTTATCTAAATATAATAAACTTGTTAAAAATGTTACTGATGCTTATGAAGCATATGACTTAAATCAAGTGGTTAAGCAAATAACTTCATTTGTTTCAGAGGATTTATCTAACTGGTATATAAGAAGAAATAGAAATAGATTCTGGAGTAGTGAACTTGATAATTCTAAAAAATCTGTATATATAACTACTTATGAAATTTTAACTGGTTTATGTAGATTATGTGCTCCAGTTATTCCTTATACAACTGAAGAAATATATAAGAATTTAACTGGTGAAAAATCTGTTCATTTAAGCGATTTCCCTAAATATGATGAAAGTTTAATCAACGAAGAAATTGAAGTTAAAATGGATTTAGTAAGAGATTTAATTTCTACAGGAAGATATGTTCGTGAAGAAACTAAGATAAAAGTACGTCAACCATTAAGCGAAGCTTTAATTGATGGAAAATATGAAAGTATTTTAGGAAACTTAGTAACTTTAATCAATGAAGAATTAAATGTTAAAAAAGTTACTTTTGTTGATGATTTATCTAAATATATGAATTTTACAATTAAACCAAACTTTAAAGTATGTGGATCTATGTTTGGATCTAAGATGGGTCTTTATAGTGAAACTTTGAAAAATTTAAGTTTAGATGATGAAGAATCTTTATTGAAAGAAGAAACTATTACAGTAGATTTTGATGGTGAAAGACTTGATATAACACCTGAGATGGTTGATGTTAGAATCGATGCTAAAGAAGGATTCAATGTTGGTATGGAAAATAATAAATTTATTATTCTAAATACTGAACTTACTCGTGATCTTTTACTTGAAGGTCTTGCTCGTGAATTTGTATCTAAGGTTCAAAATATGCGAAAAACAAGTGGTTTAAATATCGAAGATAGAATTAAACTTTATTTCCATGGTGATGATGAAGTAAACGATGCTTTAATAATGTTTAAAGACTATGTTAAAGAAGAAACATTAGCAGTAGTTTACGAAGAAAAAGAAAGTGGAGAAGTTGTGGATATCAATGGCCATGATGTGCTTGTTTCAATAGAAAAGAGTGAATAACTCTTTTTTTTTATGAAAACTTATTTTTTAGGTTCTAATTTTGTCGACATTTGTCGAGTTTATTGACAATGAAAATTAAGTATATATAATACAAACTCGAGAAGCAGAAAAAGATGCTTATCACTTCCAAACTAGAGGCTAAATTATTCGGGGATTTTGGTTTAAGAATTAAGAGAGGAAGTGATATGATATGTTTAAAAAATCATTTAAGCAAGATGTATTAAATGTTATTTTTATAACTATCATTTTTATATTGTTAATAATAATTTTAAAATTATTATAGCAAAAAAAAGCATCTTTATTCTACTGAATAAGGATGCAAAACCATAATGGTGGTAAGCATCAGCCTCAAAAGAAACTTTTGCTTCTCACTAAATAAAATATAACATTTTTTAAAATAAATTACAATGATAATATAAAATAAAAGTTTACACATACTAAAAGTAGAATATTTACTCTACAACAGATAAATTGTATAATTTAAATATAATAAGTGTGCAATAAAAAATAAAACGACAAAA
>CAKOPW010000020.1 GCA_934101115.1 uncultured Bacilli bacterium | reverse complement strand
TCTGTTGAATCATTTACTATATCTACACTTATGTCTCCATTTATATCATTTATTGTAAATTCGTCTTTTGTTTCATTGATTCCATCCACTTCTGTTCCATTTACTTTTAATGAAGATAAGTATACTTTAAAGTCACTTAAGTTTTCGGCTAGCAATGCATTTCCATATATATTTATTGTTGCATTATATGCTGCATATCCAATTACCATAAATAAAACTGTTATCAAAAGTATTGTCATCTTCTTCATTTTTACATCTTCCTTATCTTTCTATTTTTATTTTATAATACCCCCCCCGATTTGCAAGTTAAACCAAAAATTTTGCACAAAAAAATTATGCTTTTTTGCATAACTTTTTTAATCTATACTTACTAAGGTAATACGTGCGTATCCATTTCCTTGCTTTGCACAATTTTCAGTTGGTGTTTCACTTGTACATGTTGTTGAAATTGTTTTGGTATTTTCTTCGGAAGACTCTTCACAGTTATAGCAGTACATTGCTTTTTCGCTTAGAAGTGGATTACCAATGTATCCCGAACCTCCTGCTGCAGATCCTCCCCAAGAAGCTCCACCTCCATAGAAACCTCCGCCTCCACCTGAAGAAATATTTTGAGTATCTGTTACTTCGGAACCGCCTCCTAATCCAAAAATTCCATTAAGATAAGATTCTGCAGAAAGGCCATATATGTTTCCGCCACCTGAGCCTCCAACACTTTGTGATCCTCCCGTCGGATTATTATCAGGTGTTGTTCCACTAAAATAGTTTCTAGTTGTTGTTGAGCCAATAAAGCCGCCTCCAGAGCCGCCGTTATCTTCTATTTTCCACCAAGTACAAGCACCTCCGCCTCCACCTGCGACAATTAAAATATTACTTTTTTGATTTTTTAAATCAGAAATTAAACCACTTATATTTGATATGTGCGTTGATCCACCACCGGAACTATATATTATATAATTATCACCAATATTAAGTGTTTTTACTGCTCCTCCATTTGGATATGATGAAACTTCACCCGTTTCTTTACTGGTATTAATATTTTTACCTTTTTCTCCTATATAAATATATAGCATATCATCCTTATTAAGAAACACATTACCAACAGAATATCCGCCATATCCTCCGTGATAAACACTAGAATCCGTTGCACCAACAGCTCCCCATACCTCTAATTTATAAGTTCCTGTTATAGGAGCAGTGAAAGTTTGTTCATCACCAGTATACTCATATTTCCATGTGTGACCGGTTGAAAAATTATTTTTTCCAGTTCTTTCTAATTTATTTATATTTAACTTACAAGTAATAGATTTTGCTTTCAAATTTGGTATAGAATTGTTGCTTGTCTCCTGTGCAACAACCATCTTTTCTTGTGATTCAATAGAAGTATTTTCGGATATTTGAGTAATTCTTGTAAAACCATTTCCGGACTTTGCACAGTTTGATGTTGGTGTTGCACTTACGCATGTCGTATTTATCGTTTTTGTAGCTATTTCAGAAGATTCTAAACAATTATAGCAATACATACTTTTTTCTTTTAAAATTGTATTTCCAATATAACCTGAGCCTCCAGCTCCAGATCCTCCCCAAGAGGCTCCGCCACCATAGAAGCCACCTCCACCTCCGCCTGATATACTTGTTGTGGAAGTTACTCCGGCTCCGCCGCCTATTCCAAATATTCCATTAAGCCAGTTAGATGCATTATGTCCTTCAAGATTTCCGCCACCAGTTCCACCAGATCTTTGATCTCCTCCTGTTGGATTATTATTAGTAACACTTTCGTTTGGATAGTTAATTGTTGTAGTTCCACCTTTAACGCCTCCACCTGAACCACCATGGTCATTATATCCCCAATATGTGGATGTTCCACCACCTCCACCAGCAACCATTATAATATTATTTTTACTGGAATATAAGTCAGCTATAAAACCTTGCTTATTCGAAATATGTGTTGATCCGCCTCCAGAACTATAAATTATTTTTAAAGTACTTAAGGAATTTATTTTCACTGCTCCTCCATTTGGATACGATGAAAATTGTCCAGCGTTTATGTCTGTAACTAAATTTTTTCCCTTTTCACCAACATATACATAAAGTTTTTCACCTTTTGAAAGCTTTAGTTCTCCAACAGAATACCCACCATAACCACCATGATAAGTATCAGAAGAGGTTGCACCTTGTGCTCCCCAAGTTTCAAGTTTATATATAGCATCTTCTGAAGCAGTAAAAATTTGTTCATATCCTGTATAATCAAATTCTAAAGTGTTGCCTGTTGTTGTTTTGTCTATAGTACAATCTACAAATGTATTCGCATCATAATCCGTGGAATCATTTATTATTTCATACTCAATAAGTCCGTCTATATTTCCTTCAATTGTAAAGGAATCTTTACTTGAACTTATGCCTTCCACTTCCACTCCATTCAGTTTTATAGAGTGAAAATATACATTAAAATTACTTAAATTTTCAACTATGCTGTTTTTTCCTTGTATATTAAAAGTCACGTTAAAAGCTGCATATCCAATTACCATAAATAAAATAGTTATTAAAAGCATTGTCGTTTTCTTCATTTTTACATCATCATATCTTTCTATTTTTATTTTATAATACCCCCCGATTTGCAAGTCAATTCAAAATTTTTGCACAAAAAAAAGAAGTTTTTTTCAAAACCTCTTAAGCACTTGTAGAACCAAATCCACCAAGTCTAGTTCCTGTTGCTTGATCATCATCAACTATCAAGAACTTTTGGAAAATAACTTGTCCAATGGCATCTCCTTTTTTTATGATTACATCTTCATCACTCATGTTAAAGAATGCAAACATAAATTCTCCGTCATTGTCTGGATTTCCATAATAATCTGCATCAATTACTCCAACACCATTTGCAAGGACTAAATGTTTTTTTCCTGGATTACTTGATCTATTAGCTAGCATATACCATTCATCATCCATACAATATGCTTTTAATCCAGTATGAATTAATGTTGGTTTACAACCATTTTTAAATGGTGGAATTATTGTATCCTCTGCTGCTTCAACATCATAACCAGCACTTCTAGCTGTCTTTCTAACGGGAAGATTAATATTCTTATCTTCCCATCCTTTTGCGATTTCAAAACCTCTTACTTTTTCCATTTTATTTTTCCTTCCATAAAACTATTTTACCTTGTTTTTTTGATTTTTGAACATCTATCACTCTTTGATTAGATGACCCACGCCACTCCAATCTAAAGTCATGAAGTTCATCCATATATCTTCCATCAACTAAAACATCCAAATAGTTCATTATTTCTTTATCTTTTAAATCTTCGTAAAGGAATCCACTCCAAGCCCAAAGATCTTTTTTAGGAAATCTTTCTTTAAACATTTTAGCAAGCTTGGTTACTCCTTCAATATTTTTAGGATGCATTGGCTCTCCACCTAAAATGGATAAACCTCTTATATACTCTTTTTCACATAAATCTAAGATAAAATTAATCTTTTCATCATTAAATTCACCTTTACCTCCAGTAAAGCTGTGAGTTTCTGGATTAAAGCAATTCTTGCAATTAAATACACAACCTTGTACAAATACAGAAACTCTTACTCCTGGACCATTTGATATATCCATTTTTCTAATTGTGTTATATCTCATAACTATGCCTCAGCGTCTTTGTTGTCAATATGAATAACTCTATCGTGGATTTCTTGAGTTCTTCCTTTATTCCAGAAATTTGTTCCAATATATCCACAAGTACGTCTTGCAACATTTAATGTATCATGGTTTCTATTACCGCAGTTTGGACAATACCATTCAAGGTTATCATCAAGCAATATTTCACCATCATAACCACATTCTTGGCAATAATCTGATTTAGTATTAAGTTCAGCATACATGATATTATCATATATAAATTTAATTACTTCCATTACAGAATCTAAGTTATTTGTTAAGTTAGGTGTTTCAATATAACTTATAGCGCCACCTGGACTCAATTTTTGGAATTCACTTTCTAGTTTTAATTTAGTGAAGGCATCTATTTCTTCAAATACAGGAACATGATATGAATTTGTAATATAGTCACGATCAGTTATTCCTTTGATTTTACCGAATCTTTCTCTTAAACATTTTGCAAACTTATAAGTTGTTGCTTCGATTGGAGTTCCATAAACGCTGTAGTCTATATCCTCTTCTTCTTTCCACTCATTACATTTTTCATTTAATCTTTCCATTACTTTAATACCAAAGTCATGTCCAGCTCCACCGTCAGTATGACTTGATCCAGTCATATATTTAACGCATTCATAAAGGCCTGCATATCCAAGTGATATAGTTGAATATCCATGATGTAAAAGTTCGTGGATGCATTCTCCTTTTTTTAGTCTTGCAAGAGCACCATTTTGCCATAATATAGGTGCAACATCACTGGTAACTTTAGATAAACGTTTATGTCTTACTTGAAGAGCTCTATGGCAAAGTTCAAGTCTTTCATCAAGAATGTTCCAGAATAAATCAGGATCTTTTTCACTCGATAAAGCTACATCAACAAGGTTAATTGTTACAACACCTTGATTAAATCTACCATAATATTTTGGTTTTCCTTGTTCATCAACATAAGGTGTTAAGAAAGAACGACATCCCATACATGGAAAGCATTGTCCATTTCCGTTTTTATCGATTTTTGTTTCTTTCATTATTTTTTCAGAAATATAATCTGGTACCATACGTTTAGCAGTACACTCAGCAGCTAATTTAGTTAAGTAATAATATTTTCCTTTTGGATTAATATTATCCTCTTCAAGTACATAAAGAAGCTTTGGAAATGCTGGAGTAATATATACACCTTTTTCATTCTTCATTCCTTGAATTCTTTGTTTTAAAATCTCTTCAATAAGCATTGCAAGTTCTTCTTTATATTCATCAGTTTCACCTAGATATAAACAGACACTTAAGAATGGTGCTTGACCATTAGTTGTAGTCATTGAATTTATTTGATATTGGAAAGTTTGAATTCCATCAACAATTTCTTTTTTTAAGTCTTCTTCTACAAACTTTTCTTGTTGTTCTTTAGTTAAACCTCTTCTTTGATATTTTTTCTTATAATATTCACGACTTGCTCTTACAAATGGCGCAAGATGTGTCATTGTAATTGTACATCCACCATATTGACTTGAGTTTACTGCTGTAATTAATTGAGTAGCAATTGTTGTTGCAGTTAAAAATCTATGTGGTTTTTCAATAAGCACTCCATTTATAATTGTTCCATTTTGAAGCATATCCTCTAGATTTATTAAATCACAGTTGTGTAAGGCATTTTGAGCAAAATAATCAGCATCATGAAAATGAATTAATCCTTCATCATGAGCTTTTACAATTTCCTCTGGAAGCAAGAATCTTCTTGTGATATCTGTTGATGTAATTCCTGCTAAATAATCTCTTTGAGTTGTTACTATTTTGGCATTTTTATTGGAATTTTCAGTATTCCAGTATTCACTTTCTCCTTCAATTAATTCTTTTATTGAAAGATCAGTTGTATTACTTCTTCTTACCAATTCTCTTGTATATCTATAAGTTATATATTGTTTTGCTAATGCATATTTTCCTAAACTCATTAGGCGCATTTCAATAATATCTTGAATATCTTCTACAAGAATTCTTTTCTTTTTCAAACCTTCAATATATTTTATTATATTTCTTATTTGAATATCAGTTACTCGATCTTCTTCAGCAACTTCACTGTTTGCTTTTTTAATAGCAATTTCAATTTTTTCTGGACAATAATCGACCATATGTCCATCTCTTTTAATTACCTTCATATTAATTTTACCTCCACCTTAATACGTTCTAAATATAACACAAAAAGATATTTTATTATTGTTGCAATTGCAACATTTTTATATTTTTGATAAAATTTTACTATCGAGGTGTAAAATGGAAAAATTGTTTGACAAAATTAATGACATTGAAAAAAATCTAATACTAAAAGAGTTCGAGGCATCAACCTTAAATTATAAAAAAAATCAAATGGTTTTATCATCAGTAAAAGTTAATATTATTGGAATTGTTTTAGAAGGATTAATTCAAATAGTAAAAACAGATTATGATGGAAACTCTATTATATCTGAAGAAATAACTGATGGGAATGTATTTGGAACGACGCTTAATAATCTAGATGATAACGAATGTTCAATTATTGCTAAAGAAGATAGCAAAATATTAATCATTGAATATGATATGATTTTTTCATCCAATAATTTTAAACCATACGTCACAAAATTTTTAAAAAATCTTTTAAGAATTACAACCGAGCTAATTAAAGAGAAAAACGACCATATTCAAATACTAACTAAAAGATCTATTAGAGATAAAATATTGGAATATATAAATATAAACAGAAACCCAGGTTCAAAAATCATTTACTTACCATTTTCATACACTGACTTTGCTAATTATCTAGCTGTTGATAGATGTGCGATGAGTCGTGAATTAAAGAATTTAAAGGAAGATGGCATAATTGAAACTAAAGGAAAAAAGATATATCTTAACATTTAGATATATTTTTTTTGATTATTTTTTCTATTTTTTCTTTATCTAATTCATATTTTCTATCATTTTCGTCTTTTATATAGATTTCAGAATAGTAGTCTAAGTACCCTTTTATGCCTTCTTTATAAATTTGTTCATCTATGTAACCTAATTCATAATTTCTTACCATATGTTTTATGGAAAGTTCAACTAAATAAAAGCATACATAATTGAAACTAGCAACTATACTTTTTATATTCGGTTGCTTTTTATCAGTTGTATAATGGCTTTCAAAATAAATTATATCAAATGCTTTGAGAAAATTATCAGTCTTTTTAAAGCCATTGAAATTTACTAAATAAGAATAAAAAGTATCAAAGTCTGCATCAAAGTAACATTTGAATAGAAACTCTCCTATTATGTCATATAAAATGCCGCATAAAAACTTTTCTATTGGATACGCTTGATTATACTTGTCATGATTTTTAGTAATTCCCTTAAATAACATTCCGTCTAAAAAAACTGTTACACCTTCATTTAGTCCAGTTCCAATTTTTTCTTTTTTTCCATTTGATATACTTAGGCCTGAGTATATTACGTCTTCAGTTCTTAGTGTACTTGAAACATGTAATAATTCATGCCATATATAGTCAATATAATTCTTTTTCTTTACAAAAATATCGTTTGAAATTAAATCATATGAAGCAGCTTCATTATGAGGAAAATTTTTACAAATAATAAAACCTAAAGTATGACAATTAAGTTCAAAAAGAGTTGTTGAAAATTCTTTTTGCTTTAATCTTTTTACAAAAGCTTCTTTAATTTTAGATTGATTAAATAACCTATTGCTTTCTTCTTTCTTTTGTTTATTCTTATACTCAATATAATTCATAGATTTCACCTTGGTTTAATATTATAACAAAAAAACAGAAGAATGGTTAATCTTCTGTATATTTATTATATTTTTTAAATTCAGCATCAGTGTCTAGTTTCGTTTCTGATAAAGATTTAAATAGTTTCTTTTGCTCTCTATCAAGCTTTGTTGGAACTATTACTTTAATTATTCCATACATATCACCTTTGCGGCCAGTTTTTTCGTCATCTACACCTTTTCCTCTAAATTTAAACTTATCGCCATTTTGACAGCCAGCAGGAATTTCAGAAATAATTGTTCCTTGTATTGTTGGGATTTCTTTTTTACATCCAAGTGTAGCTTCGGCTATTGTTAATGGAATAGTTACATATACGTCTCTTCCTTCACGAGTAAATATCTCATGATTAGCAACTTTAAACTCGATGTAAATGTCTCCGTTTGGTCCTCCATTTGCTCCAACACTAGCTTTTCCAGCCATACGCATTGTATCACCATTTTCAACTCCACGTGGTACATGTAAGTTGAAAGTCTTGCTTATATTGTTGTAGCCTTTTCCAGAACAGGCAGCACATTTTTCTTTAAATGTATAACCATTTCCTCCACAATTTGGACAAGTTGTTTCAGTTTGGAAAATACCAAACATCGTTCTTTGTTCAGATACTACTCTACCGCGACCTTTACATGTTGAACAAGTTGTTTGACCAGAGCCACCTAAACCATTACAAGATTTACAAGCATCATTGATGTTAACTTTAAATGTTTTATCACATCCATAAACAGCTTCATCAAATGTTAAGCTCATTTTAACTACAACATCTTCACCTTTTTGTTTACGAGGTCCACGACTTTTTCTTCCTCCACCCATCATGGATTCAAAAATGCTTCCTAAATCAAAGTCATCAAAATCAAAGCCAGAGAATCCTTCAAAGCCTCCAAAACCAGAAGCTCCGCCACCAGTGCCATCAAAAGCAGCATGACCAAATTGATCATATTGACTTCTCTTTTGCTTATCGCTTAAAACAGCGTAAGCTTCACCGATTTCTTTAAATTTTTCTTCGGCTCCAGGTTCTTTATTTATATCTGGATGATATTGCTTAGCAAGTTTTCTAAATGCACGTTTTATTTCTTCGTCAGTTGCTGTTTTAGACACTCCTAAAACCTCATAGTAATCTCTTTTACTTGCAGCCATATTAACTCTCCTTTACTTCTTTAAATTTATCTAAAAGTGAATCATAGAAGTCCATTGCTTCTTCATAAATAGTTTTATCCTCTAAATTCACACCTAAAACTTTATAAGCATCTTCTACACTTACATCTGAACCAAGTTTTAAGAATTCTAGATATTTATCCAATATTTCTTTATTTCCTTCAATAATATTTTTAGCTATGAATGAGGCAACAGATGCTGATATAGAATAACTATATAGATAGAAATTTCTAAAGAAATGTCCTCTTAAACACCATCCATTTTTTTGATATTCATGATCTAAAGATTCTTTATTATTGAAATTTAATATTTCTTTTTCAACTAAATCATCCAATAATGCTGCTGTTAAAGAACCACCATTTTCAACTATATCATACATCTTTCTTTCAATGTTTCCTTCAACTACAGCTCCTATAATATTGGCATCAATTATATCAATGGCATTAGAAAGTCCCATTAAAGCCTCATCTTTGTTAGCCAAGTTAGACATATAATAAGATAATATGAATTCATTTGTTAAGGATGCAACTTCACCAGTTAATGAACTATTTGTAGAATAAAGTGGAATATTGTTTTCAGCTATATATTGATGGTTTACATTATGTCCACCCTCATGAGCAATCGTTGATACATTAGTAAAATTTCCATTAAAACTCATAAGTATTTTACCATCATGTTCATTAAATGCTGATACACTGTAGGCTCCATTAATTTTTCCTTTATATTGGCAGAAATCTATACTTTTTGAATCAAAGATATGTTTAAAATGATTTAAATAATCTTCTCCTAAAGGAGCTAATGCTTTAAATAAGAGTTCTTTTGCTTCTTCAATCGTATATTCTTTAGTATCTTTAGCTAAATCAAGAACACTATCCCATGGCATCAATTTATCTAGACCTAAAACTTCCCCTCTTAATTTTTTAGCTTTTATATTAAGGTCTTTACGTTCTTCAACAACACTTGTTAATGTGTCAAAGACTTTTTCAGGTAATTTTATAGAAAATAGTTTTCTCTCCCATGAGCTATTAAAATGATATATTTTGGCAATAGCAACATGCTCTTTTACATAATCATTTAAAGCGATTGCAATAATTGGGGCATATCTTCTAACAACACTGTGAAATTGTAAATAAATTTCTTTACGTTTTTCTCTTCCACTTTTTTTCATTAACTTACGATAATTAGTTAAAGTAAGAGTTTCTTCAGTGCCATCTTCTAAAGTTACTTTACCATAATCATTACAACTATTTAAAATAGTTGATTGAATGCTTGAATATGTACCAAGATTTCCTGTTAACAAAGAACCAACTCTTTCCTCATCTTCAGTCAAAGAATGATCTTTAAAACGATAGCTCTCATCCAAATAACTTTTATATTTAAGCAAAGATTCATCTTTAAATAAAGATTCGTACTTTTCTTTACTTAAAGCGATTAATTCTGGTGTAAAGAAACTTGACTCATATACATATTCAGTTAATAGATTAAGTACATTTAATCTTTTTTCTTTGGCTTCATCATTTGCTAAGTCTTCATCTTGAAGAAGATATGTATAAGCATCCAATCTTTCTAAGCATCCACCTAATTCAGTATCAAATTCCATATATTCACGTAATTTCTTACTGTCTTTAGTACAACCTACAAAGTCCTTTAATTTCTTTAAATTTTCTTTAACAAAAACTATTTTATCTTGATAATCTTTTTCATCTTTAACAAAATTGGATAAATCCCATTTATATTTTTCAGGTACTTCTTTTCTACTATTATAACTTTTCACTTGATCCACTCCTGTAAATTGTCTAAAAGTTCTAGGTGACTAGAACTTTTAAACTCCTATTTTTCAATTTTAATTTTTGTCAACAAATTCAGCGTTTGTTACATCTTCAGCTTGATCATTGTTTGATGATTCAGCGTTTTGAGCATTTTGAGCGTTCTTAGCTGCTTCTTCATAAACTCTTCCAGCTAAAGCCATAGCTTTTTCGTTTAATTTAGTTGTTTTATCTTTAATGTCATCAACATTGTCGCTTTCAAGTGCTTTTCTTAAATCAGCTGTTAATTCTTCAATTTCTTTCTTTTCATCTTCAGTAACTTTTTCACCTAAATCACGAACAGCACCTTCAGCTGCAAATATAGTTTGATCAGCTTCATTCTTAGCATCAGCTAATGCTTTTCTCTTTTCATCAGCATCTTTATTAGCTTCTGCTTCTTTCATCATCTTATCAATTTCTTCATCGCTTAAGTTAGTATTAGAAGTGATTGTGATTTTTTGTTCTTTTCCAGTTCCTAAATCTTTTGCTTTAACATTAACGATACCATTAGCATCGATATCAAATGTAACTTCGATTTGAGGCATTCCTCTTCTTGCTGGAGGTATATCAGTTAATTGGAATCTTCCAAGTGTCTTGTTATCAGCAGCCATTGGTCTTTCACCTTGTAATACATGAATATCTACTGCTGGTTGATTATCTTGTGCAGTTGAGAATACTTGACTCTTGCTTGTTGGAATTGTTGTATTTCTTGGGATTAATACAGTCATAACATCACCAAGAGTTTCAATACCAAGTGAAAGTGGAGTTACATCTAGAAGTACTAAGTCTTCTACTTCACCAGTTAATACACCACCTTGAATTGCAGCACCCATAGCAACAACTTCATCAGGGTTAACACTCTTATTAGGTTCTTTTCCTAATTCTTTTTTAACAAGTTCTTGAATATAAGGTATACGAGTTGATCCACCAACTAATACAACTTGATCAATATCAGATGCAGATAATTTAGCATCTTTTAAAGCTTTTCTTACTGAATCTAGAGTTGAATCAAATAAGTCTTTATTTAAGCTTTCAAATTTAGCACGAGATAATTCGCCTTCATAGTTAACAGGTGAACCATTAACTTGTGCAATAAATGGAAGTGAAATTGTAGCCATTGTAGCATTTGAAAGATCTTTTTTAGCTTTTTCAGCTTCGTCTTTAATTCTTTGCATTGCCATTTGGTCACCAGTAACATCAGCACCAGTTTCCTTCTTGATTTCATCAACAATGTAATCCATTATGCGTTTATCGAAGTCATCTCCACCAAGTCTATTATTACCACTTGTTGCTTTAACTTCATAAACACCATCACCTAATTCAAGGATAGATACATCGAATGTTCCACCACCTAAATCGTATACAAGAATTGTTTGTAATTTATCTTGTTTATCAAGTCCATATGCTAATGCAGCTGCAGTTGGTTCGTTTACAATTCTTTCAACTTCAAGTCCAGCAATTTTACCAGCATTTTTAGTTGCTTGTCTTTCAGCATCATTGAAGTATGCTGGAACTGTAATAACTGCTTTTGTAACAGGTTCTCCTAAGTAAGCTTCAGCATCTTTTTTAATCTTAGCTAAAATTTTAGCACTGATTTCTTCTGGAGTGTATTCTTTTCCATTAGCTTTTACTTTTTTACTTGTTCCCATAAGTCTTTTTATAGAAGCAATTGTATTATCAGCATTTGTAACTGCTTGTCTTTTTGCTTGAATACCTACAAGCTCATCACCTTTTTTAGTAAATGCAACTACAGATGGAGTTGTTCTATCCCCTTCAGCATTTGCAATTACAGTTGGAACGCCACCTTCTAGTACAGCGCAGCAACTATTTGTTGTTCCTAAGTCAATTCCTATTATTTTTCCCATAATTTATCACCTTTCCTATTCAGATACTTTTACCATGGCTGGTCTAAGTACTTTATCTTTATATTTATATCCTTTTTGTAAAACTTCTATTACTATTCCAGCTTCTACATCTTCGCTTTTTTCTGTCAATACAGCTTGATGTACTTCTGGATCAAAAGCTTCATTTAATGAAACTATTTCTTTAACTTCGTTTGCTTCTAATATATTTAAAATATTTGTATATATCATAGCAAATCCTTTTAAGAATTCACGATTTTCATCGTTTTCCATACTTAATGCTCGTTCAAAATTGTCAATTATTGGAAGCAAGCTTTTAAGTATGTCTTCATTAGCATATTTCATATAGCTTGATAATGTATCATCACTTCTTTTTTTGATGTTCATCATTTCAGCCTGCATACGCATACGCTTATCTTTTTCTTCAGCAACTTCTTGCTTTAGTTTTTCTATTTCTTCATTTCTTTTATCTTTTTTTGGAGTTTTTTCATGTTTTACTTCCGTTTTTTTATTGTTCTTTTCTTTTTCCTCGTTCATAAGGTCACTCTCCATTATTTTTCAATATAATTTTTTAAGAAATTAAGTAAAGTTACAACTTTATCATATTCCATTCTCTTTGGACCGATGATTGCAAGTGTACCTTCATCATTTCCTACCTTGTAATGAGTCTTTATTATGGTAACATCTTTATCAAATTCAGTTTCTTCGCCAATATAAATATTAATTCCTTCATCAGTTGTATTAATGTTCTTAACAAGTTCTTGATTTTCAAGTTTGCTGATCATTTCTTTTAATTTGCTTGGTTCTTCATATTCTTTATAATCAAGGATATTGGTTTTACCACTGAATATAATATCTGAGTTATCCATAGTAAAGTCATGAAATGCATTTTGGAAAAAACTACAAACCTCTTCGTAACGTTTAATAACGTCTTTGATTTTTGGTTTTACTTCAAGTTCAAGTCTTTCTGGAACCTTATCAATTGGAGTACCAACTAAGAATTTATTAATTATTTCACTAGTTTTAATTAGTTCTTTCATATTGATGTTGTCCGGAATAATAACTTGTTTATTTTCAACAATTCCTTTATTAGTAACTAAAAGTGCAACTACACGTTTTTCGTCTTCGTCTTCATTTATAGGAATAATGCTTATTTGTTTTAAAGTATTATCACTTTTTGAAGGTCCAATAACAACGCTTGTATAATGAGTTATATCACTTATAATCTCCATACATTTTGTAACAGCATCTGATACTACAAGTTCATTATTTGAAAGTATTTGTTGAAGTTTTATAACATCTTCACCAGTTATCTCTTTAGGTTTCATTAAGTTATTGACATAATATTTATAACCTGCTTCTGATGGAATTCTTCCGCTAGAAGTATGTTCTTTTTCAATATAGCCAAGACTTTCAAGTTCAGCCATATCATTACGAATAGTTGCGCTTGAAACATTAAACTTATCAACTAAAGATTTTGAACCAACTGGTCTAAATGTTTGAATATAAGTTTCGACTATTTCCTTTAATAGTTCTTCCTGTCTTTCTCCCAAAATTATCACTTCCTGGCACTCATATTTCCCAAGTGCTAGAATAAGTATAAAATAAAAATTAGCACTTGTCAATACTAGAGTGCTAATTTATTTAAATTTTTATAATTTAATTATTTTAATTAAGTTCTATATCGCTAAAACTACGCGGAAAGTACGATTAACATGAATTCCTCCATCATTTCTTGTAAAATGGACAATTCCTGCTCCACTTCCATCAGCAAACGAACTTCCGCGAACAAACCATGGACTTTTATGCGTTGCAAAATTTGCGTAATCTTCAAACCAAAGGCAACGATTTCCACTTTGATCATCATTTTTTGAAATACTAACTTCTTTCATTGCGTCTCCAAGCTTGCTGTTAGTATATTTATACCATATATCTTCACCAAGTGTTGAAGAATTTGCTTCATAAACTTCATAGTATCTTTCATCAATAGGAAAATCTATACCATTTGTTTTCGCCAAAGATTCTTGACTATTGTTTAATGGTGTTCCGTAAACTCCGTTAAAACCAGAATTATATTTTTCACTCGTACCACTCATGGGATTACCATTAGTATCAGTCAAAACCGCCATAACATATTCGCGATTTCCACCGCTCATATCGTATATCCCACTTACATTTCCTGTTGTGCTAGCTTTATTATTTTTTTCATTATATGCATGTCCAGATTCACATTTATCTTTATTTCCGTTTATATCTGCACTACTAGTAGAGCCACTACATCCAGTAATGCTTGCTCCATCTTCCCATTGACCAGTAAATAAGGATGAGCTTTTTCTAAATCCTGTAGTAATATTATTAATGTATACTTCTTCACAACTTGAAGCTGTACATTTCCCATATAAAGAATACGTTAAGTATGCTGTTGCTCCCCATTCCATATTTTTCATCATATGGGAATTTAGATCTTTATTTATTTCTCTTCCTAAAGTATAAAATTCACTTACTGTTTTATTTGTTAAACTTCTAACATTTGGTTTAATTATAATATTAGAAGCATTTGTTGCTCCACTTGTATTTGGATTTGTTGTTAAAAATTTACTTGAATTGGTAAATGTTTCTTCGTCATAGCTTGTTTCAAATTTGCCTACCCAAATTCCATTTGTATCAAAACTTGTAAATGCTGGATGTGTTAGCCACTCTCCATTTTTTGTACCAGTTGATTCTTTTGTATCCTTGTTTTCAAAAATTATATTGATTGCTTGCTCAGCACCATCATTTGTGTCACTGTCTACATTCCATAGTTTATATCTATATCTTGGTATCCATACATAATATTGTTTTATATCATCTTCATTTATTATGTCTCCAACTTTATAGTTTACATTGTCTTTAAGTACTACGGCATTAGCCCAAACCCTATTCTCGTAAGAATACCATTTAGTATTTGTATCTGCATAAGTTACTGTTCCATCATCTGCTAGTATTATTGGTATTAAATCTCCGCTTATTACTGGATCTGCTCCATTTAGTATACTTTCTTTATAATTTTTATTAACTCCAATCTCTGTTCTTTCTACAGCATTAAATTCTAATTTGCATGTATATTCTTCAGCAACTTCTTCTGTTGATGTTTTATCTAATGTAATTGTTAACGTTCCGTTTATACTTTCTTTTGCTTTTACAATTGTCGCATCATTATCTAACTTATTTTTGATACTTGTATATTTTGCTGTTGTTCCGTCCTTTGGTACACATGTTACTGTTACTTCTGCATCATATTGACTTGAGTTATTGGTTACTTCATATGTAAGTATTGATGTTTGATTTAATGTTTTTAATTCTGATGTTTCAAATGTTATGATTTTCTTTGTATCATCTACAACAGCTGAATATACATCTTTTCCATCTATACTTGCTGCTGTAAAGATTACACTGAAATCTTCTTCATTTTCGCTTACTTTTGCATTTCCGTTTATTACTAATGTTGTTGATACTGCGGCAAATCCAATTGACATCAAAATAATTGCTACTATAAGCATGCTTTTCTTTTTCATTTTTTACCTCCAATTAGCTTATTCTGTAAATTCAATAACTGGTCGAACTCCATAATTAGTTGATATATCATAATTATTTTTATAAAAACTTCCGTTTGAATACATAAACCAAACACTATAGGCATAATCCTCATCTGACGAACCTGTCCAATATGAGCTTGAGCTTATCCAAGAATATTTAAATCTTAAAGATTCTATTTCTTCTTTTAAAATAAGTCTAACGTTAACGTTCAAACCTAATTCTTTAATATATTTTTCATATCCACTTTTTTCATCATATAAAGCTGTTTTTACCGGACCATCATATTGTTTGATATCTATTTCTTGATTGTTTAAATTAGACCAACCATAATTATCAGAAAATTTAACTGACCCAGGATAAGGACTTGTTCCTCCAACATAAAATCCTGTTGCTTGTTCATTTTGAATTCCTTTAGTTTCTTCAACTGCATAATCCCCAACATTTAAATTATAATAAGCTAATGCAGCTACTTTATGGTTATCATTAGAAATGACATAAAAGTTTTCACTACCTACAGTTATTGTGTCACCTACTTCAGCATCATAAGATGCATTTTCTGTATCTTTGACTAAAATATAGTTACCTTTATTAATAGTTGTGTATTTACCAACTTCTGTTCTTTCTATAGCATTAAGTTCTAATTTACAAGTGTATTCTTCTGTAACACTTTCTGTTGATACTTGATCTAACGTTACTGTTAATGTTCCATTTACTGAACTTTTTGCTAATACTTTCGTTGCATCGTTTTCTAATTTGTTTTTTATACTTGTATATTTTGCTGTTGTTCCATTCTTTGGTACACATGTTACACTTACTTCTGCATCATATTGACTTGAGTTATTGGTTACTTCATATGTAAGTACTGATCTTTGATTTAATGTTTTTAATTCACTTGTTGAAAAATTAATTATCTTCTTTGTATCATCTACAACAGTTGAATATACATCTTCTCCATCCAAACTGGCTGCTGTAAATATTACTGAAAAATCATCTGAATTTTCACTTACTTTTGCATTTCCATTTATTATTAATGTTGTTGATACTGTAGCAAATCCAATGGACATTAAAATAATTGCTGCTAAAAGTATACTTTTCTTTTTCATATTTTACCTCCACTTAGTTTATTCCGTAAATTCAATTACTGGTCGAACTCCATAATCCGTATTCTTAAAATATGCGTAGCGTCCAAATCCTCCGTCGTAAGCAACAAACCAAATCACACTTGATTGAATTGGATCTGGAGAACATGTCCAGTATGTTGTTGAATATATCCAGCTATATTTACTTGACAAACATTCGTGATTTTCTGATGAACAACCCAATTGTTCAAGCTCAGGTCTTGAGATTAATCTTACTGTGGCATTTAATCCTAAATTTTGGACGTATTTTTGATAGCCGCTTGTTTCATCATATAAGGCTGTTTTTATCGGACCTTCATAATCCATTAAATCAATTTTTGTTGCATTTTTATAATCCCATCCAGATACATCAGCAAAAGCAACTGCTCCTGGATATTGAGTCGTTCCACCATCGTAGTTACCTTTAGCTTGTTCATTTTGAATTCCTTTAGTTCCTTCAACTGCATAATCCCCAACATTTAAATTATAGTAAGCTAATGCAGCTACTTTATGGTTATCATTAGAAATAACATAAAAGTTTTCACTACCTACAGTTATTGTATCACCTACTTCTGCATCATAAGATGCGTTTTCTGTATCTTTAACTAAAATATAACTACCTTTATTAATCTTTGTATACTTACCAACTTCTGTTCTTCCTGCGGCATTGAATTCTAGCTTGCAAGTGTATTCTTCTGTAACTGCTTCAGTTGCCACTTGATTTAGTGTTATTGTTAATGTTCCATTTACTGAACTTTTTGCTAATACTTTCGTTGCATCATTTTCTAATTTGTTTTTGATACTTGTATATTTTGCTGTTGTTCCAGTCTTTGGTACACATGTAACACGCACTTCTGCATCATATTGACTTGATCTATTTGTTACTTCATATGTAAGAATAGAAGTTTGATTTAATTTCTTTAATTCACTTGTTGAGAAATTAATTATCTTCTTTGTATCATCTACTACAGAACTATATACATTCTTTCCATCTAGACTTGCGGCTGTGAAAATCACTGAAAAATCTTCTTGGTTTTCGCTTACTTTTGCATTTCCATTTATTACTAATGTCGTTGAGATTGCTGCAAATCCTATACTCATTAATAAAATAGTTAATATTAATATCATTCTTTTTTGTTTCATTACAATATCTCCTGTCACTTTATTAAACTAATTTGTGCATATCCATTTCCTTGCTTTGAACAATTTTCAGTTGGTGTTGTACTTGTACATGTGGTACTTATTGTCTTAGTTGATTCTTCAGCTGATTCCTCACAATTATAACAATACATTGATTTATTTATTAGTAACGTATTTCCAATGTAACCCGATCCACCGGCTCCAGCAGCATCAGATGCAGTTTCAACTCCTTGATAAGAAAAACCACCATAGAAGCCACCACCTCCGCCTCCGGAACCTTCAGCATCTCCATTTGTTCCTTGAATAGAGTCATGGCCCATTTGTCCTTGACCAAAAGCATATCCTGAAACTTGGCTACCTCCATTTACATATGTACCATTATAAACATAACCAAGACCTCCGGAAATTCCGCCTCCTGAACCAGAAAGGACTGGAGCAGGAACTGATCCGCCTCCTCCACCGGCAACAATAATTATTTCATCCTTATAATTTTCTAGTGTTGATAATAATCCTGATTTAGTTGCTACGTGGGTTGCTCCACCGCCTCCGGCTGATGTGATAGGATAAGTTTCACGTCTAGTATTTAGCCAATAATCACGAGCACCTAAGCCTCCAGATCCTCCACCATTATAGCCTCCTATACTTCTAGTGTCTTTAAATCCACCATCTTCTCCCATTCCACCTACATTTATATATAGTGAATCATCTTTTTTTAAAAACAATTCTCCTTGTGAATAGCCACCATAGCCTCCTACATAATTAACAAATGCTGGATATTTCGTGGTGATAGTTGTATCTGAGTTGCCTCCTTGTGCTCCCCAAATCTCCAACTTATATATTCCAGTTACTGGAGCAGTAAATACTTGTTCTCCTCCCGTATAGTCAAAATTCCACACATTATCACCAGTGTATGCATATTCATCTCTTCCTGTTGCATTAAATTCTAATTTGCATGTATATTCTTCACTTACTTCTTCTATTGATGTTTTATCTAATGTTACTGTTAACGTTCCATTTAATGTATTCTTTGCTTTAACTACTGGTGCATCATTATCTAGTTTGTTTTTGATACTTGTATATTTTGCTGTTGTTCCGTCCTTTGGTACACATGTTACACTTATTTCTGCATCATATTGATTTGAATTATTTGTTACTTCATATGTTAACTCGCTTGTTTGATTTAATGTCTTTAATTCACTAGTTGTAAATGTTATTATCTTCTTTGTATCATCTATTACTGTTGAATATACATCTTTTCCATCTAAACTTGCGGCCGTAAAAATTACTGAGAAGTCATCATTGTTTTCGCTTATTTTTGCGTTTCCATTTATTACTAATATTGTTGAAATACTTGCAAATCCAATAGACATCAAAATAATTGCAACTATTATTGCACTCCTTTTCTTCATTTTTACACACACCTATTCTTCCTTTATTTTATAATACCCCCCCCGATTTTCAAGGAGTTTATTTTCTTTTACATCTCTTTTGTCGTTTTGCAGTGGTAAACTTAAAGTAGACAATTGAGGGTATTCGTAGACAACCAATTTTA
>CAKOPW010000019.1 GCA_934101115.1 uncultured Bacilli bacterium | reverse complement strand
TATGATGCAGAAGTGCGTGTTACATGTGTACCGAAAGACGGAACAACATCAAAATATACAAGTATCAAAAACAAACTTGAAAATGATGCAACAGTTGTAAAAGCAAAAGAAAGTATAAATGGAACATTAACAATTACACTAGATAAAACATCAACAGAAGAAGTAAGTGAAGAATATACATGTAAATTAGAATTCACTGCTGTAGAAAGAGATACTATAGGAAAAGAAAACATTCCAGATCCAGTATCATTCACAAGTGATTCATGGAAAACGATACAAAAAGCAGTACAAACAGGAAACACAAGTAAATATAATTTAGGAGATACTAAAGTTGTTGACTTAGGCGATTTTGGAACACATGAAGTTCGTATATCAAATATGAGTGAATGTACAAATGGAGAAACAAGTGAAACAGCTTGTGGATTTGTAGTAGAGTTTACCGATGTAATAACAACTCAAAAATTTAACAGCACAGCAACAAACTTAGGAGGATGGGAAGCTTCAGAAATACGTACATATGTAAATGGAACAATATATAATGCACTTCCAAGTGAATTGCAAAATGTAATTGCTTCAACAAAAGTAATATCTGGACATGGGAAGAATGATTCAAACAATTTTGAGACAAACGATAAATTATATTTCTTAAGTTCTCACGAAGTGTATGAGGATGAAAAAGATAACAAAACAAGCGTTTATGATGCATCATATAATGAAACAAAACAATTAGATTACTATAAACAAAAAGGTCTAACAACAAATATTTATGAAGCAGCTAAAAAGCAATACAATGGGGCAGACCTTAAATGGTGGTTTCGTTCCTCATTTATCAATAGTGATACTCGTTTTTTTAGTGCCAATGTTCTTGGTGGTTGGAGTTATTACGAAGCTAATGATACAATAGGTATATCTCCAGCATTTAAAGTTGCATAGTTCACAACTATTTTACTACTAACTTTCTTAGTAGTTTTTTATTGATAAGAATTCATGTTATACTAAAATAGTATTAGGAAGTGTTGAATATGAAAAACAAAATTAAAGTACATTTTTTTAAAACTAAAGAAGACTATAAACATAACTTAGAAGATTATGGTAAAAAAACTAATATTTTGCTAATAACTGGATTAGTTGGATCAGGAAAATCAACATTAGCAAGAAAACTTGGTAAAGAGTATAATGCCACAGTAATAATCCAAGATTATTTAGCTTGGAGTGACTGTTATGATGATGAAACAAGTAAGTTTTTTGTAAATTTATTTCAAGAAAAATATCCAGAAACAAAAGAATATTTTCTTAACAATGAGTGGCGCAAATCCAATCTATCAAAAGAAGAAAAAAAGGAATATCGAAAAAAATTTGATAAAGTAATAATTGATTACGCTTTAGAACATGCTGATAATCTTTTTATTTATGAAGGAAGCGATATGTTTTGTAAAAGTGATCAAGAATTCCTTTCAAAATTTCCATTTATAATAAAAAGAACATCAGTTTTTAGATCATTTTTTCAAAGTTACAAAAGAGGTAATGTTGGAAACAAAACTTTAAAAGATAAATTAAAATATGTAAAACGTATGACATACGAATTTTATCGTTTTTATTTAAAAGATTTACCTAAATTAAATCACTTCATAAATTTTATAGAAAAAGAAAAATAATACATAGATACTTTGCTATTTATGTTTTTTTATGCTCTTTTTCGACAAATATTTTAATACTGGTTTGATATATTTTAATTGGTGATGTGGATGAAAAATATATTTATGATTCTTTTAGGTTCTTTTTTTGCAATTGCAATATCATACTTTTTTAACGCTAAGACGGAAGTTCCTGTGATAAGTACAAATACATCTCTTAAAGCCTTTCAATTAGGTGCATTTAAGGAAGAATCATCGGCAGTTGATTTAGCTCAAAAATATGATGCTAAAGTGATAAATGAAAATGGTTACTTTTATGTTTATTACTCTGTTTTAAGAGATGAAGCTAATATCAATAAAATGATAAATTGTTTAGATCATAAAAAGATTTACTATTACATTAAAGAAGTAGGAGCAAGTGAAAACTACAAAAATGAACTTACAAAATATGAAGAACTTATGAAAAATACAACATCAGAAATTGCTTTTTCTGAGTTAAATAAAAAACTAATAAGTATATATTCGGAGGTATAGTTATGTTAATAAAAGATTTACCAGAATGTGAAAAACCTAGAGAAAGAATGCTGGAATACGGAGTAGAAAATCTAAGCAATGTTGATTTATTAAGTATTATTTTAAGAAATGGAATAAAAGATGTTTCAGTTAAAGAAGTTTCAATTAATATCTTAAATAATATTGAATCCATTAATGATTTATCATCTTTAGGAGTAAGAGAACTTTCTAATATAAAAGGTGTTGGTCCCGTTAAAGCTATCACGCTTCTTGCAAGTATTGAGCTTGGTAAAAGAGTTTATACTAAGGAAGCCAAAGTTAATATGAGTTTATCAAATAAAGAAAAAATTCATGAAGTCTTTAAAAAATTTTTTATAAATGAAAATCAAGAAAAGTTCTTAGCAATTTTTTTAGATAATAAAAAATGTCTTATAAATTATAAAATATTATTTATAGGAACCAATAATGCGTCCATTGTTCATCCTAGAGAAGTATTTCTGGAAGCTATTAAAGCTAAAGCAAGCGCGGTTGTTGTAATGCATAATCACCCATCTGGAAATGTATTACCAAGTGAAGAAGATAAAAATATAACTGAAAAACTTATTCAAAGTGGATATATGCTAGGAATACCATTGCTTGACCATATAATTACAAATGGAGAGGAGTACTATAGTTTCTATGACGAATTCAAAGCTATATTTTAAAACAATTATATTATTTATTGTTTTTTTGTTTATTTTTATATTTAGAAATAACATTTTTTATCTATTTGGATTGATAAATACAAGTGTGAAAAAAGAAAATAATAATTTAGTAACTGAAAACAATATTTTAAAAGAAAAATGTGAATATTTTGAACAAGAATTAAAAAGTATAACTAATTTAAAAAACTATGCAAATTATGATTATTCTTTAACTCGTATGTCTTATAGATTAAGTTATACAAGTGATGAAATAAGAATATTTAATACGGATAACATTAAAGTAAATGATATTCTTATAAATGAATTTGGTTTAGTTGGTCTTGTTAAATCTGTTAAAGATAAAGTAAGTGATGCAACTCTCTTAACAGGAGTTAAAAATTTATCCGTTAATATAAATTCATCTTATGGAACTTTAAGTGGATACGAATCAGGATATTTAGTTATAAAAAATATATCTAATTATGATGATGTATCAATAAATGATTCTGTTTATACATCAACTTTAGGTGAAGTTAAAGAAAAAATATATATTGGAAAAGTTGCTGATATTAAAATAACTGACATTGAAAAAATATTATATGTAAAAAGTGATGTTGATTTTAATAATATCAACTATTTATATGTGGTAGGTTAATATGATCTTTATTATTATTGATACTTTAATATTTTCTTTAACAGGAATAAACATCACTTTATTTTTAATGCGAATTCACTTTATGGATATAATTTCATTTATATTTTCATGTCTTATACTAAGTATTATGAATCCTAATCTATTTTTAATATTCTCATTTTTTATAATGTATTTAGTTGACAAAGTTTTATTTAAATATGCTAGGTTTAATTTACTTATGTATATTTCTACTTTTACTTTTTATTATTTCATTATTTCAAATGATTTAAATTCATATTTTATAAACCTTCTTTTAATCATTTTATTATATTTTTATAAATATAATTATGTAGGAGAAGCTTATGAAAGAAAAAAAATACATAAATAGTTTATTATTACGAACTATTTTTTCAATTATAATTTTTTTAATATTATTTTTACTTCTTAATAATGATTCTTTATATAAAAAAGTATCATCTATTGTTTTTGATAATTCAATAGATTTTACTTATATTAGAAGTAAAACAAATAAGATACTTGGAAGAATTACTAATAAAGAACATTTTGTAGTAAGTGAAAAACTAGAATATAAAAGCGTAGAAAAAGTAAATAATTCATATAAATTTATTACGGATAATAATTATGTAATAAATTCTTTAGAAAATGGAGTAGTAACATTTATTGGTGATATTGATGATCTAGGTATGAGTGTCATTATAAGAAGTGATGATGGCTTTGATTATACTTTTAGTAATATAGAAAATATCAATGTTAAAATGTATGATTATATAGAAAAAAATACGATTATAGGAAGTACTTTAGGAAATTATTTTTATTTAACTATAAGTAAAGATAATGAGTATTATAACTATGAAGATTTCATTTAATATGTTAACTTTAGTATTTTATATATTGCTTATTTTATCCGGTTATATAAATTACTTAGTTATTTTTTTATCTATAATGTTTATGCATGAAATAGGTCATGTAATAATGATAAAAATCCTTGGATATAAAATAAACTCAATTACAATACTTCCAACTGGAGGAATAATAGATACCAATATAAATTTAAATATTAAAAGTAATCATTTGTTTTTAATAAGTATATCTGGTATTTTAATGCAGCTTATTTTACTTAAAATAGTTCCTTATAGTAGTAGTTATAGTTATCAAATATTTTATAAACTAAATATTAGTTTAATTATTTTTAACTTATTACCAATAAATCCTCTAGATGGTTATAAAATAAGCTTATCTTTAATAGAAAGATTTATTAAATATAAACAAGTAATAAATATTTCTTATATCATCTCATTTATTTTTATATTTCTATTTTTCTTTTATACAAAGAATATTTATATATTTGTCTTTCTATACTTTTTAAATGTAAGAAATGTTTTATATATAAATTATTTATATAATAAATTCTTGCTTGAAAGACATTTATATAGTTATGTCTATAAAAAAGATAAATATGTTGATAATTTATTTAGTATTTATAAATGTAAAAATAATTATATTAAATATGGAAACACTTATATAGAAGAATATAAAGCTTTAAATAATTATTTTAGTAATTAGTATACATTTCCAAAACTTGGTAAAATTGACTACTTTTGGAAAAATATTTCCAAAACTTGATAACTTTGTACTTTTAGTATATACTTAATACAGAGGTGAAAAACTATGATAGAGAGAAAAGAATATTTAGAACAGTTAAAAAGATTTAAAGATAAAGATTTAATAAAAGTAGTTACAGGAATAAGAAGATGTGGAAAATCTACTTTATTTGAACTATTTATAGATTATTTAAAGTCAATTGGCGTAGATGAAGATCAAATAATTAGTATAAATTTGGAAGATGTTATGTATAGTTTTGAAGACTATAAAGAACTTTATGACTATATAATTAAAAAAATTGATTCTAAAAAACAATACTATGTTTTTTTAGATGAAGTTCAAAATGTTCCGATGTTTCAAAAAGCAGTTGATAGTTTATATATAAAGAAAAATATTGACGTTTATATAACAGGATCAAATGCATACCTTTTATCTGGTGAACTTGCGACGTTGTTATCTGGAAGATATGTTGAAATAAAAATGTTACCGCTTTCTTTTAAAGAATATTTAAGTGCTTTTCCAAATAAAGAAAAAAGTAATTATGAATATTTTTTAGATTATATGAGAAATGGTGGAATGCCTGGAAATATTCCAATATTGCAAGACAATCCAAATGATTTGGATACTTATTTAGAAGGAATTTTTACTACAATAGTTTATAAAGATATAATAACACGAAACAATATTACAGATAGAATGCTTTTAGAAAGTATATTAAAATTTATGTTTGATAGCATTGGAAGTCCAATATCAACAAAAAAAATAAGTGATACTCTTACTAGTAAAGGAATATCAACAAGTAATCATACCGTTGAAAACTATATTTCTGCTTTTATAGATAGTTTTTTAATATATAAAGCTGAGAGGTTTGACGTAAAAGGCAAAAGTTTACTTGCAAGAGACTATAAATATTATGTTGTAGATCAAGGCCTTAGAAGTTATTTATTAGGTAAAAAAGCCGACAGTGATATGGGACATATATTGGAAAATATAGTTTATTTAGAACTATTAAGAAGAGGATACAAGGTATATGTTGGAAAAGTAGATGATTTAGAAGTCGATTTCGTATGTGAAAATAGAGATGGATTAAAATATTATCAAGTTGCTTTATCTGTTAGAGATGAAGCAGTATTAGAAAGAGAATTAAAATCACTTCAAAAAACAGGTGATCATTATCCTAAGTATTTATTAACTTTAGATATGGATTTAGAAGCTGACTATGACGGAATAACTAAAATAAATGTTATAGATTGGTTATTAAATGATAAATAAATATTATTATTTTTTAAACAATTTATGCTATAAATAGATGGTATTTGGCTTATATATGCCGATTTAAATTGACATAAGCTTGAATATTTGGTAATATTTAGATGTTTGTAAGTGTTCATTACAAACCGCACTAAAAAGGTTTATAAACTATTATTAGTACCTTAAAGGCGTGTCTTCAAAAAATTTATAAGGAGGTTAGAGTAATGAAAGCAATATTCGTAACAGGTGGAAAACAATATTATGTTTCTGAAGGTGATGTTATCTATGTTGAAAAACTAGATGCTGAAGCAGGAAAAAATATTACATTCGATACTGTATTAGCTGTTGGAGATAAAATTGGTACTCCATATGTAAATGGTGCTAAAGTTGAATGTAGTGTTGAAAAACATGGTAAAGCTAAAAAAGTTGTTGTATTCAAATATAGACCTAAGAAAAAATATCGTAATACTAAAGGTCATAGACAACCATATACAAAACTTGTTGTTAAAAAAATCGTAGGTTAATTATGATTAACATCAAAAAGAAAAAAAACGTTATTACTATTTCTGGACATGCAAACTATAGCGATAAAGAAGATATAGTTTGTGCAAGTGTTTCATCAATAATGTATACAAGTGTTAATGCACTTTTAAGATTTGATGATAAAAGTATTGAATATATGGATGATGGAAATACAGTAACAATAAAAGTTAATAAAGATGATGATATAACAAATACTTTAATTATTAATATGTTGTCATTATTTAATGAATTAGCTTTGAAATACAAAAAAAATATAAATTTTGAAATGGAGGAAGAGTAATGTTAAATTTATTTAATATAATTTCTTTAGACATTCAACGTTTCGCCCATGTTAAAGCACAAGGTTCAACACAAAATGGACGTGATAGTGCTGGTAGAAGATTAGGAGCTAAAGCAGCTGATGGAGAAGTTATCAATGCTGGATCTATAATTTATAGACAAAGAGGAACTAAGATTTATCCAGGTAAAAACGTTGGTATGGGTAAAGATCATACTTTATTCGCATTAATCAAAGGACAAGTTAAATTTGAAAGATGTGGAAGAGATAAGAAAAAAGTAAGTGTTTACGAAGTAAAATAGTATCAAATGATGCTATTTTTTTTATTGACGATTAATATAATTAAATATATAATAACTTCCTAGGAGATGAGACAATGATAACTTTAACTTCTAAAGCGGAAGAAAAACTTCTTGAAGAAACAAATAAAGAAAAATATGATCAAATTAAAAATATTAAAGCTAATGAGCAATTCTTATATAAGGGTAAATTTAATACTTTAAGGCCTGATAAAACATTTAGAAATAAAAATGGTGAATTGATGGTTACCATTAGACAAAAACCAATTTCTGATCAAAGTTATGCTACAATTTTAGAAAAAAGAGAAGATTCTAAATTTTATGATGTAGAAAGTGGTATCTGTGTTAATGTCGCTCCAAATTCTTTTGATTTACCTCTTAGATATTCTAATGGAATAGATGCAATGACTGGAGAAATTGATTTAATATATGCGGATTTAAATGTGGTTTCTAAAATTACAGATGATATAAAGAAAGTATTTGATGAGCTTCAAGAAGCCGAATTAAAACCAACAACATTAAAATCAATTACAAGGAATACAAGAGAGGAGTTTGTTGATAGAATGGAATCTTTTGTACCATATCATTTTTGTGGGACTGACCTAGAGTATAAATATTTAGTTCATGGTATTAGGAAGTATCAAGTTTATAAAGAAACTCCAAAGGTTGGTGAATGTTTTGGCTATGTTGGGCCACTTAGATTGTTATGTGCGCTTAATGTAAATTTAATAGAAATAGAAGGACATGTTGACGCTACCTTTGGTTTTACTCCCGAAATTATGAGGCAAGAACTTAAGTACCCATTATTTTTCTGTCGAATAAGTGAGGACAAAGTTCAAGAAGTGACTTCTGGTGCTTTATTTCAATTTCAAGGAAATTATCGAGAAAATGCTAGGTATGAAGACTTTTGTAACACACCATTCTTAATAGATGATTATTGTCTATTAATGCCAACAGATGAATTTAAACTTGAATATGCTAAAGAAATAGCAAGAACACACGCGTTTATAGAATGGATGGAAGAACTTATAAAAGGTTACAAAGGTCAGTTTAAATGGTGCTTCAATGATACTTTACAAATGTTTTACTTTAAACCAGACGATGCTGAACGTCTTGCTAGGGTTGATAACGATATTTATAATGTAATTCATAATAAAAAGAAAGTTTTAAAACCTCAAAGACTAAAAAAAGTAAAAATCAAAAAGCAAAGGAAAGAAGAATAAATATGGTGCTTAATTTAACACATATATTAACTGAAAAATTTACTAAAAATTTTAAGTCAAGCGATATTTTAAATTTTTATAATATGGATAAACATGCTGACTTTATTTGTGTTGCTCGAATTTACTCGATGGTTCCTACTGGTATGATAAAAAACTCCTATGGAAAACCGGAAATAACTTTTGAAGCAATGCCTTTAACTGAAGACAAATACATTTTATTTTTAAGAAAAGTTGATAATCGTGAAGTTATTGATTTAACAAGTGGAGTTAAATTAAGTACAAATTTAAATCCAACATCAAAGTTTTTTGATTTTAGTGATGGACCTTATTTAAGTTATTATGAAGAGAGTCCATTATGTATCAAAATGGAGTTAGTTCTAGAAAATAACGCTCGCGTCAGTAAGAAAATAAATCGCCTTTTTGAAGGTAACACAGAAATGTATCCTAGCTTAACAGAAGTTCAAAGCAAAGCAAAAAGAAAGTTTATTAATAAAAAAGATGAATTATTTAAAAATAGTTTTTGTGGAACCGATCTTGAAAAGAAGTTTTTTATTGATAATTATGATCAAATTGAACTTTATGAGGAAATGCCTAAAGTAGGAGATTATTTTGGATATGTTGGATTAATTAATCATATAGTTCCTAGCAGTAATACGTATGAACATTCTGATTTATATTCTTTTGAATCATATTCTTTAGATGAAAATCCCAAATATCCGTTTATTTTTAAAAGAATAAGTGAAGATACGGTTATAGAAATTATATCTAAAACGAAATATTGTTTTTCCCCATTTTTATCTGGAAGTAATTCTTCTAATAAATATGAAGATATTCCTTTACAAATAAAAGGAACTGGCTATATAGTTTTAAATGATTATTTTAAAAAAGAATATGCTAAGATGGTAAATGACTTAGTTGCTTATAAAGCTTGGGTATTAAAGCAAAAAGAAAATGCTATTTCATTTTATAAAGCTAGAAAGTCAGAACTTGAGGAAAGAGAAAATGAAAAAATAAGTGAAGCATATGAAATGGCTCAAATTGATAATATGATGTTTGATCTTGATAGGAAACTCAAAAAAACTAATGATAATGAGTAGATAACTTTTGTTGTCTACTTTTTTTATAGATTTATTTATCAATTTTTGATAAAATACTTTTGAGGTGTAATTATGCGTTATAACGTGGTAAAAAATGCAAATAGTATATTGGAAAGTAATTCCTATTTAGTAAAAAATCCATATGCTTATAAAGGTAAATGGGCAAGTCTTTTTAAAAACAATAATCCAATATGTTTAGAGCTTGGTATGGGTAGAGGTACATTTATAATAGAGATGGCAAAGACTCATCCAAACATCAATTATATCGGTTTAGAACTTGATAAAAACCAAACAGCAACAGCTTTAAAAAATATTAAGGATTTACATTTAGATAATTTAAAGATGATCAATGCTGATGCCTTAAAAGTTGCTGAAATATTTGGACGTGAAATTGATACAATCTATTTGACATTTTCTGAACCTTGGCCAAAAAAAGGTGATGAAAAGAAGAGATTTACAGCAATAAACTATTTGAAATTATATGATAGAATATTTAAAAAAAATAAACATATTATCTTAAAAACTGACAATAAAATATTATTTGCTTCAGCTCTAGAAAGCTTAAGTAGTTATTGGTATACTTTTGATAAAGTAAGTGTGGATCTTCATAATGATGAAAGAAAAATAGAAAATATAATGACTGATTTTGAACGTCAATATTTTAAAGAACATCGACAAATATATTATGTTGATGCAAGTTTTAAAGGTTAATCTTATAACCTTTTTTTTGGGAGGTAAAAATGAAAGTAGTAGTTGAAACTTTAGGTTGTAAAGTAAATGCTTATGAATCAGAGCTTATAAAAGAAATGTTTTTAAACAATAAAGACGAAATAATTGATGATAAAAGTCTTGCGGATGTAATTGTAATAAATACATGTACAGTTACTAATCAAGCTGATTCTAAAGGAAGAAAGCTTATTCGTCAAGCGAGAAGAGATAATGAAAATGCCATCTTAATCGTATGTGGCTGTATGACACAAAATCATGAAGATTTAGATATTGATGCAGATATTATTATAGGAAATAAAGATAAAACTAAAATTCTTGATTTAATAGATGAATTTAAGCAAACAAAAAAACAAATAAGATTATTTTATGATTTAAGAAATGTTGAATTTGAAGATATGAAAATAAATCATTTTGAACATAAAACAAGAGGATTTGTTAAGATTCAAGATGGATGTAATAACTTTTGTTCATATTGTATTATTCCTTTTGTAAGAGGTAATATCAGAAGTAAAAATATTGATGTTGCTTATGATGAAATAAAATGCTTAGTGGAAAATGGATATCAAGAAATTGTTTTAACTGGAATTCACACAGGTTCATATGGAGCAGGAAAAGATTTTGATTTGGTTGATCTAATCAGAAAAATCAGTACTCTTGATGGGTTAAAGAGAATTCGTATTTCTTCAATTGAAATAACAGAACTAAATGATAAGTTTATGGAAGAGTTTAAAAACAACTTAAAAATTTGTTCACACTTACATGTTCCAATTCAAAGTGGATCAGATAACATCTTAAAAAGTATGAATAGAAAATATGATATTGCTTATTTTAAAGAAAGAACAAAGCTTATTAAATCTTTAAGGGATGATGTTAATTTAACAACTGATTTAATAGTTGGTTTTCCTGGAGAAACTGATGGAGATTTTAATGAAACTAAACAAAATTTAGTTGATATAGGATTTTCTAAGATTCATACATTTCCTTATTCAATAAGAAGAGGAACAAAGGCAAGTACAATGGTTCAAGTCAATGACACAGTTAAAAAGAATCGTACTCATGAAATTCTAGAATTAAGCGACCATTTAGAACATGAATATTATGAGAAATATATTGGAAAAGTAGTATCCGTATTAGTTGAAGATAATTACTCAGGATTCACAAGTAATTATATAAAAGTCCATTTTGATGAATATCAAGAAAATAATAAATTTGTTGATTGTTTAATAACTGAAGTTGATGGAATAACTGTAAAGGGGAAAGTAAAATAATTGATAAAATAAATAAATACGCTTATAATTTAAAATAGGTGGTACTGATGGGAAAAGTAATTAAAGTAAAAAATAACAATGTTTATATTGGATCCTTAAAAGTTGATATGAAAATTATTAAGAATTTCGCATTTCGTGCTGGAACTGCTTTTGTAATTGTAAGTTCAGTCGCGTTATTAAAAAAATCCGTCGATATAGTTCGTGATCCACATTATTCAGGTAGTAAAGATCCAATTGCCGATGGTGGTGATTATACTTTCTCAACTCCAAGTCCAGCAACATACGAAGCTAATTATGTTGTTCAAAACTGTGATACTTTATCCGGAATAGTCGCAAGTTATCAAACTGATCCAAATAAAATGTATAAGCTAATTGAAAGAATTGCTGATGAAAATAAGTTATCAAGTCCAAATAGTTTAAGAGCAGGAACAACAATAACTTTATATGGAATACCAGAAGAACATTTAAGTGATTTTGGATATACAATTGATTATTCAAAAACAGATCCTGAATATGAATTAGATGACTTAAATGATTACATCAAAGAAGCTTCTACATATGTGTACTTAACTGATGAAAATGCTCAAAAAGTAGCTGACTTTGAAGCAAAATATAGTTATGCTTTAAATTTATATAATACATTTAAAGAAAGCAAAGATGAAATGCTATTAGATGATCTAATAGGCAAGTATCGTTCTTTAGCCCAAGAGATTTCAGACATATCAGGTTATGATTATAGCCATTCTATAAAAGCCCATGAAATAAGTGAAACAAAGGGACTTGGTTTATAATGACTATAAAAGAATATATAAAAAAACGTTTATCAGTTTTTATTGTATCTTTTATATCTATATTAGCAATTTTAGGAATATCATTCTATAATGTATTAAATAATAAATCAGGAGATATTGTTATAAAAGATAACATAAGTTATAAAATAGAGACTACTAAAAAGGATAAAAATAACTATCCAATGAGTAAAGAAGAGGGCGTTCAATCAGCCAATATTCATAAGATAACAATAACAAACAAAGAATCAAAAAAAAGTAATTTTGAAATTGTTTTAAAGGACAAGAATTCTTCGGATTTGATTGACAAAGTATATTACAAAATTGATAATCGTGAAGTAAAACAAATAGACAAAACGCACATTTTATATTATGGAACCCTAGAAAAAGGAGAAAGCAAAACTATAGAAGTTAGATTTTGGCTTGGAAGTGATCTTATAACTAACACTGATCAAGGGAAAAAAGCAAGTATTTATATAGATGTCTATGGAAAATAGAGGATAACATATTTATCAGTTATCCTTTTTATTTACAAAAAAACTTACTTAGTTTATAATAATTCTTACAAATAAGTAGGTGAATTTTATGAATGTAATTCGATTAACATACTTTAAAGACGTAGATCCAATGGTTATAAAATATATTATAACTTTCTTTAGATTCGCTGGCATTGAAGTACAAGAAAATTTTATTGATCTAATTAATGATTCAATAGCTTGGCCTTTTTCTCCAAAAACAACAAAAGAATTTACTAATTATGAGTTTGAAATCCAATTTGTTTCATCATTAACTGATAATTATAATAAAAATTCATCATTACTTTATATTGCACCACTTGAAAGTTATGTACATCCATATTTTTTTACTGAAAGGCTTTTAAGAAACTTAAGCGATGAAGAATATATATCTTCAGATGAATTTTTTGACTTACAATGCGTATTAGATGTTTATAGAAGATATCAAGTTTTTAACACATTAGTTAAATCTAATCAACCCATAAAAGCCAATTTAAATTTTGAAGAAATATTTTATGCTTTATTGGATGTGATGAAAAAATATGATACTAAGTTTGGAACTCCAAAATTAGTTCATACTCAAACAGCTGCAATGATCACTTTATATAAATATGATTGCTTTAATCGTTTAAAAGGTGAACCTTTACCTGTTTTAGTTCCAACAATAATTAAAAAGTGTGAACTAATAAAAAGAGTAAGTAATGATTTAGCTTGTAAAAACATTACAAGATTAGAAGCTTTAACATATGCAATGATAGAAGAAAACCTTGGAAAAGCAGGCAACGTAAGTTATGATTTTAGAGAGTCCATTGATAGATTTCATACATATTATGCAATATCACATAATGAAATTTTTTATAATGATTTAAAATGGGGAATGTATGAAAATACTTTATCAAATTTTAAGAATGATTTTACTTCTTGGTTATGTTTGGGAGAAGGCTATAATAATTCTTATAATCGTAATAATAGAAAATGTTATAAAGAAGCTAAAATATGTTTTGAAAATGCTTTCCAAATTCTGTTTTATCGCTTAACATCAGGATACAAATTAGTTCCTGATGAAATTGACCAAATGTATTTTATTATATCTAATCTTATAAAACTTTATTGCTATTTTCAACATGAATATAAAAAAATTGAGTTAGAAAGAAGAATAGAAATTATTGAAAGAAGCTTAAACTCATTGGATAAAGCAATAGAAAGTTTAAACCGCTTTTGCACTGATGAAAATGAATTTCAATTATTGAAAAAAAGCATTTATGAAAAGGCAAATTTAATTGTAATTTACAATTATTTAAAATATCTTTCTTCATCGTTAGGAAATAAAAGAAAGACTGATGAATATAATGAAAAAATTTTAAAACTTTCTAATTTGCCTAAAAATTAAAACTAATTTATTTACAAATAAAAAAACTGGCTGAATTGAACTCAACTAGTTTTTTAAATTTCTCTCATTTTTTCTTTATCTTTAAAAGGATTCTTTGGATCAATTTTATCTACAAAAAGAATTCCATCTAAGTGATCCATTTCATGTTGAAAAGCAATTGAAATATCTTCTCTTACACGAATTATATATTCATCGCCATATTCGTTATAAGCTTTGACTTTCATTCTAGCATATCTAGGGACTATTCCTTTTACCTCGCGATTAACTGATAAACATCCTTCACCTTCACCAACATAGATAAGTTCTTCTGAATGACTCAATACTTTTGGATTTATAACAACGTATCTTTCAAAAGTACCATCACCGTTATCTTCACTTACAACAAATATACGTTTCATTATACCGATTTGACACATTGAAAGTCCCATACCAGCTCTTAAATCATACTTTTTTGCAATTTCTTCATCTTGACTCATTTCTAAGTAATCAAGAGAATCATGTATAGTTTTTATCAAATCTTCATCAAGAGGAAAAGTAACTTCTTCTGATCTTTGATGTAATCTTTTATCTTTTTCATCTAATATAGTTATATTTGGTAATTCCATAAAACATCCCCATTTCTTCAATAAACGTATTCTATCAAAAAAAAGATTATTAATCAAGTTTGCGTAAACTTTACTTGAAATTTACTTCAATGCATTTACGTTTTTTTACGTTTTTTGTATACTAATTATAGAAACGGAATTGATTTAATGGAAAAAATAGTAAAAAATTCAGTGATAACTTTTTTAATTATAGTTGCTGTTTTTATCATCGGTTTAATGGATGATAAGAAGATAACTTCTTTAACAGTTGAAAATACAATTGCAAGGAATGCCAACAAAGTGGTAACTACAACAAAAAATAGAAAATCAATTTCTATGAGAGTAGAGAAAAACAAGATATATTTTGATTCTAATGAACCTAATGTAGTTAGTAATATAAGTGAAGATGATTTAAAAAATCTATTAAAATCTAAAAAGAGTAGTTGGAAAATATTTAATGAGCAAAATGAAGAATATTCTAAGTCATATTCTAAGAAAATTTTAAAATTATCTAACAAATCTTATAAAAGCTTAACTATTAATGATGGCTTTAAGTATTATACAATTGATAATAATAATGGAACTTATGAAATAAATTATCCAAATATAGCAACAAAAGATAATTATTTTCATGATTTTGAAGATGCTATAAATACTTGTGATAATGACTGTACAATAACTTTGCTTAATAGTCTAGATTTATCAGATATTGAGTTGGATAAAAATATTACAATTAATGGAAATCATCAAACAATATATGTTAATAACTATTTATTCAGTTTAAAAAACTCTAAAATAGAAGTAACATTAAATAATGTTAAAATTAATACTCAATATCTTTTGAAAGCAAGCAAAAAGAATAAAAACAAATTAATTTTAAACAATAGTAAAATAATATATAGAGAACTTGCAAACAATAAAATTAAAGTTGAAAACAATGAATCAAGTCTATTAAAATATCTATAATTTATGTATAATAACCTTAGGTGATTTAAGTGATCTATGTTATTTGTGGGCCAACTGGAGTTGGTAAGACTAAATTAAGTGTTAGTTTAGCAAAACATTTTAATGGAATAGTTGTAAATGCTGATTCTATGCAAGTGTATAAAGATTTAAATATTGGAACAGCTAAAGTAACTGAAGAAGAAAAAGAGGGAGTACCACATCTACTATTTGATATAGTTTCTCCAACTGAAATGTATACTATTTTTGATTATCAACGTGATTTAAGACGTGTAATTGATGAAAACAAAGATAAAGATATTATACTTGTTGGTGGAAGTGGACTTTATATTAAAGCCGGACTTTATGATTATAAATTTGTTGAAGAAGAAAGTTATGAAGATTTTGATGAATACAGCAATGAAGAACTTTTAGAGATGGTTAAGAAAAAAGATCCATCAAGTGATATTCATGTAAACAATCGTAAAAGACTTATAAGAAAATTAAATCAAAAAGAGGCATCTTTAGACGGAGATAAGTTGCTTTTCAATGCCAAATTTATAGGGCTTACAACTTCAAGAGAAAAACTATATGAACGAATAAATAAAAGAGTAGATAAGATGATGGAAGATGGACTTGTTGAAGAAGTAAAATCTTTATATGATGAAGGTATACGCAGCAAAGCTATAATGACTGGAATTGGATATAAAGAACTATATGAATATTTTGATAACAAGATAAGTTTAGAAGAAGCCATTTCTCTTATAAAAAGTCGTAGTAGGCATTATGCTAAAAGACAATATACTTGGTTTAATAACCAAATGGATATTAAGTGGTTTGATGTTGATTTTGATAATTTTAATAACACAGTTAATGAAGTTATAAAATATTTAGAAAAATAAGGACATAAGAATTTATGTCTTTTTTGACACTTAGGAAACATATTCAATTGACACATATATTTTTAAAAAGTATAATTTATATAGAATAGGATATGTGTTTTATGACTGACAAGAAGATTTTTTTATTAATGTTTTTACTATCTATTGAATTATTAATGATTGGAGTATTCACTTTAGGAAATTCCTTTGCAATTCCAACTGATTACAACAACACTTGGGATGTTGGATATATTGTAGATGGTGAAAAAGAAAGTATTATAAATATTGACACTGAATTAAGTGAAAATGAAACTTTTGAAAAAAAGATAGAAATTTATAATGACGGAAACATTGACGCCGTGTATGATAGTATGAAAATCATTGGAGATACAGCTAACTTAGATGTATCGATAGATAACATAAAAGAAACATTGTTTTCTCATGACAAATATACAGCAACTTTAAAAATAAAATTAAAAGATAACAATGGTTCTAAAAAGGTTGATATTGGGGTAAGTTTATTATTTAAAGAATTAAATTAAAAGAATAAAATTGGGTGATTTCATGAATAAAAAGGTTAATTTATATCGTTTATTTATCATTATATTATTGCTATTAACGTTTGTAAGTGCATTTTTTATAAGCTTTTTTTACAATTTTGATAGCAATAAATATATAAAAAAAATGAATGCGCGTGTTGAATACACAACAAATTACAAACTTGTTAATAAGGATAAAACAACAACATTTACATCTTTAAATGATTTAGATAAGATAAGTGTCTTATATAATTACTCAATGACTTTAAATATTAAATCAACAATAAAAGATAATTATAAAATTATTGGAAAACTTGTAATAAGTGATGATGAAAAAGACTTATTTATTGAAGATTTATTCAATACTGACGTTGTTCCAACAGATGTAAATGGAAGTGTGTTAAACATAAAAGAAACTAAAGAAATTAACTTTAGTGAAGATTACGTTGAATATTTAAAAGCAATTGAAAACGAATATTATAAAGGTAAAAAAGCTCGTATAGATTATGTACTAGTAAATGATATCAAAATGTATAATAACTATTTAAGTAAGGACATATCTAAAAATGATGATGTTATTCTTAGTATAGATTTAAATAATGGAACTATAAACCCAGTAAATGAAAAGAAAAATGAAACTATTTATGGAAGAGTTGATATAAATACTTGCTACGCTATATGTTTAGAACTTCTTTCATCAATAATATTATTTGCATTAATAATTATCTTGCTATTGAGAAATATTTTATCAACTAAGAATTCTTTCGATTATCGTTTAGAAAAAATACTACACAAATACGATAAGAATATTGTAAATGTTAAAAGTTTTCCAAGAATTGATAATAAGAAAATTACTTTTGTTAGTAGTTTTAAAGAACTATTAAATGCAAGCAAAGAAAGCAAATGTCCAATAAATTATCTTGATATAAAAAATCATCATGAAGCAACATTTATTGTTATGTTAAGTGATTTAACTTATGTTTATAAATTAAAATAACGAACAAGTTGGGCATATATTCATATAAATATACTAGAGGTGTTTATATGGAAATTAATGATGAAGTCTTTAACAAGGTGAAGGCTAAAACTAAAGTTAGTAAGGAATCAATTATAAATATTGCTAGTAGACTTAATGAAGGAAATATGAAAGATCCTAAAACATTAAGTGGTATTATTAGAGAGTTGAGTAAACTAACTGGTAAGGAAGTTTCCCAAGAAAAAGAGGATAAGATCATTAACTTAATAGTTAATGATAAAGTACCAACAAATATAGATAAAATGTTTTAGGAAGTGATTAAATGCTTTTTTATGACGAAGTAATGAATACAGATGAGTTAGTAGAAAAAATTATTGATGATGAATCTTTAAAAAAATTTAAAGTTGCTGTAATATGTTTTATCTTTGATAAAAATGGACGTGTTATTTTAAATAGAAGAGGTCCAGGTGCCAGAGATGAAGTTGGTTTATTACAAGCAATAGGTGGATCAGTTAACAAAAGTGATGTTAATTTTGTTGAAGCTTTAAAAAGAGAAATAGTTGAAGAAACTGGAAATTATAGTGTTAGAATAGGTGAATTTATTGGAGCATATCACAATAAAAGCTTTGATAATGAAACTAAAGAATATGTTGATTGGATAATATTAGGATACATAGGTTATTTAGAATCGGGAAAACTAGAAAATAAAGAACAAAATCGCAGTTATGATTTTGAAACATTCTCTTTAGATGAAATAAGAGAAGAAGAACTTTCAAAATCAACTTATGAATTTATTAAAGTAATAAAGAGGATGAAATGAGAAAATTATTTATAAATGATGATGGAACAATTAATTTAAAAACAGTTATTTATACTATAATTATAGGAATATTTTTAATAATTGTACTTATGTATTTATTAACCATTTTAAATAAACCAATAACTAATGAAGATGGAGATAGAATAGAAGCAACTACTAAAAAAGTTACAACGATGAATTTATGTAAGGATTGTAAACTTGGTTTTATTAATTCAACATATTCATTAAAAACAAATGAATCTATTGATATTTCTTCGATTATGAGTTTAAAATCAATAAACGTAAAAAATATCAAATTCAGTGATTATGATGAAACAATTATTGACATTAAAAGCACTAAAGAAGGTCTTATGTTAAAAGCTTTAAATAAATTAGGTACAACTAAATTGAAAGCAACTTACCAAGATAAAACGGCTGAAATTACTTTAAGTGTTTTCAGTGACTATATATCATCGGCTAAACTTTTTAATGATAATTATTACGTTTATTTAGATGATAAAGCTCAATTAAGTTTGGACACTAATCCTGAAAATGTTGAAGCAAGTTTTTTTGATGTTTTAGTAGATGATGAAAATATTGCAACTATTAAAGATGGTATAATATCTGGAAAAAGCTTAGGTAAGACAACATTACAAATGGACTATAATGGCATTACTTCAACTAGCAACTTATATGTTATCAAAAATCGTATTGCAATATATTTAATGGAAAATAACTCTATGAGGGAATACAGTGAATATACTACAAATATAAGAACTTTAAATATATTAGTAAAGAGCTTAGATAAAAATATTACATATAATGATTTAACTTCCACAATTGATAATAATGGAAGTGTAAACTATATTGAACCGGATATCGAAGAGCCTAATACATTTAAATATACTGTTAATTTAACAAATGAAGGAACATATAATTTGGAATTTACTTTAAACGATGGAAGTAAAACCGGAATGAAAATAATTTATAAAGGTAACTAATATTTAAGTTGCTTTTTATTTGCTTAAATGAAATAATTAAAGAGGTGAGAATATGATAGAAATAAAAAACGTGAGTAAACAATTTAAAGAGAAATCTAAAAAAAATAATATTATTCTAGCTGATGATAATATTAGTTTAAAAGTTCCCGATGGAAGCATTGTTGGCGTACTTGGGCCAAATGGAGCAGGCAAAACAACTTTACTGAGAATGATTGCCGGAATTCTTACTCCAACTAACGGATCTATTTTGTATGATGGTTTGGAGATTTCTTCATCTGCTTTAAAAATAAAGAATGAAATTGCCTATCTTTCTGGAAATACAAAGCTATATAATTCAATAACAGGACGTGAACTATTAAAAATGTTTGCTGATATTTATAGAGTTGAAAAAGAGGAAAGCGAAAAAAGAATTGAAGAAATTATAAATAGACTTGATTTGAGTACTTTTATAGATAAAAGAATAGGTGTTTTATCAACAGGTCAAACTCAAAGAATAAATATTGCAAGATGCTTAGTTCATAAACCAAAATACTATATTCTTGATGAAGCAACAAGTGGACTTGATATTATATCTAGTCAAGTAATTCTTGATTTTATCAAAGAAGAGAAGAAAAATGGAGCATCAATTATTTATTCAACACATTATATGGAAGAAGCAGAAAACATCTGTGATTATGTTGTATTAATAAATAATGGTAAAGTTATTTCTTCTGGTACACCTGAAGAAATCAATAAGCAAACAAAACAAAGCAACTTAAGAGATGCTTTCTTCACATTGATTGGAGGGGTAAAAAATGATTAATATATTAAAAAAAGAGTTAAGGGAAATATTTAGAGATAAAAAATCCTTATCAATGATGTTAATTGTACCTCTAATGATTCCATTAATTATAATTGGAATGTCTTATTTATTTGAAAACAATGTCAATAAAGATATCGAAGATTACAATAAAATAGGTTTTGCTTATGAGTTAAATGAAACTGAAAAATATTTAGCCGATAGTTTTAAAATTGATGTTATAACTGGTACAAAAGAAGAACTTGAAAATATGTATAAAGATGGTAGTATCAATTTATATGTTACTAAGGATGGAAACCATTATGAAACTTATGGCTACGAAAATGATACTTCAAGTTATGCAGTAAGTCTTATAAGTAGTTATTTTGAACAATATAAGAGCATTCTTCAAGAAAATTATTTAATCAATAAAAATATCAAACCTGATGATGTTTTAGACATTATTACATTATCAAACGTAACCTTAGAAGAAGAAAACTTCTTTGCAAATTATATTGTTAGTTATGCTTTTATGTTTATCATGATGGCAGTAACAGTTGCATCAACTTATCCAGCAACTGATACAACAGCTGGTGAAAAAGAAAGAGGAACCTTAGAAACTTTGCTTACTTTACCAATTAGTTCAAAAAGTATAATAATTGGAAAATATATAAGTGTAGCCATTTCGTCAATTGTAACAGGAATTATTTCTTTAATCCTTGCATATTTCTCTCTTATGTATGCAGGAAGTCACTTTGATATTTATAATGGAGTAGATATAACTTTAAATATCGGTCAAGTTGTGTTTGCTGGTTTAATAATAGTTGCATATGCATTTATGATAAGTGGAATTTGTATAAGCATCGCTTCACGTGCTAAAACCTTTAAAGAGGCCCAAAGTGCTCTTGGACCAATAACATTAGTTTCTATATTTCCAGGAATGATAGCATTCTTCTTAAATGTAAAATC
>CAKOPW010000018.1 GCA_934101115.1 uncultured Bacilli bacterium | reverse complement strand
TTTGTGGTAAACTTATGACGTGGTGATTTTATGGAAAAACACGTGTTTAAGAAGAAATTCGGTCAAAATTTTTTAAACGATAAATCGATTATTAATAATATTACATCTTCAATTAATCCAGCAGAGGAAGATCTAATAATAGAAATTGGTCCAGGAAGTGGAGCACTTACTAAAAATTTGGTTAAGTATAATTCAAATTTAATATGCTACGAAGTAGATAAAGATTTAGAAATCACTTTAAATCAAATAAAAAATGATAAGACTCAAATAATTTTTGATGATTTTCTAAAAAGAAATATTCAAAACGATATAAGTAAAATCGATTATAAGAATCTATATATTATAGGAAATTTGCCTTATTATATCACAACACCAATAATTTTATCGATTATTGAATCAAGAGTAGATGTTAAAGAAATGGTGTTCATGGTGCAAAAAGAGGTGGCTGAAAGATTTTCTGCTAAACCAGGGACAAAAGAATATGGATCAATCAGTGTACTTTTAAATTATTATTTTGATATTAAGAAATTATTTGATGTTTCTAGAACTAAATTTTATCCAGTTCCGAATGTAGACTCAAGTGTTATAAAACTTGTTAAAAAAGATAATATACTACCTGTTGACTTTGAAAAATTTAATAAACTTGTTAAGGATTCTTTTCAATATAAAAGAAAAAATATTAGAAATAACTTAAAATCTTATGATTTAAACAAAGTTGAAAGTGTATTAACTAAGTATGGTTATTCACTTTCTTCTAGATCTGAAGAATTATCATATGAAATATTTGTTGAACTTGCTAATACTATATAGCAAGTTTTTTTAACTAAATGGGCAGTTTTTCATATACTATATTGGGTGATTTTTATGGAAATCCAAATAGGTGATGCTGTTACAAGAACTAGTCATAATAACGATGTTATATTTAAAGTTATGAAAATCGAAGGAAATATTGCTTATCTTAAGGGTATGGATGTTAGATTATATGCTGATTCCCCATTAGAAGATTTGGTTAAAACTGAGCATAGAGAAGAAAAAATGCCTGAAGTAAATATTTTAACAGGTGACAGGGATGAGTATTTTTATCTTCCTGGTAAAATTTTACATATAGATGGTGATCAAGATTATCTTGATAAATCTTTAGCTTTTTATAAATCTGCTGGAGTACTAGCAGTTGGTAAAAAAATTCCTGAATCTGAAGTTCCGCAAAAAATTGATAGCCTTTTAAAAGAAATAAAACCGGATATTTTAGTAATAACTGGACATGATGCTTTTTATGGAAAACTTGCAAATGCCAGTGATATATCTAAATATAAAAATTCTAAATACTTTATGAAATCGGTTTTAAAGGCTCGTGAGTATGAAAAAAGTCATGAAAAGCTTGTAATAATTGCTGGGGCATGTCAAAGTGATTATGAAGACATAATTAAAAGTGGAGCAAATTTTGCTAGCAGTCCCAAAAGAGTAAATATTCATGCATTAGATCCAGCAATCATCGCGGTTAATATTGCATTAACTGATAAAAATAAGAGACTTGATATAAAGGAACTTTTGAATAAAACTAAATATGGAAAAAATGGCATAGGTGGTCTTGTTGGTAATGGAATGATGTATGTAGGTTATCCTAGATAAAATTGTTGCTTTTTTTCAATTTATGTATTAAAATTAAACTATAATAGAGAGGTGAAACAGGATGGAAATTACAAATGTACGTGTACGTGTAGTTGAAAAAGAAAATTCTAAAATGAGAGGATTTGCATCTGTTACTATAGATAATCAATTTGTAGTACATGATATTAGAATTCTTGAAGGAGATAATGGGCTTTTCTTAGCTATGCCAAGCAAGCAAACTGGCGTTGGAGAATATAGAGATATAGCTCATCCAATTAATCAAGAAGCAAGACAAATGTTTACTGATGCTATCTTAAAAGAATACGAAGAAGAACTTAAGAGAGTTGAATCAGAAAATTAATTCACAATTTTGTGAATTTTTTTTTGTAATGAAAATATATTTAATTAGGAGGATAATAATGGAAAATAATAACAGTTTAAATCATGTAGTAAAAATTGTAGAAAGAAAAAATATAATTATAAGCGGTATAAAGAAAATTGTGAGCTTTGATGATAAACAATTTTTGCTTGAAAGTAATATGGGAAATATTTTTATTAAGGGTAGTAATCTTGAAATGATAAAATTGGATACGATTGATGGCAATGTCTCAATTAAAGGTACAATAGATTCTTTTGTATATGCTGAAGATAAAAAAGTAGGAGATTCTATTATTACTAAACTATTTAAATGAATCAATTAATTTATATATTATTAATAATATTTATTTCTATTATAGCTTCTTTAATTTATCAATTATTCATTAATCGAAATAAAATATTAAAATTTTTTTTAGCAATTTTATTTATTATTGCTTTAGTATATTTTTGTTATAAATATAACTATTTTATATTTAATTTTTATGTATGTTTATCAATTTTTATTGGAACTTACACTGGATATATTGTAAAAAATCGTGTAAAGAAAGTATTATTCAATAAAAAATATAATACTTAAAATGATAATTTGCTATATTATAATTAATAGGAGGAATTGTCATGAATAAATATAAAATGAGATTATGTTTATATGCAGCTACATTTGTTTTATTAGTTGGTTTGATGACTTTATCTTGTTTTAGTACATGGCAAAAAATCTATGATAATAAAAAGGAGAAAGAAAGACTCGAATCTGTCTATACTTCTTTATTAACAGATGAGGCAAATCTAGAAGATGATGTAAAAAAATTACAAGATCCTGAATATGTAGCTAAGTATGCAAGAGAAAAATATTTGTATACAAAAGAAGGAGAATATGTAATTGATTTAAGTGACTTAGGAAAATAATTTGAATAATACCACGTTATGTGGTATTATTTAGTTACTTGGGGCCGTAATTTGGTTTCGACAGATTATGGTTTTGATTTAGTTGCAGGTAGTAGCTATGCTTTAAATAGCAACAATTTAAAATTAACTGACAAAGGTTTTAATTTTTCTCCAGTATTTGCTTAAAATTTAGCAAGGAGGCTGGTATTTTAATCATCCACAGTTAAAATATTGGTTCATATATGTGGTTTATATTTGCGTTAGTTCTTATATGACGTAAACGAATAATTTATAAGATAGTAAGTATTAGTTTGTTAGATGCTTTTGTACTTATGAAATTTTATTTCTAACTAAACCTGTAGACACTACTTTGAAAGTAATTTGGACGGGAGTTCAAATCTCCCCGGCTCCACCAAATTGTGATATATGCTCTAAATAATGAGTTTTTTTTTATGTATAAATATTTTTGAACATAATAATAAAACTATTTTTTTCTTACTCTGGCTTTATATTTTGTTTTTATTTTGGATTTTCTTTGCCACTCTACAAAATTTAGAGTAAGTTTGGTTATTATCAATGCTATAATTTTATTGAGGTGAGAGAATGAGCATTGGAGATAGATTATGTAAATTGAGGAAAAGTAAAGGTTTTACTCAACTTGATTTAGCAAATAAGTTATTTATTACTGATAAAGCAATTTCAAGTTGGGAACAAAATAGAACTGAGCCAAGTTTAGAAATGTTGGTTAAAATTGCAGAAATACTTGATTGTAGCATTGGATATTTGGTTTATGGTGATAATCCAAGAAGTGATGTTGAAACTGAAATAAAAATAAAAATAACTAAAGATGAATATGATGTTTTGTCAAACTTTATGAAGCAAAATGCAAAATTTATTAAGGAAAGTAATCAGGTTGATACTTATTACCAACCAACATATCGAAAATTTTTAAATGATAAAGAAATTAATGAATGGTTAAGAATAGGTGAACGTGGAAATAAAAAGATATTAAATTATAAAAATTGGCATGATAATATGTACTGTGATGAATATGAAGTGGAAATTGATAACAAGGAAAATTTGGATAAAATATTTAATGTTCTCGGTTTAGAGCAAATCGCGGTTGTAGATAAAACGCGTGTTAACTATCTTTATTTAGATAAATATGAAATTTCTTTAGACTTTGTTAAATCTTTGGGTTATTTTATTGAGATTGAAGTAAAAAAATATACCAAAGCACCAATAGATGAATATAATGATATATTGAAATTAGCTAAAGATTTAAGTTTAAATTTGGATAATATTGATAAAAGAGGATATCCGTATCATATTATTTATGGATAATAATTTGTTTTAAAATTATAAATTAAAACCTACTTCTTATTTGAAGTAGGTTTATTTATCTTCTTCTTAGACCATATCTAAGTAAGTTTAGTAATCTTATATTTTCTAAATCAATATCATCTTGATGAAAATGTTGACCTCTTTTTCTTAATTCATCTGTGATATTGTGTATGCTGCTTTCTTCAATGTCCCAAACAGGTGCATTAGAAAAACTGCTTTTTTGTTCATTATATTCTTTATGTTCATGATAGTTTTCATCTTTAATCATTTGAGTTCCGGCAAACGTGGTTAATCTTAAAACATCAAATTCTCCAGCAAAATCACCGATATAATCAATAACTTGTAATTGTTGAATCATGATTCTTTTTCCTTTTAATGCTAGAATTATTTCTTCTGGACTACTATAGTATGTTCCTTGATATCCGTATATTCTTGTTCCACCAATTGGAACTTTATTATCCATGCCAACAACTTGTTTACTTTTTTCCTCTAATTGTTGTAAAGCATTTGTAATCTCGTAAGTATCACTTAATTTTTCAATTGATTCATTTAAATAATTCTCAAACAATCTATTTTGCATATTTTCGCCTTTCTTTCTTTTTATTATATCATGTTACTTATATTATATAAATTAAAAAATGGAATTATGCTATAATATTATTAGGAGGCAAAACTATGTATGACATTATAATTATTGGTGCAGGTCCTGCTGGTATGTCGGCAGCTATTTATGCAGCTCGTGCTATGAAAAAAGTATTAATTCTTGAAAAAAATGTATATGGCGGTCAAATAATTAATTCAAGTGTTGTAGAAAATTATCCAGGAATAAGTAAAACATCTGGTTATGAATTTGCAAATAAATTATATAATCAAGTAAAAGATCTTGGAGTGGAAGTTAAATTTGAAGAAGTAATTCAAGTAATTGACAAGAACACGCTTAAGACTAATAAAGATATTTATAGAACAAAAACAATTATAATTGCTAATGGTCTTATACAAAGAAAACTTGGATTATATGGAGAAAATGAACTAATTGGAAAAGGTATTTCTTACTGTGCCACATGTGATGGCAACTTTTATAAAAATAAAGATGTGGCCGTTTTGGGATCAGGAGCAACAGCAGTTGAGGACGCGTTATACTTAGCTAATATTGTAAAAAAAGTGTATTTAATAAATAGAAGCGATAGATTTAAATGTGATGCTACTATGTTGGATAAACTTGAAAAATCTGAAAATATAGAAATAATTTACAATAATTCAATCTCTAAACTAAATGGTGAAAGTAAATTAACTAGTATAGAACTTACTAATCATGATGTACTAAATGTTGAAGGATTATTTATTGCAATTGGTTATATGCCAAATAATTTAATATTTAAAGAGTTTGTAGATATATCTTCTAATGGTTTTATAGAGTCAGGTGATATGTCAACTAAAACAGATAATATATTTGTGGCAGGAGATACAAGAAATAAAAACTTTAGGCAACTTATTACAGCTGCAAGTGATGGAGCAATTGCTGCTAGCAAAGCTATAAATTATTTGAATAATAAATAGATTGTTATTTTCTTTTGTCTATTATAAAATATAGGTAGTTGGAAGTGAAATTATGAAAAAAGGTTTTATTATGGTTTTTACTGCTATAATACTTCTAATATTTATCCTTTTATTTACTGAGTATAAAAAATATGAGATAAAAGAAGTCACAGCAGATAATATAAGTGAAGTTATAAAAAAACATGATTATGTTTTAATCCGTTATGGAAAACCATCAAAAAGTTTTAAGACGATGGCAAAAAGTTTTAAAAAGGAATATCGTGTAAATACTTATTATACATATCTTACAAAGAGTAAAATTGAAGAGGCTTTATCTATTATTTTAGATGATAAAACTCAATTGCTATTTGTTGATGGCACTTATAAAGCTTCAATTAATGAAGATAGTTATGATAATTATGTCGATTTTTTTGAGGAAAACATCTATAACAAAATACTAGATAAAGATCGTTACTATAAAGTTGCAGAGAACGCTAAAGAGTATATAGATTTAGTTAAGTCAAATAAATATACTGTTGCAGTTATTGGTTATGCTGGTTGTACATATTGTAATTTATATTTACCAGTTATTAATAAAGTTGCTAAAGAAAATAATTTACCAATATACTATTTTGATTCAGATAATTATGATGAAACCGAATTTCAAAAGGTTATAAATCTAGATTTTGAAATTCCTGCAAAATGTAATACTAAAGGTGAGGTAAAAACAATGACTCAAGGATTTGCCAAACCTATGACTTTGATTACTAAAAATGGTAAGTTAGTTGATTGTATAAAAGGATATGTTAAAGAAGAAACATTGATGGATACACTTAGTAAATACAAACTAGTGAAGAAAGGAAGTACTGAAAGTGGAACAAAGTAGTTATGAATTATTAAAAAAATTTAGAAATAAATTTCCTGGATCTGTAGCATGGAGAGTAAAAAAACATTGCAAGATAATAGATATGCATTTAAATCCAAATGAGAGAATTAATTTTATTTTTGCTGGTCAATTGGATATTAAACCATTAAGCTTATTTAACACTGGTGTAATTGCTGTTACAAATGAAAGATTAATAATAGCTCAAAAGAAATTAATCGTAGGATATAAATTTTCATCAATTACTCCTGATTTATATAATGATTTAACTGTTAAAGCAGGGCTTATTTGGGGAACAATTATAATAGACACTGTTAGAGAACAAGTATATGTATCTGATTTAGATAAAGAAGCTTTACCAGAAATAGAAACTGAGATAACAATGTTTATGCAAGAAGCAAAGAAAAAGTATGCTAAAAAGAAAGATGAATAATCTTCTTTTTTTGAAGGTGAATATGAAGAAAAATGTTGTATTTGTAATTTTTTTAGTTATATTATTTGGTGCATATTTTTTAGTGGTTAATAAGAAAAAAAATTATGAACTAGAATATGTAATCAATACGTATACAATAAAAGAAGTATACGATAAAACTTATAATAGTTATTATATAAATGTTTATAATAATTCTAATAATTATTCTTTTGTTTCTTCTAAGAAATATAGTAATAAAAGACGTATAATTGATAATATTGATGTAAAAGAAACAGATGGAATAACTTGTGTTAAACCAATAAGTAAATATTTAACTTTTTCTTATGTATGTAATGATAATAATAATTATTTTGTTGAAAACAAAGATGTTGTTAACACTGATATCAAGGAAAATTATGATAATTATTCAGTTTATAATAAATCAAATAAATACTATGTATGGGATGGCTATGGAATAAAAAATGTTCTATCAAAGAAAGAAATTTATTTTTTAGATAAAGAACATTATGATAATAGTTTGAGCTTTAATTATAATAAATTTATTTTATTTGCTGATTATGATGCAAATAGAACTTTCAGTGATTTTTATTATGTTGATGTAGAAAAAGAAACAAGTGAAAAAATTGAATCTCAATATGATATATCATTTGATTCATACTTTTTAGGCTATTATAAAAATAAGGTTTATTTATTTGATAAGAAAAATATGGTTGAATATTCTATTGATTTAAAAAGGAAAAAAGTAACAAAAGTTAGTAAAAAAGAAATAGGTAAATATTACGATGGATCTTTAAAAGATATAGCCTTATCAAAATTAAAGTATACAAATATGTATTTTGATTATAAAAATAGAGTAAATTATGTTGTAGATAACAATAAACTTTATAAATATTATAATAATTCTAAAGAAAAGATGATGTTAACAGATCTTGATGTAAAAGCAATTATTTCTTGTAATGATGAAAAAGTATATTACTTAAGTAATGATTCTTTATATAGTTATGATGAACAAAATGGAAATGTTTTATTACTAGCTAATTTTGATTGGAAATTTAATTATTTAAATCGTATATTCATATTTTAATAACACCTTTTTCTTATAATACATATTCTATATTAGGAGTGATTTTATGTATTATAGAGAGCCAACAAAAGACACTTATTTTGAGTATTATACAATTAAAAAAGGTGATAGTCTTTATAAAATAGCTAAAACATATAATATTAATCCTAATTTACTTGCAAGTATGAATGGATTTGATATCAATGATTATATTTATCCAGGTCAAGTGCTTTTAATACCTAATCAAAACTATAGTTATTATATTACAAAATCTGGAGATACTTTGGATACAGTTTTAAATACTTTAAATGTTGATATTTCAAAATTGTTGAAAGAGAATAAAAATGTCTTTTTAATGGATGGTCAAATGCTAGTTAAGAAAAAGAATTAATATACTCGATATATTTTTTCTTTTTTTTATGCTATAATTTTTTATAGAATAGGAGGGTTAGTATGGTATTAAGAAAGCCTTATGCATTTCTGATTAAACACTTTAAATTAATTCACATAATTATATTATTTTGTATTTCGGTCGCGTTATTTAATTTAAATGATATTTCTACACTTTTTAGAACTTTGCAACGTACGAGTACATATGTCTATGCTGGTGCTGATATTTATATCAATCATGGAATTTATGTGTTTTTAGTTATTGCTTTAGCTTTATCGGCAATTGTTTATTATTTGTTTAAAATAAAGAAAAAACCTAATAGACTATATTTGTTCTTACTGATTTATTTAATTGCAACTATTTGTAGTTATGCATATATTTTTAGAACTTTAAAAATTGTAATGGATACAGCTTTAAGCAGTGATACCATTATACTAATAAAAGATTTAACCCTTTTATTATCTTTACCTGGATATGTTTTTGTTCTTGTTTGTTTTATCAGAGGTATTGGATTTAATATTAAAAAATTTAACTTTAGTAAAGATTTGGATGATCTTCAAATAAGTGATAAAGATAGAGAAGAGTTTGAATTTACTTTAGGTCAAAACAATTATAAATATATGAGAACTTTAAGAAGGAGTATTCGTGAATTCAAATATTATATTTTAGAAAATAAATTTGCTATTTCACTCATTACTTCTGTTGTTGTTATTGTGCTTGGTGTAGTTGGATTTAATTATTATAAAAACTATGTTAGGGGACTTCAAGAGACTGAAAGTGCGATTGTAGATAATATTACTTATACTGTACTGGATTCTTATGTAACAAAATATGATTTTAATGGTAATCGAATAAAAGATGGTTATAAATATGTAGTTGTTAATTTATCTTTATATAATTCTTCTTTAAAATCAAAGACTTTGGATTTAAATAAAATTGTTCTTGCAAATGGTAAACTTATTTATAGACCAACTAATTCAGTTAATAATAAATTTTATGATTTAGGTAAACCATATGTTGAGAAACAAGTATTACCTTCTAATTCTAAAAGTGAAGCTACTGTTGCATTTGAAGTTCCAGAAAAATTAAACGATACTTATACATTAAAGGTTCAATATAGTCTAAGTGGAATGTTTAATAATGTATCACTTGATTATAAAAATTTTATGGTTGATGTTAAGAGTATTGATAAAGATGAAAATGTTGTAAATCATAATTTAAATGAAGATATTATTGTTAATCCAGTGGATAAAAACTATTTGAAATTTAATATTAAATCATATTTAATAAAAGATAGCTATAGCAGTAAATATGTTAAATGTAGAACTGTTGATACTTGTTATTTATTATCAAACGTGATTAGTTCTAATTCTAATAATTCTATGTTTTCTAATAAAACAATGGTTGTATTAGATTACGATGCTTTTATAGATAACACAGCAAACTATTATAGTAATTTAAAAACAGTTAATAATATTTTTGGAAACTATATGACAATTGTATATAAAATAGGAAATAAAATTAAAAGTGAAAAAGCTACGATGTTAGATAGTAATAATATCGATAATAAACTTTTTATTTCAGTTGATAGAGACATTACTTCAGCAGATGAAATATATTTACAGTTTGATTTTAGAAATGATCGATATATCATTAATTTAAAGTAAGTTATAAATAGATTTTATAACTTTTTCTTTTGCATAAAAAAAAAGCATTGAGATCAATGCCTTAGTTAATATTTTGGAGGGCCTAGTCGGATTTGAACCAACGATCAGGGAGTTGCAGTCCCATGCCTTACCACTTGGCTATAGACCCAAAATTAATTACAAACATAATATTACACTATAGAAATTACTTTGTCAATTGTTTTACTAGTAAATTATATTTAATAATTTTATCTTTATGCCAAATTTGATGTTTCTAAAATTGACAAATATTAGGCCTTACATTATAATTTTAAACAGGAGGTCGTCTATGAAAAGTTGTGTAGTAATTTATAATCCCAATAGTGGTCATACACTTAGAAAATCAATGATACCCACTTATAAAGAACTAATAGAAAAGCATGGATATTCAGCTAAATTTATTGCTACACAATATAAAGGTCATGCAAAAGAAATTGTAAGTCATATTGGCTATGTAGATCTTGTTATTTCTATGGGCGGCGATGGAACTTTTAATGAAATTGTTTGTGGAAACTTTCAAAGAAAACAACGATTAATTTTGGCACATATTCCAGTTGGAACGACTAACGATGTTGGAGTTATGTTTGGTTATGGAAAAGATATTGAAAAAAACATTCATTTATGTTTAACAGGTGAAGTCATGAATTTAGATATTCCATTAATAAATAATAGACCATTCGTGTATGTTGCCGGTTTTGGTAAATTCTTGGATATCCCATATGAAACCCCTAGAAGTTTAAAAAAGAAATATGGACATTTAGCATACTTAATTGCTGGTGTTAAAGATTTTTTCAGAGTGACTAAAAACTATAAATTAACGTATACAATAGATGGAGTTGAGAAGAAAGGCTTATATTCTTTTATTCTTATATCATCTGCCAATAGAATTGCTGGCTTTAATAATTTTTATAAGGATGTAAAGTTGGACGATGATTTATTTGAGATTTTATTTTGTACATATACTAGACGTTTAGATATAATAAAAGCTTTTGGAATGCTAAGAGCTACTGGACCTAATAATGTATCTGGTTTAGAATTCCACAGGGCTTCTAATATTAAAATCTGCTTTGATCAACATCATAAGAAAGCTTGGTGTGTTGATGGAGAAAAATTGGAAATTAGAACTAAAACTTACGAAATAAAAAACGAAAGAAATGTCAAGATTTTAATGCCTAAAAAGAATATTGATAAATTATTTATACATAAAAAAAGTAATTAGATCTTAATTACTTTTTTTGTTAATATTAAAATTCCAATGGAAATGATTGAAATTAATAATCCAAGTTTTTGTAATGGTGGTGTGTAAACTATTCTTATTTTATGTTTTCCTTTACCAGCTTTAAACACCAATAAAGAATCCGCAAACTTTTCAGTTTTTACCTCTTTACCATCAACAAATACTTTCCATCCTTCATCATATGGAATAGATGTATAAACCATCATATTTTCATCTAGAGTTATATTACCTTCGATGTCATTGTTTTTAAATTTTGTATATTCAAATTGATAATTTTGTAAATAATAATATGCACTTTCAAATAAATCGTGGTTTATATTATATATTTCAAATTCATCTTCGTAATAATAATTATATCCAACAATAACGTCAACTATATCTTCTGTAGAAGAAATATTTATAATTCTTTTTTCATTATAGTCATCAACGTATGAATATTCTAATTCTCCAGTTTTTTCAGTTAAGTTTGTATAGTCGTCGTTTAAATAATATAACGTGTTTCCTATTATAAAGAATTTTATGAAATTACTATTGGTATAGAAATACATGTTATCATAGTTGTTTTTGTATTTAAATTTTAAAATTGTTCCAGTATCTGAACTATAAATTTCTTCAGTTTTTATAAATTTGGAAGGAGTTAAGATGTTGTCTATTCCAGTTGCATTTTTCATTATTTCATTTTGGTAAATAAATGGGCTGTAATTATTTTCGGCATTCTTTAAATCTTCTTTTACACCAAATATTAAACCATTTGAGTATTTAAATGTTGTAAAATTAGTATATTCTTCACTTACTTTTTCATATCTTGAGTAGTCATTACTTTCACCTATTAAATATTTAACATTGAATAAAAGATCATAAATTGGAGTAGTTTGTTGGTAATAATAGCTATTGATTCCATTTCCGGGAATTCCTAAATTATTTTGAAATTTAGCCATACTTTCATAAGCCATTGATGAGAAGGTATTTACTCCATTGTAATCATACCAATCTCCATCATTTAATGTCATCATACTTATATTTTCTATTCTGTAAAATTCAGATATATCGGTATTTTTTAAGTAATTTAATTCATTGGTTATTTCATTATAATTAGAATAAAAGTTTTTTATTTCTTGAGTTATGTTCCAATTATAATTTATTGATACAATTACTTCAACAACTGAAAATAAGATTAACCCAGCTATTATAATTGGATTTCGTTTTTTTAATAAATAACTTGCAAAGTATAATAAAAAATAAATTGTTAATAAAATCATGTTTATGAACAACATGTTTGGAGTAATACTATCCCAGACATTCATAGTTAAATAAAGAAGAATTGTTGTTAATAACAAATAAACAATTGTTGTTAGTTGAATTTTTATCTCCTTTATATTTATTAATGAGTAAGCACTTATTACAAGAAGAATAAAAGTATATAGAAATGAGTATCTATATGGTAAGTCATTTGGAACATGAAAAGCATGCATTATATAATCAGCAACAGGATTAAAAAATGCAAATATGATTGAACCAAGTAATATAGAATATATTATCTTTGTCTTTAGTTTTATTTTAGGATTTATTAAAAATAAGATTAATAAAGCTACTGATAAAATACCTGCTGATATATTTGGAGAAGTTATGGTATCGCTTGCAAAAACTGTTGTGCTTACGCCTGTTAAATGTGATTCTAAAAAGTCTCTTACTGAAAATAAATAATATTGACTTGTTGGTATTGAACCACCAGTTGCACTTATTGTAAACATTGATTTAAACATTGGAAGTAAGAAAACAGCAAGAACAGCCCCAGCCATAAATGAAGCAAATGCGAATTTCTCGAATCTATTTAATATGAACTTTAAGGTTGTTTTATATTCTTTAATACTAAACTTTGTTTTATAGATAAGATAGAAAATAAAGTAAATTACTGAAAAGATACATATCATATAGCCTATAAAATAATTAGAAAATAACATGATAGCTAGAGTAACAAAGTAAAGTTTCCATTTTCCTTCATTTATAATATTTTCAATTCCTAATGTTATAAGAGGCAACCATACCATTCCGTCCAACCACATAATATTCCAGTAATATGCTGCAAAATATTGGCTAAATCCATAAAGGATTCCAATTGGAACAAATATAAAATTATTTACTTTAAACTTTTTATTTAAGTAATAAACCATGAATGTTGCTGCACATGTTGCTTTAAGTCCAATTATAAAAGAATATGATGTTAACAGAGTTTTTTTTGAAAAAAAGAACATAATAATATTAAATGGACTTGATAAATAGTTGAAGAAATTTCGGAAAAAAGGTATTCCAAGGCCAACATTAAAAGAATAGATTAAATTCTCAAAATGAGTTAATTTGTTATAAAGACCACCTAGCATTGGTCCATATTGATGATAAAAATCAACACAGAGAAGAGAATTGCTACCAAATGGAGTAACGTTGTTTAAATTGTATATAAAACCTATAGTAAATAAGGCTATTATAAAAGTTACTATCACACTTTTGTTTTTCTTAAATAAAGAATCTAATTTTTTTATCATCATACCACCTTAATTAATTATATCTTATTTTTCTTTATTCGCGAAGATATTTTCGATTTTTCTTGCAAACTTAGGCTTTTTGTTGTAGAATTGAGTAGTTATAAAAGGAAGTGTTTATATGGACAAAATTATCAATGTAGCAGTAGTTGCTCACGTAGATGCTGGTAAAAGTACTTTAGTTGATGCATTACTTGCTCAAAATGGTGCTTTTTCTCCAAGAGAAGAAGTAGTAGATTGTGTAATGGATAGTGATGATATTGAAAGAGAAAGAGGAATCACTATATACTCAAAAAACTGTGCAATCAGATATAAGGATTACAAAATTAACATAGTTGATACTCCAGGACATGCTGATTTCTCAAGTGAAGTTGAAAGAGTTATTAAAACTGTAGATACAGTAATTCTTTTAGTTGATTCTCAAGAAGGACCAATGCCTCAAACTAAATTCGTTTTAAAGAAAGCATTGGAACAAAATTTAAGACCAATTCTATTTATCAATAAAATAGATAAGAAGGATGCACGAGTTGAAGAAGTTGTTAATATGACTTTTGATTTATTCTGTGATTTAAATGCTACAGATGAACAACTTGATTTCCCAATTGTTTATGGTATTGCTAAACAAGGAATTGCAACTTTAGATCCAAATGATTTAGGAGAAAAGACTATTACTCCTCTTCTAGAAACAATTTTAAAACAAGTTAAACCTTATGAAGGTAATGAAAATGATAAATTACAAATGCAAATATCTTCTTTAGCATATGATGAATATATTGGTAGACTTGGTATTGGTCGTATTAAATCTGGTAAAATTAAAACAAATGAAATGGTAACTTTAGTTAAAAATGATGGAGAAGTTACAAGCTTTAAAATAAGTAAATTATTTGTTAACGAAGGATTAAAGAAAGTAGAAAAGACTGAAGCTTACTATGGAGATATCGTTACTATTGCTGGATGTAATCACATTTCAATAGGTGATACTGTTTGTGAACATGGTGATGTAAATCCACTTCCACCAATTCATATTGATAAACCAACACTTTCAATGAACTTTTTAGTAAACAATTCACCATTTGCTGGAAGAAGTGGTAAATATTTAACAAGTAGACATATCAAAGATAGATTAGATAAAGAACTTGAAACTAATGTTGGTCTTGAAGTTGAAGAATTACCAAATTCTGAAGGTTATAAGGTATCTGGTAGAGGTGAATTACACTTATCTATTTTACTTGAAAATATGAGAAGAGAGGGATATGAACTTTCTGTATCTAAACCTCAAGTATTATTTAAAGAGATAGATGGTAAAAAATGTGAACCATTTGAAACAGTTATTATTAATACTCCAAGTGATTATGCATCAACAATTATCAGTGATCTTCAAGAAAGAAAAGGTATGTTACTTTCAATGACTACAACTGATGATAATACAACAAATATGACATTCTCTGCTCCAACTCGTGGATTAATTGGATATCGTTCAGCATTTATTACTAACACTAAAGGTGAAGGTATTATGGTTAGATCATTTGATGAATATAAACCATATGCTGGAGAATTAACAACTCGTAAAAATGGTGTATTAGTATCTATGGAAGCTGGTAAGACTTTAGGATTCTCTTTATGGAATCTACAAGATAGAGGTCAATTAATTGTTGGTCCAGCTACTGATGTTTATGTTGGTATGATTATTGGTATAAATAATCGTGAAAATGATTTAAATGTAAACCCTTGTAAGAATAAACAACTTACAAATACACGTGCAAGTGGATCTGATGATGCCATTGCATTAATTAAACCTAGAACATTTACTCTTGAAGAAGCTTTAGAATTTATTGAAGATGATGAATATGTTGAAGTAACTCCTGATGATATTCGTATTCGTAAAGCAATTCTTGATCCAAATGAAAGATTTAGATTAAACAGAAAGTAATTTTCTGTTTTTTTTTATTTATCTTTTTCACATTTGTTTTTTAGGTCATCAATTTTCTTTATCATGTTTTCTAAAACTTTTTTTATTTCGTCTATTTCTTTCATATCTTCATCGCTTGGATCTGGAAAATCAATAATTGGTGGATTGTTCATATATGGACTTCCACCATTTTTAAACTGTCTTGAATTTATATTAAAAGTATAACCTTTATATTTCTCTTCAATAGCTTGTTGTATTGCTGAATTGCACTCTAAAATTTGGGAAATAGTCATCAACCAGTTCCCAATTGCATTTTGTTCATTCGCGGTATAATCTCCAAGTAAGGCATAACCAATAACTAATGCCGATAAAGTATATACCTTTGGATTCAAATATAAAGGCCTTTCGTTCATACTACATTATATAGAAAAAAGAGTAACTTAATTACTCTTTATGTTTATTGAATTCATCCTCAATGAAGCTTGTTTTTATAAGCTTTTTAAATATATTATCACTTACTATAAGGTCAAATTCTCCAATAAATTCATATATTGTAGGATTAAATTTTATTTTAAAATCATTTAATCCTTTATAAGCACTGGTATTTGTAAAGTTTCCAGATACTCCATTCATATCGCAGAAGTTAAAATAAGGTTTGTATCTTTCTAATATTGAATAATAAAGGAAATGATTTGGATTTAAATGAGCATGTTCTTTAGAAAATCCACTCATAAAAATTGATACACGGTTAAAGTGCTTTATAACAAGAGCGGCTGCTATATATTCTATTTTATTTTTCTTCAGTCCTTGAGTTGCTTTGATGATTTCTTCTTTGTATCCTTGAAGTTTTTTATCAGAATCCATTTTAGCATTAAGGTTTTTTCTTCTAGGATCAGTTTGAATAATCATATTCCATTTATCATTGTTTAGTTGTTCTTTTTCATACATATCACGAACGTTTTCTAAGTATTTTTGATAATCAACTTTTACCATTACTAGATCAATTGAATTATCACGATTAAAAACATTGTAAATATTACGATAGTAAGAAATTGGCCTTTTAGTGTTGTTTTTGATAAAACCATATAGAATATCTATATCTTTTGGTCCACCTAAACATAAGCTTAAGCCTTTATCAATCCCATGTTTTATTTTTTTTCGATAGTTTCTATTAAGTTTCGATAAACTATAGTTATTTAAATTGATATATGCATTAAATCTTGGTTGCATTAAGTCGAATTCTTGAAGTTCAAGTCTTCTTTTAACATTAATAGCTTTAAGTTCATCTATAAGACGAACATTTCCGTTATAATTCATTTGGAAATTTCGATCTTTTGAAGTTTCTCCGATTATAATTTCTGGATTAAATTTTATAAATACGAAGTTTCTTTTTTTATAGTATCTTCTTAGGCAAATTAGAAAATCTCTAAGAAGTTGTTGATCATAATAATTGATTAAAAATCCTTTAGGAGCATAACCATATTTAGTTCTACTAGTTATTCTTTTAGTCAATATCAAAGAAGCGGCTTTAATATTGTTAAAGTCGTCAACAAAGCCGATATATTCATAATTATATCCATACTCACTCATAACTAAAGCATATTTACTAGTTTGACAGTAATTATTAAGTGGATGAAATTTAGCAAATTCATCAAATTGTATATTTGTTAATTCAACTATCCTCATCTATTTCGCCCCTATTTTATCTAATACAAATTATAACATAAAATTACTATGTTTTACAATTGAAAAATATTAATTGATAAATAATTATAGATGTTTTATAATATATATTATCTAATTTAAATTATTTTTCTTGAATAAAATGATTTAATATGTTAAATTATTATGGAAATCAGGTGAGAAAATGGAAACGGCATTAATAGTTATTTCTGTACTAATTATTGTATTAGTATTATTACAAAGCAATAAAGCACAAGCTGGAGGTCAAATTATTTCCGGTGGAAATGCTGAGTTATTTCAAAACCAAAAAGAAAGAGGCGCTGAATTACTAATTAGCCGCATTACTTTAATACTTGGTATATTATTCTTTGTTATATCTTTAATATTATATTTACAATAGGAAGTACATAAAAATGTACTTTTTTTATTTTGTGTTTTATAATTATTGTTATAGTAGGTGAACATATGAAAGAGAAAATAGTTGAAATATTACAAAATGAATATGATGCTTTGGATTTATTTAGTATAAGCGATAAAATGGGAATTTCTTCATCTGAAGATTTAGAACGTTTACAAAATTATTTATATGAGTTAGTTGATGAATTAGTCGTTTATCAAACAAAGAAAAATAAATATATATTATATGAAAAATGCCCAAATTTTAAAAAAGGGACAATTCAAATAAAAGATTCGGGGAATGCCTTTTTATTACAGGATGATGAGGATATTTTTATTTCTAAAAAGAACATTGGTTTTTCTTTAGATTCAGATTACGTGTTAGTTGAGGTGATTAAGCCAAAAACTAAAACTGAAAAAGCTGAAGGACGCGTTATTAAAGTTTTAAAAAGAGGAGATAAAAATATTGTTGGTACTATAATTCGTACAAAAAAGGGCTTAAAGTTTTTACCTAAAGAAAAACTTAATAGTGAACTTGTTATATCTGAAAATGATTATGCTCATGTTGTTGAAGGAGAAATTGTTGTTGTTAAAATTGATGATTCTATAGCAAAAGGAAAATTCAACGCTCATATTGAAAAACATATTTGTCATAAAGATGATGCTAATGAGGATATTTTAACTATAGCTGCTAAACATGATATTTTTGCTGATTTTAGTGATGATGTAGTTGAAGAATTAAAAACTGTTCCTGTATCTTTAAGTGAAAGTGATTATGTATCAAGAGTTGATTTAAGAGATAAAGTAATATTTACAATTGATGGTGATGATACTAAGGATATAGATGACGCGATTAGCTTAGAAGAAAAAGATGGCCTTTATGTATTAGGTGTTCATATAGCTGATGTATCTTATTATGTTAAGTATAATTCACCTTTGGATAAAGACGCGTATGCGCGTGGAACTAGTTCTTATTTAGCAAATTCGGTTATTCCAATGCTTCCACATCAATTATCTAATGGAATTTGTTCATTGAATGAGTTAGAGGATAGATGCGCAATATCATGTGAAATGCGTATTAATGATAAAGGAAAAGTTGTTGATTATGATATTTATCCATCAGTTATAAAATCCAGAAAAAAGATGACTTATAATAAAGTAAATGAGATTTTAATGAACAATGTAATTCCTGAAGGATATGGAGAATTTGCTTCAACTTTGAAAAAAATGAACAATTTAGCACACATAATCAGAAATGAAAGAATGCTTAGAGGTGCCAGTGATTTTGATGTTGCAGAAGCTAAAATAATATGTGATGAAAATGGAAAAGTGATAGATGTCAAAAAACGTGAAAGATTTGATGGAGAAAAAATGATTGAAGATTTCATGGTTGTAGCTAATGAAACTGTTGCTAAACATTTTATAAATAATGATAAACCAGGAATTTATCGTGTACATGATGTTCCACGTACAGAAAAAATACAAGCATTTATTAATTTCTGTAATGCAAATGGTAAGAAGATAAAAGGTAAATTTACTAATATAAATCCACATACTTTTCAAAAATTACTTGGTCAATTGAAATTGGAAGGCAGTGAAGAAATAATCTATAAGTCATTAGCTATTAGAAGTATGCCAAAAGCTTATTATTCTTATGAAAATATTGGACATTTTGGATTAGCTAGTAGAAATTATACTCATTTTACAAGTCCAATAAGAAGATATCCAGATCTTTTTACACATCGTTTGATTCATGAATTTTTCTTCTCAAATAATAACACCGAAAACGAATTTGCGTCGGTTTTACCTGATGTTTGCAAGCAATCAAGTGATCGAGAAGTAAAAGCAGTTGAAGCTGAAAGAGAAGTAGTAAAAGTTAAGATGGCTGAATATATGGAAAATCATGTTGGTGAAACTTTTGTAGGAATGATCTCTGGTGTTCAAGAATTTGGTATTTTCATTCAACTTAGTAATTTAGTTGAGGGGTTAATCAATATTGTTGATTTAGATGATGATTATTATATTTATGAAGAAGAAACAATGAGACTTATTGGTAAAAAGAAAAAACATATCTATAAAATTGGGGATGAATTAAAGGTTAAATGTGTTTCCGCAAATAAATTTGATGGAACAGTTGATTTTATATTAGATAAGTAGGGAGCGTTATGGTAGAGTTAAAAAATAAAAAAGCTTATTTTGATTATTTCGTGGAATCAGAGATAGAAGCTGGAATTGAACTTCTTGGTACAGAAATAAAATCTATTCGTTTAGGAAAAGCAAACCTAAAGGATACTTTTGCTCGCATAAAGAATGATGAAGTATATATAATTAATATGTTTATAGCAAAATATGAGAAAGCAAATGTATTTAATCATGAGGAGCGTAGAGAAAGAAAACTTCTATTACATCGAAACGAAATAATGAAACTTAAAGATAAGGTTAAGCTTGATGGATATTCTTTAATACCTTTAAAACTATACTTTAAAGGTAATCATGCAAAGATTTTACTTGGGTTATGCAAAGGTAAAAAATTATATGATAAAAGAGAAACTATTAAGCAAAGAGATATCGAAAGAAGTGTTAAAAATGCCTATTAGGTATTTTTTTCTTGCAATAAAACCTAAAAATAAGTTAATATTATTGTAGTGCCCAATATTTTCATATGTTGTTTTTATGATAATATTGGAGGAAGAAAGTGTTACAATTTATCTTAGTTGACGACGAGAAAATCATGAGGGATAAAGAAAGACAACTTTTAAATGAAGTTCTATTTAGTGCTAATGTAGAATACGATATACTTGAATATTCACATTTAACTGATGAACTTAAAACAGTAATAAATAATTCTAATCCAAAAGTTTATATCATGGATATCGATTTAAACAGTAAAGTAAGCGGCTTAGATATTGGAAAATATATAAGAAATTATGATTGGGACAGTGAAATAATATATATAACTAGTCATGATAAGATGTTTGAAAAAGTATTTAGAAACATATATAAAGTTTTTGATTTTATTGAAAAATTTGATTCAATGGAAGATCGTTTTAAAAACGATATAAATCAAATATTATTAAGAAAATGGGATAAAAAGAAATTTACATATTCAAATAATAGAATATCATTTGAAATCTATTTAGATGATATTTTATATCTTTATCGAGATACAGTAGAAAGAAAAGTAGCAATTAAAACGGTTAAAGGCAATATTTTCTATGTTAATAAAAATATTAATCAAATTATAGAAGATCTAGATGAAAGATTTATTCAAGTACATAGGTCCTGTATTGTTAATAAAGATAAAGTTAATGTTTACAATTGGGCAAAAGGATACTTTGTTTTAGATACTGGAGAAAGAGTTGATATGTTATCTAAAACATATAAGCAATAATATGAATGACTTTTTGTTAAATTTTTTTGCTGTTTTACTAACTGAATTTGTTAGAATAAAGTTATTTACAGAGGTTAGTTTCTTAAAACCAAAATATAATGCAACTAATCTTATATTATTAGGCTTATTTATGTTTGTATATACAATGATTTCTTTATATACAAATTCCATATTGAGATTTATTCTTTTAAATGTCAGTACTATAGTTTTCTATAAAGCTTTATTTTCGGCAAAAATAAAAGATATTTTTTATTACATATGTGTAATTTATATTTTAAGTGAAGTCTTAGCTTTACCAGTTGAATTTTTATCAAAATGCTTGGTTGATCAATCATATGATGATGCTTTACTTTTTAAGTATGTGAAATTATATGTTATATTTTTACATACTATTGTGTTAGTTATTCTTTTGAATCGTAAAAACTTAGTTAGTTCAGTTCAAATAGTTTATATTTATTCTATGAAACATTTTAGATTTTATATACGTGTTATTGAAACTTATAGTTTTATAACAGTTTTTCATATATTACTTTATAAATGCGATTTTGATGTTGTGGTAATTTTATATACTATATATTTGCTTGCAATTACATTCCATTTAGTTTTAGTTGTTATTTATTATCTAGCAAAAATGAATACTGAGTATGTTTCTATAGAAAAATATAATGCATTAAGTGATAAATATAATGAAGAAAGTAAAGACTATCGTGATATGCGTCATAATTTGTTAAATGACTTGTTAGCAATAAAGACAAGTAAATTTAATGATGAAGTAATTGATAGAATGGTAAGAAAGTATAAGAAAAGTTATCAAATAGATGATAGTTTAAAAACTAATGAATTTGGTATAAATGGAATTCTTGATATTAAAATGAAGAATGCCAGAATGTTGGGTGTAAAAATAGCCTACAATAAAACTTTAAATGATTTAACTAAATTTTATGAGAAAGTGGATTATTTAAAATTGTGTGAAGCAATTGGAATAGTTATGGATAATGCTATAGAAGCTGTTGTGGATTTAGAAGAAAAAATTGTGTATGTTGATATAGATGATACTGATGGCTTTCATATGAAAGTTATTAATAAATTTTCAAATGCAGTTGATATAGATAGAATGTTTATTAATAATTATTCAACTAAAAAGAGAAGCAGTGGCTTAGGATTAAATTATTTGTATGGATTAAAAAGTAAGGGAATAAATACGAAGATAAATATTGTTGATGATACTTTTATTGTTAGTATTGATGTCTAAAACTATAACTTTTATGTCTAAAAATATGTTATAAAAACAGATTAAAAAAATTAGGAACAAAAAATTAATTGTTCGACACAAAATGACAAAATTATTAAGTTTTATATTTTATAATGCTTGTGTAATTAAGAAGGAAGAAGGTGTAGATGTGACTGGAAAAGTAAAGTGGTTCAATAATGAAAAAGGTTATGGATTTATTGAATGTGAAAACCTTGATGATATATTTGTTCATTATTCAGCAATTATTAAAGAAGGTTATAAAACTTTAAAAGAAGGATCTTTAGTAAATTTCAAACTAGTTGAAACTGCAAAAGGATTACAAGCTCTTGAAGTAACAGATGAAGTTATGACAACAGCATAGATTTTTTCTTCAAAATTTCAAAATACTTTGCTATAATTAATATAGGAAGGTGATACTATGAATATTAATATTCGTGGCGATAAAATTGAAGTTACAGATTCAATTAGAAATTATGTAAAGGAGAAATTAGCTCGTCTAGATAAATATTTTGATGAACCAAATAGAATAGATGCTCATGTATTAATTCGTGTAAAAAATAACGAAGAAATAATAGAAGTTACTATTCCAACATCTAAATATACATTAAGAGCTGAAGAAAAGAATGCTGATTTGTATGCTGCAATTGATTTAGTTGTAGACGTATTAGAAAGACAAATTAGAAAAAATAAGACTAAATTGAATAAACATAGAAGTGATGATTTAATGGGATTTGCCTTTGTAGAATCAGATGAAGAGGAAATAAATGAATCAATAGTTAAAAGAAAAAATATTGATACAAAACCTATGTCAGAGGAAGAAGCTATTCTACAAATGGAACTTTTAGGACATGATTTCTTTGTATTTAAAAATGTTGATGAAGAATGTATTTCTGTTTTATATAAACGTAAAGACGGAAATTATGGTATCATTAATAGTAAATAGTTAAATTTCAGGAGCGGATTTATCGCTTCTTTTTTGTTTGCTTAAAATTGGTTTTATGCTATAATTATATAGAGAGTGAAAGTTTGGGGATGAAAAATAACAATTTGGTGTTATTTTTATTTGTTTTTAAACGTTTTAATGATAAAATATATTATTAATGGAGGGTATTTAAATGGGAATATTAAGAAGTTTAGTAGATACTGAATATAAAGAGTTAAAAAAGTTTAGACGTATTGCTGATAAAATTGTTGCATTAGAGGATGAATATTCTAAAAAAAGCGATGAAGAATTAGCAAATATGACAAATGTTTTAAAGGAAATGCTAGAAAATGGTAAGACAATAAATGATGAAGAAGTTATTGTTCCAGCATTTGCTACAGTAAGAGAAGCAGCATATCGTAAGATTGGTGAAAAACCTTATTATGTTCAATTACTTGGTGGTTTAGCACTTCATTATGGTAACATTGCTGAAATGAAAACTGGTGAAGGTAAAACTTTAACTACAATTTTACCAGCATATTTAAATGCATTAACTGGTAAAGGTGTACATGTTGTAACAGTTAATGAGTACCTAACAAGCAGAAATGCTGAATGGATGGGTCCAATATACAACTTCTTAGGTTTAACTGTTGGAGTAAATTTAAGAGAATTAACTCCACAACAAAAAAAGGAAGTTTATGATTGTGATATCACTTATTCAACTAATAATGAAATCGGTTTTGACTATTTAAGAGATAATATGGTGGTTAGAGCTGAAGATAGATGTATGAGAAAACTTAATTATGTAATTCTAGATGAAGTTGACTCAATCTTAATTGATGAAGCAAGGACTCCTTTAATTATCAGTGGTGGTAAAGTTAATTCAGCTAACCTTTATGTTGAAGCTGATAAGGCTGTTAAAAAATTAGTTGAAGAAGAAGACTATACTGTCGATGCTAAAACTAAAAGTGTTATTTTAACAGAAGATGGATCTAAAAAGGTAGAAAAATACTTTAAGATAAAGAACCTTTATGATGTTGATAATTCTGCATTGGTTCATCATATTAATCAAGCTTTAAAAGCAAATTATGGAATGAAAATTGATGTTGATTATGTAGTTGATGGAGAACAAAACGTTGTAATCGTTGATCAATTTACTGGTAGACTTATGGCTGGTAGACAATTCTCAGATGGTTTACATCAAGCAATTGAAGCTAAAGAAGGAGTTAAAATAAATGAAGAAACTCGTACAATGGCTACAATAACATTCCAAAATTTATTTAGAATGTATGCTAAGATTTCAGGTATGACAGGTACTGCCAAAACTGAAGAAGAAGAATTTAGAGATATTTATAACATGTATGTTATTGAAATTCCTACAAATAAACCTTGTATAAGAAAAGATATGGCTGATTTAATGTATGCAACTGAAGCTGGTAAATATAAGGCTATAGTTGAATTTATTAAAGAAGTTCATGAAACTCATCAACCAATTCTAGTTGGTACTATATCAGTAGAATCAAATGAAAAATTATCTGCTATGTTAACTAAAGCTCATATTAAACATGAAGTATTAAATGCTAAGAACCATGCAAGAGAAGCTGAAATTATTGCTAAAGCTGGTGAAAAAGATGCAGTTACAATTGCCACAAATATGGCTGGACGTGGAACAGATATTAAGTTAGGTGAAGGTGTTGCTGAACTTGGAGGTTTATGTGTAATTGGAACAGAAAGACATGAATCTCGTCGTATCGATAACCAATTAAGAGGACGTGCTGGTCGTCAAGGAGATCCAGGTTATTCTCAATTCTTTATATCCTTTGAAGATGAATTAATGAGAAGATTTGGTGCCGACAAAGTTAAAGGTATGGTAGCCGCTTTAGGGTTAGATGATATGGAACAAGTAAGAAGTAAGATGTTTAGTAAATCTGTTGAATCTGCTCAAAAGAAGGTAGAAGGAAACAACTATGATTCACGTAAAAACTTACTAGATTATGATAATATTGTTTCTGAACAAAGAAAAATAATTTATGAGAGAAGAAATGAAATTCTTGATTCAGAAAATATTCATTCAATTATTAAAGATATTATCAATGATCACATTGATATGGTAATTGATTCTCATATTGAACCAGAAGGATATTTAACTGATAAAGATTTAGAAGATATAATTGAATATGTAAATACATTTATTAAGAAAGATAAATTAAAATTAGAAGAACTTTCTGGTAAGAGTGAAGATGATGTATTTGAAATCATCAGTGCTAGAGTATTAGATACTTACGAAGAAAAAATTTCTATTATTCCAGAAGAAATAGTTAATGATTTTGAAAAACACATTTCACTTCGTGTAATTGATGAAGCATGGGTTAAACATATTGCTGATATGGATCATTTAAGAGAAGGTATTGGTCTTCGTGGATATGGTCAAAATAATCCTTTACAAGCTTACGCTTTAGAAGGTTATGAAATGTTTGAAAGAATGCAAGATAATATAGATGCATCAATTACAACTTTCTTGCTTCGTATGGAAATTAAACAAAATTTCACTGCAAAACCAATGCAAGGAAACGCTAACGATGGAAAAGAAAAAGTAAAGACTACTATCAAGAATGATAAGAAGATTGGTAGAAATGACTTGTGTCCTTGCGGTTCAGGGAAAAAATATAAACAATGCTGTGGTAAGTAGCATAAAATAAGGAAAAATTGAAATTTAAAAAGGTAACAAATTTATTGTTTGTCACCCAATAAATAAAAATGTGGATAAAATCCATTGAAATTAAAGGATGTCAACAAATTTTATTTTGTTGACATCCTTTTTTTCTTGTAATAGGTAAAGGAGTTGTTAAATGATAAAAAGAGTATTAGAAGATATTAAGATTGCTTATAATAATAAAGCATATTTTTCGGCATTGGCATTAACTCTAACAATACCTGATATTTGTGGGAAAATTCAATATGAAAATGATTCTAATTTAAAAGATGGGGAGAAGTATATCAAATGTTTGATGAATGGATAAAAGAATAATTTGATATACCAAAACCTAAAAATGAAATGTTTGAGGATTTTGATGTTCTTGCTAAATTTGATGGAAAGGTATGCTACTCATTAAGGTGTGCTTATCTTCATGTAGGTAATTATTATTTAAAAGCACACGGTAAAGATAACATAAAACTTGATAGATTTGAATTGTGTTAACGATGGAGAGTGGCAATTTGGTGATGCAGATGGATGCTCAATGTATAATGTCGAAATTGAAGAAGTTCATAGAAGATTTAATGTAATAAACTTAATAGAAGGGTTCATAGATGAAACTGAGGAATATATAAAAAAACATGGGGATACATCAAATGAATATGCAACAATGGATATAATATTGTTTTGAAATCATGATTTATTAAACAAAAATATTTATTTAGGGAGGAACAATGGTTAAAAGCAGTAAAAAAACAGAAAAATTAGCAGTAAATAAAATAGAAGATTTAGTACATAGAATAGAAAATGCTGATTGTAAATTCAATGTTGATGATACAGGTATTTCTTGGGATGGAGATATTTATTTGTATAATGGTAATATAGATGAAAAAGAAAATTATGATATCTCCATAAAAACACAAATAAAAGGGAGAACAGTAAACTTAAAAAGATTACCAGATAAAAGAAAATTTGAGGTTGATAAAAAGGATTTAGAAAATTATTTAAAAGAAGATGGGACAATTTTTTAGTTGTATTATTTAAAGATATAGATGATTTTAAAATATATTGTGCAACATTATTACCATATAATTTACGATTATACTTAAAGGAAACGCCAAATGCAAAGGGTAAAATACAAGTAAAAGTAAAAGAAGTAAAAGATTATAGGCATTTAGAAACAATTTTGAGAAACTTTGCAATAAACAAAAAAGAGCAAAAAAGAATTAGTGATAATGTTTTCCAACAAGGAGAAGTATCTATTACAAAAGATGGTAACAAGTTTAAAGTATATGATTGGCGAAATAAAGAAGATAATATAAGAGACTTGTTAGGGGAAGAAAAGTATTTATATAAATATGATAAACTAAATAATATAACTAGTATAACATGTGCAGAAATTTGTGCTGTTACTGAATGTTTAAAAATAAATATTACAAATAAAAACGGCGATATTTTTTATTCAACAGTAAATCACACTGTAACTAAAGAAACTAATAAGATATTTTTTGGTAATGCATTTGAACTTGATTATGAAAATGAAAAATTTGATTTAAAAATTCAAGGAAGACTTAGTGAAAGAATACAGCAATTATCATTTTTAAAATGTTTATTTGAAGAAAAAGGATTTGTAATTAATGATGCATTTATTCCATTAATAATTACAGTAGAAAATAAAAAACAATATGATATGCAATGTGAAATTTATAATAAAATAAATAATTTCTTGATAAATCATAAAATATCAAAAAATCTAGACTTAGATAATTGGAATGACAAAGATTTAAATGATATTATGACTTGGATTTCTGCGATAGATGATAATAAGCCTTTAAAAATAAAAAATTTTGAAATTTCTAGTATAGGGTCAATTCAAATTAATGATTTAAGATTTTCTATTTTTGCAGACAAAAGGGATGATGGTAGATTTGATGTTTATAGCATTTGGAATTCATCTCTTAAAAATAGATATATTTTTACTTATAATGATGGTGCCAAAAGCATTAATACTAAAAATTGGTTCTCTATTTTAAATAAAGAAGCTTATGCTTCGGATGATGTTAATTTTGATGAAATGAGAAAAATTTTTGATGATTATGAATTACTACTAGATGAAGAAATATTATTAAATTTTCAAGCATTAGAAATTATAAAAGCATATGACTATAATGGAAACGAAGACCTATTAGATTATGCAATGTACTTGCTAAGTAAAATTGATAAGTGTGAGAATATAGTGGATATAGTATATATAAATAAAATGCAGATTAATAAACGAAAAAATTCTTTGACTGACGATATGAAAATAAAATTAATAGATATAAAAAACAAAAATGAAGATCCGTTTTATAAAATATCTGTAAATTTATTAATTGACAATGTGGTGGAGGCTAATATAATATTTTTACAGTTATCAGAACAGGAACAGAAAATGTTTGAAAGTTTTCCAATAGCCAAGTATTTAAAGAAATAACGATATAATCATAATAAGACTAAAAAGAGAGCAGCAGTAATTAAAATGTACCCAATGTCAAGGACTAAATAAAAAAGAGAGAATTTAGGCAATGGGTTGAAATAGATGATTTCGGTAT
>CAKOPW010000017.1 GCA_934101115.1 uncultured Bacilli bacterium | reverse complement strand
AACGAAGATGACTTCTCAGTAATATTCACAGCAGCAAGTTTAGATGGAAAAGACGTATATAAATCAGCGGTAAGTACAGATAAACAAGAAATAACATTTGAAACACCAAACTTAAGCAAAGTAGGAGATAAATCAGTTTTAAGTTATACAGTAACAAATAATTCAAATCAATATGATGCAGAAGTAAGTGTAACATGTGCACCAAAGGACGGAACAGAAGCAAAATATACAAGTATCAAAAATAAACTAGAAAATGATGCAACGAAAGTATTAGCCAAAGAAAGTTTAAACGGAACCTTAACTATAACTTTAGATAAAAGTGCAACAAAGGAAATAACTGAAGAATATATATGTAAATTAGAATTCAATGCAACTGGTAGAGAGGAATATGCATACACTGGTGATAATGTATGGGGGTTTGGATATACAGGAGGAGAGCAAGAATTTATCGTTCCAACAACCGGAACCTATAAGTTAGAGGTATGGGGATCTCAAGGCGGAGCAAATGCCAACAATGTTGCCGGAGCCGCAGGAGCTTATAGCAGCGGAGAAATAATTCTAATGAAAGGACAAAAATTCTATATATATGTTGGTGGACAAAATGGCTATAATGGCGGAGGAAGTCCATCAACACAAGCTTATCCAGCGAATATAGGAGGCTATGGAGGTGGAGCAACCGATATAAGGTTAATAAACGGAGCTTGGAACAATTTCGACTCTTTGAAATCAAGGATAATTGTTGCTGCTGGAGGTGGAGGAGCAGGAGGATCGGCTCACACAGGAACAGAATATCAACAAAATCCAGTAGTAACCGGTTATGGTTTAAAAGGCAACGGAAACCTTGATCATTGTACTTCTGATAATTGTGGTGGTCTTGGCGGTGATGAATTATCTGGATTCGGAGCTGCAGCCACAGGGGACACAAAATCTTTACTAACAACCGGAAATGTTTCAAGTAGAGAAGAACTACTTGGAGAATATGGAAAAAACGGCACATTTGGAACCGGAGGAAATGGCGGTGGTTCAGGAATGTATTACCATAATATAACTGCCTATAAGGATGTATTCAGTGGTGGCTCTGGTGCCGGCGGAGGCGGAGGCTACTTCGGTGGCGGAGGCGGAGCTGGTGCTTGTGGTTGGTGGGCAACTACAGGTGGTTCTGGTGGAGGCGGTTCGTCATTTGTTTCTGGAAACTCTTTATCAAAAGCCATCAGCAGTGATTCAACAACAGACAATATCATATATTTAAGTAGCAGTGTCCATTACTCAGGTTTATATTTTGATAATTCCAAAATGCTAAGTGGTAATGAACCTATTCCTTCTCATGATGGTGCATCACTTACAACAGGTAATACAGGAAATGGATATGCGAAAATAACTTTAATTAAATAGCTACGAAACATAAGTAATCTTATGTTTTTTTTTGCATATAATTTGTTGAAAGGAGAGTTTATGAAAAAAATAGTAAATTTTACAGATGATATTGAATTTAGAAATAATATTTATGAGATATCAAGTATAAGTTTGGAAAGAGAATATAATGCAACTGAAAATGATATAAATGGTACATTTATAATAACTGGTTCTTATCGTGGACATGAAATATCTTTAAATCAAGAATCATTTACTAAAAAAATACCATTCAGTTATCATTTTGAAGAACCAATGGACAAAGAAACTGTAACTATGGAAGTAGATGATTTCACTTATGAAATTGATCAAAACAAATTATGTGTAGAAATTGAATATGAAATCGAGGGAGATAAAATGGTATTTGATGATGAAAGAGAATTTGATAAATTTTTAGAAAATCACGAAGTTGAAATAGTAGATTTTAAGGATGATACAAAAGAAGAAAAAGAAGAGGAAAAACCAATAATTGAAGAAAGTGTTGAAGAAGAAAAAGTTGAAATATGTGAACCCGAAAAAGAAGAAGTAAAAGAAGAAAAAGAAAAAAATGAAGATCGTGAGGTAAAAGTTGATACAGAAATTATGGATACTTTAACCGGTGGAGAAAATACTTATATTACATATCATATCCATGTATGTGATGAATCAGATACATTAGAATATATTGCTAATAAATACAAAATAAGTGTTGATGTTATTAAAGATTATAATTCAATAGATAATATTTCTGTTGGTATGAAACTTATAATTCCATGTCAAGATGAGTAAATTAAAACGTATTGGAAAAGTATTAATAAAAAATGATGAAGTAGTCATAAAAAAAGAAGATATTAATTTAGAATTATATGACTACTTAAAATCACGAGATTTTAATAATTTTCCATCTTTAGTTGATAGATTTGACGAACGTGGTCAAAATGTTTATGAATATATAAAAGATTTAAGTTTAGATCAAAATCAATTAGGTAATGATTTAGCATCAACTTTAGCATTACTACATAATAAAACTTCTTTTAATAAAGAAGTTAACTTGGATCGTTTTAAAAGTATATATGATAATTTAATGGGATACTTGAATTATATAGAAGATTATTATTTTCAAATATTAAAAGCCAGTGAATATGTTGAATATCCATCTCCTCACGAATCCCTTTTTCAAAATAATTATACTAAACTTAGAGAAGCTATTACTTTTTGCAAAAAAGAATGTGATAACTGGTATAAAATGGTTCAAGATAAAACTAAAGAAAGAGTTTGTTTAAATCATGGAAATGTTTCTTTAAAACATATCATAAGAAATAATAAATCTTATCTTATTTCTTGGGATAAAAATCATTTTGATACACCAGTTGCTGATCTAATAGATTTTTATCATAATGAATGGAACAATCTTGAATTCTCTGGAATATTAGAAACATATTTTTCAAAATGCTCATTAAGCGATGAAGAAAAAAAATTATTTTTTATTAATATATCCATCCCTTTAAAGATAGAATTTGGAGAAAATGAATATATTAATACCATGAGAGTAACTGATTTATTTGATTATATTCACAAAACTGAACTCTTAATAGGGCCATATTATTCTGTAAAGAATAAAGAACAATAAAAATACTTCTATTAATAAAATGAATAAATTAAATCGTAACGGTAAAATTAAAGTAATTATTACTTGATAAAATATTAGACATCCTAAAAGTAAAATAGCAAATATACTAAATAATCCTGGAGGTCTATTATTTCCACAACCACAAGGTCTCATATACATCACCTATAGTATTTTATGTTTTTGTTTTATATTTGTTAATATAACAGATTCTATATCTGTTATTTTTTATGGAAAAGTAAACTTTACACATAATAAAAATGAAATGCGCAAAATACAACTAGTATGTAGTATAATTAAAAATAGGATGGTGTGTGAAATTAGGTGAAGATAAAAAATGTAATGTAAAAAAATTTATGTAAACCCTCCAAAACGACTTGAAAATGGGGGGGGTATTATAAAATAAAATAGTAGAAAAGGTAGGTAAAGAAAATGAAGAAGAAAAGCATGCTTATAGTAGCAATATTACTAATGTCAATTGGATTTGCAGCAATCTCAACAACATTAATAATAAATGGAAATGCAAAAGTAAGTGAAAACAATGAAGATTTCAGTGTAATTTTCACAGCTGCAAGTTTGGATGGAAAGGATGTATATTCATCAGTTATAGATGATACAAAGAAAATAATTACATTTACAACTAGTGAATTAAAAACACTTAATCAAACTTCGATACTTTCATATGAAGTAACAAATAATTCAAGTCAATATGATGCAGAAGTAAGTGTAACATGTGTACCAAAGACTGGAACAACAGCAAAATATACAAGTATCAAAAACAAACTTGAAAATGATGCAATGGTTGTAAAAGCAAAAGAAACATTAAACGGAACATTAACAGTAACATTAGATCAAGTAGCAACTGAAGAAATAACAGAAGAATATACATGTAAATTAGAATTCAATGCAGTAGAAAGGGATGCACTAAAAACAAATTCTGTATCATTTTCCACAGATTCTTGGGAGTTAATTGCAAAAAATATAAAAAATAAAGATACTTTAAATTATAAAATAGGCGATACAAGAGAAGTTGATTTGGGTTCTTTTGGAAAACATACAGTGCGTATATCTAATATGAGTGAATGTACAACTGAAACAAGTGAAACAGCATGTGGATTTGTAGTAGAATTTGCAGATATTATATCAAACTACAAATTCAATAGCACTGCAACAAATGTAGGAGGATGGAAAGACTCAGAACTTCGTACTTATATAAATGGAACTATATTTAATGCCCTTCCAAGTGAATTACAAAGTGTAATAGCAACAACAAAAGTAATATCAAGTCATGGAAGCACATCAGGAGAAACAAATTTTGAAACTGAAGATAAATTATATTTGTTAAGTGGACATGAGGTATATGAAGATGGAACAAGTAAACCAATAAGTGATTGGGATACATCATATAGTAATACAAAACAATTAGATTATTATAAAAATCAAGGAGTAACGACAAGCAGTTATGCAGGAGCAATAAAAAAATATACTGGAATTAATTTTTATTGGTGGTTACGTTCGGCTTATTCTCACGCTAACAGCCACTTTCTTAATGTCGGCAACGATGGTGCATGGGCCACAAACTATGCGAACCGCTCCGTCGGGGTCTCTCCAGCTTTCCGAATCGCATAAGCAATGCAGATATAGAAAAATGTAAAAAACTTAAGTGGAGTTTTACAAGCCATCGTGATAAGTTATTTATGGAATAACGTTGACGATAGAAATATATGAATAATAGAAAAATACACAAGTATTAGTTTAGTACATTGTGTATTTTTTTATGAAAAAGTAAATTTTACGCATACTAAAAGTAGAATATTTACTCTACAACAAATAAATTGTATAATTTAAATATAATAGGTGTGCAATAAAAGAATAAACGACAAAGCAAATGTAAAACAGTATAATGCCCTTGCAAATCGGGGGGGGTATTATAAAATAAAAAAGAGAATAGGTGTGTGTAAAATGAAGAAAAGGAGTGCAATAATAGTTGCAATTATTTTGATGTCAATTGGATTTGCAGCAGTAAGTACAACATTAATAATAAATGGAAATGCCAAAGTAAGTGAAAATGAAGAAGACTTCAGTGTAATCTTCACAGCTGCAAGCTTGAATGGAAAAGATGTATATTCAACAGTAGTAGATGATACAAAGAAGATAATAACATTCGAAACAAGTGAATTAAAAACAATAAATCAAACATCGATACTTTCATATGAGGTAACAAATAATTCAAGCCAATATGATGCTGAAGTAAAAGTAACATGTGTACCAAAGGATGGAACAACAGCAAAATATACAAGCATCAAAAATAAATTAGAAAATGATGCAACAATTGTAAAAGCAAAAGAAAGCTTAAATGGAACATTAATAGTAACACTAGATAAAACATCAACCGAAGAAGTAAGTGAAGAATATACATGTAAGTTAGAATTCAACGGGGTAGAAAGAGATACGTTAAGAGAAACTATTCCTAATTCGGTATCATTTGAAAGTGATAGTTGGTCAACAATAGCAGCAAATGTAAAGAACGGAAACACAAGCAAATATAATGTAGGTGATACTAAAACAATCACTATAGCAAAACATACTAATGATTGCTCTTCATATTCTGGACTTGGTGCAGATTATGTTTGTGATACAAGTGAAATTCCAGAGAAAGAAATAAATTTAAGAATAGCAAATATGAGTCCTTGCATAAATGGAGAAACTAGCGAAACAGCATGTGGATTTGTAGTAGAATTTGCAGATGTATTGGAAAATCATAGTTATAACAAAGCTGATTCAGCAAACAAATATGGAACTAACGTAGGAGGCTGGAAAGACTCTAAATTACGTGCATATATAAGTGAAATTGTATTCAATTCTTTACCGACGGATTTACAAGATGTAATAATTTCAACAAAAGTAATATCCGGACATGGAAGTAATGATTCTGCTAATTTTGAAACACAAGATAAATTATATTTATTTTCAAGTGAAGAAATATATGGCGATTTTGCAAGTTCTTCTTATGCTCATTATGACACAAGTTTAGGAACCTCAAAACAACTTGACTATTATAAAAATATAAATGTTACAACAAGTAATTATTCGGGTGCAATGAAAAATTATAATGGTAATCCATATAGATTGTGGTTGCGATCAGTAAACTCTAATGTTACCAATGCCTTTTCATGTGTTAATTATCAAGGCAATTGGAATGGAAATACTGCGTTAGAAGCTTATGGGGTTTCTCCAGCATTTCGAATTGCATAACACCAAAATTTAAGATACAATCGTGTATCTTTTTTCTTTTACAAAATAATTGAAAATAGTCTTCTAATGATTTATAATTATAAATAGAATAGGAGAGGTTAAGATGAAGAAAAATGGATTTATTGCAACAAGTATTCTTTATTCAATATTCTTAGTATTCTTAACTCTTTTCTTAGCTTTAATTTTAACTTATCTTCATAATCAAATATTATTACAAAAGATTAATGAAGAAGCAAAAAGTAATTTATTAAAAATAAACAATACTAAAATAAGCGATTTAAATATTGGAGATTATGTTCAATTTATGAATGATCCTAGTATGGGAGAAACATATAACAATCCGGATCCTGCAAGACACGATCCTAATGAAATAGGTGAAAGTGTTTTAAATCAAGATTCTAAATGGATTGTTGCTGATATTAAGACAAATGGTAATATAAAAACTTATTACTTCTTAAGTGAGATTGAAGCATCAAAATTGGATGTTCAATTTAAACTATCAACTGATGTTATAAGAAAATATCATACATTAACTATTGGTATTATTAATGAAATGATTAATTTAAGAAGTTGGGGTAATGAAAACTTATATCAACAATCAATTCAATTTAAAAACTATACTAGTTTTAAAATGGGTTTTCCTACATCAACTGAACTTATAACTATAAGAAATAATACTAATTTAACTGATGAAGTTAAAAACTCTATTTTTGGAATTGATTCAAGTTATATCGTTTATATTGATCAAACTACTGGACCATATGCTGCAGGTAATTACTATTACTATCGTATGTATAATTTTACTTTAGCAAATTCTAAAAGTGGTAATATTTTAAATAGTTATTGTGGTGGTAATTTCTCAAACGGAAAAGTATCTTATAACTCCAACAATACTTTTGGATATATGAATAAAGTTTGGGATACTGCATCAAACTCTGAATATATTGATTATTGTTCATATGCATCTCCTGTTGCTTATACTCACAGAGCAAGTGATAAAGTTGTTGAAGCAAACGAAACAAAAGATAATGATATAGCTGTTCTTATAAGTTCTGCATATAACTTTAGACTTATGCTTGAATTAGGAGTTGATTCAAATAGCAATGTTACTTATGTATCTGGAGGAACAGGATTGAGAACTAATCCATACATAATTATGGATGGGAGAAAAAGCGAATGAAAAAGAATGGTTTTGTTTTTATTGAAACTTTAGTTGTTGTAAGTGTTTTATCATTGACGCTTTTGATGTTATTTGGAAGTTATTCATATATAATTAGAAAATCAAGAGAAAGAAATGTTTTTGATACAACAGAGATGATTTATAAAACATATTACACAAAAGAAATACTTGAAAAAGAATATGGAAGTTTAGCAACTTATATGAATACTTGTAATAAACCAGGAACAAATGTGTATGAATGTACGATTTCCGGAAATAGATTAACTCAATTGAAACAATCTTTTGAAGTTGAAAAAATATATTTTTTAACTCCAAGTGATGTTTTAAATAATGCAGGTGTTTTAGTTAAATTGGATGCAACAACAATTGATTATATTAAACATTTAGGTAAATACAGCAATACAAGAAGGATGATTGTAAAATATAAGAAAACTTATCAAGATGGTACTTATGAAGTCTTCCATTCTTCTATGGAGGTGTAAAGATGAATAATAAAGGTATGACAATAACTGAACTTCTAGTAAGCATATGTATTATATCAATCGTATTACTTCTTCTATTTTCTCTTTTGATTCAAGTGAGAAACGAGGATAACAAAAGTTCTATTCAATCAAACTTTATTATTGATCAATCAACAATGATTAAAGCTATCGAAGAAGATGTAACTGATTATGGTGTTAAAAGAGTATCTGCATGTACTTTATCTGAACAAGGAATTGATAATTCCATTATAGTAAGTGGCTATGAAGATAAATACAAATGTTTAAAAATTGAATATAAAAAAGACTTTTTAAAGCCCAATATAGCTTTTTTATCAATATATAATTATTACACAAAATATGATTATCAAAATGGTAAGTATGTTGGTAAGGGTGAAACTTCTTGGATGATTTCTTATAAGAGAGGATACTACAAAGAATATAATTTTGATGGTTCGCCTAAATATCAATCATTCTTTGCAGATGCTTCAACTATGAAAGAACTTCCTGAAGAAGTTGATTTATCCGATGCATCAGTTCTTAATTTTACAGCTTTAAGTGAAAATATAAATGCTGCTTCATTAGTATTTCCAATAAAAAATTTAACTGGTGAACATTATGACGTAAATATTGGATTTACTTATACAGGCAATAATTTATTTAAATGTAAAGCCAACAATGCAGCTACCAATAAATTTAGTTGCAATTGTAGCAGTTCTAATAGTTTATGTAATCAAATATATGAGTAAAGATATAAATAAAGTTAAAATTCTAGAAGTATAAAAGTATTTTGAATCAAACTTAGTTTCTTTTAAAATACTTTTTATTTGCATTATTATACTAAATGATGCGAGAGAAGTGAAAGTAAGCATCAATATATCATTTATTGGACTTACTGTATAAAGTTTTATTCTAGTAAATCCACTGGTTATCTCTAAAATACCCGATATAAATGTTTTCATTATGGGATTCTTAATTGGTACTATATTTGAAAGGCTTAAAAAAACAGTTAAAGTTCCTAATATATTAAGAATTGTTTTCATATTCTTTTCAATAGATTTATTTAAATTAAATTCAAAGTTATAGGAAGCTTTAAGTGGGTTTTCACTTACTAATGCATCTCTTAAAATGAAACTTGTTAAAACATTAGATACCCACATAATTATTAAAACTTTTAGATTGCTAAATGTAAGTATTAAAATTGGATTAAAAAATATTGTTTGACTTAATATTTTTGTTAAACTGTTTTTATCAATCAACTTAGAATCATACAAATCTTTTAATATTTTAGCATTTGTTGGTGTTGCCCCAAAAACAGAAACAATAAAAACAAATAAACCATATGGACTAGTTTTAAATATTTTAGAATAAACATCATAAAAAAACTTAGGTATTTTAGAAATTAATCCGCTTGCAAGTAAAATATCACTTAAGATAAGAGTAGGAAAAAGAACTGGAAATAGACTTTTACTCCAAATATTAAGTGCTTCGCTTGCTGCTAAAACGATTGCATTTTTATTTACAATAAATAGAACAAAAAGTAATAAAGTTAACAGTTTTTTCACATTTCACCTCTATAATAATGGTATAATCAAAGTAAGGAGAATAAATTATGCTTAATAAAATGTATGAGTTTTTAAAGGAAAATATTAAATCAATACTTGTTATTGTAATTTTTGTAGTGGTTATGAATTTAAATCTTCCTTTCAGTGTTTATGCTCCAGGAGGAACAATAGATATTTCTAAAAGATTGAATAAAGATTCTAAAACAAGTGTAAATATGACATATGTAAGCTTTGTTGAAGGAAAAGTTCCGGTTTTATTACTTTCATTAGTTTTACCAAACTGGGATATTGTAAAAAATGATGATATAAAATACGATAATGAAGAGATGGCTGACTCATTAAAAAGGGATAGAATCAGTTTATATGAATCAATTAGCAATGCTAAAAGTGTTGCCTATAAATATGTTAATAAACCTCTAGAAATCGAAAAAACTACTTATTATGTAACATATATTAGTTCCTCATCGGATACAGATTTAAAAATTGGAGATGAACTTATAAGCATTGATGGACGCGACTTTACTCCGGACATAGTTGATACATATTTAAATACCCTTGAAGAAGGGACGAAAGTGTCTATAAAAGTAAAAAATTCTGATAAAGAGTATACAAGATATGCTCACCTTATAAAAACAAACGATAAAACATTGATTGGAGTAAGCTATGCAAAAGTAAATGATTATAAAGATTCTCTTGAATACAATTACAAAAAAAGTGAATCAGGGCCTTCTGGTGGAGCAATGTTAACTCTTGCATTAATCCAAGAATTAAGTGGAGAAACTATTACAGATAAAAAGATATGTGGAACAGGAACAATTGATGAATCTGGAAATATTGGCGAAATAGGTGGAGTAAAATATAAAATGCTTGGAGCAAGCAAAAATAAATGTGATGTTTTTATAACACCAAAAGAAAATTATGAAGAAGCAAAGAAAGTTAAAGAAAAAAATAAATTAAAAATTGAGTTAATTGAAGCGGATAATATAGAAGATTTAATGGAAAAACTATCTTCCTAAAATTTAAAAATTATTATATAATATTTTATTAGATGTAGGTGGTAAAATGGATCGTTTAAGTGTAGATAGAACAAAATTATCTCCAATGATGTTACAATATATGGAGATTAAGGATAGATATCCTGATACGTTAATATTTTTTAGATTAGGAGATTTTTACGAATTATTCTTTGAGGATGCTGATGTTTGTTCAAGAGAATTAGAGCTAACTTTAACTGGTAAAAACGCTGGTTTAAGTGAAAGAGTACCAATGTGTGGAGTTCCTCATCATTCAGCTAAAATATACATTGAAAAGCTTATAAGCAAGGGATATAAAGTTGCTATATGTGAACAACTTGAAGATCCAAAACTTGCTAAGGGTATGGTTAAAAGAGATGTAATTGAAGTCGTAACAAAAGGAACAATGGTTGATTTAGAGTTCTTAAATGAACATGATTTTAACTATATTGGAACTATTTTTGATTATGGATATAATTACTTAATTGTTTATCTTGATTTATCTACTGGTAAAGTATTTGGAATATTTGTTCCTCATAACAAAACTAGTTTAATAAATGAAGTCTTAAGTTTAAATTTAAAAGAGATTATTGTTGAAAATAATTTTGACATCGAACTTATAAATATCTTTAAAAATACTTATTCAATATCTATCACCATTAATGATTCATATTTAGAGGATGAATATAAAAGTGTTTATGAAGGAATAAATGATGAAAGAATAGTTAAAGCATTAAAGAATATCATGTATCATTTACATGTAACTCAATTAAAAGATTTATCACATTTATCACATATTGAAATGGTTCAAAAGGATGACTATTTAAATATGGATATTCATACCATAAGAAATCTTGAGTTACTAGAAACCTTAAGATTAAAAGAAAGAAAATTTTCTCTTTTATGGCTTCTTGATAAAACTAAAACAGCAATGGGTTCAAGAACTTTAAAAAGCTGGCTTATGAATCCTTTAAAAGATGAAACTAAAATAAATAAAAGACTTGATTATATTGAAAGTTTGAATAATAACTTTTTACAAAGAGAAGAGCTTATGAGAGATTTATATGAAGTATATGATCTTGAAAGACTAACTGGTAAGGTTATATGTGGTTCTTTAAATGGAAGAGATTTATTACAAATAAAAAATTCAATCAAAGTAATACCTGATATCAATAGAATTCTAAATGAACTTAAATTTGATATTACTTTAAATACTCATGAGGAATTATTTAAACTTTTAGAAAATTCTATTTCTGAAGATGCACCAATAAGCATTAAAGAGGGTGGAATAATCGAAAGTGGATATAATGCCGAACTTGATGAACTTAAAAGCATTCGTTCTGGAGGAAAAGATTTCATTTCTGGAATTGAAGCAAAACTAAAAGAAGAAACTGGAATAAATAACTTAAAAGTTGGATACAATAAAGTATTTGGATATTTTATTGAAGTATCAAAAGGAAATTCAAAACGAGTAAGTGAAGAGTTAGGTTGGGAAAGAAGACAAACTCTAACTAATGCTGAAAGATATATAACGCCAGAATTAAAAGAAAAAGAAGCTTTAGTTTTAAATGCTGAAGAACGTATAATTGATTTAGAATACAATATATTTATGGAAATAAAAGAAAGTGTAAAATCTGTTTTATTTGAATTAAAAGAAACAGCAACACTTTTAAGTGAAATCGATTCTTTATGCTCGTTATCTCTTGTAAGTGAAGAACATCACTTAATTAGACCAAAATTCAATAATAATCATAATCTTCGTATAATTGACGGAAGACATCCAGTTGTTGAAGTTGTTAGCAATAATAACTATGTTAAAAATGATGTAATCATGGATGAAAATACATCAACTCTTTTAATAACTGGACCAAACATGAGTGGTAAATCAACTTATATGAGAGAACTTGCAATCATCATTATCATGGCTCAAATGGGATCTTTTGTGCCTGCTGCTGAAACTGATTTACCAATATTTGATTCAATCTATACTAGAATCGGAGCAAGTGATGATCTTGTAAGCGGAGAATCAACATTTATGGTTGAAATGATTGAAGCAAAAAATGCGATTGTTAACGCGACTGAAAATTCACTTATTTTATTTGATGAACTTGGAAGAGGAACAGCTACATTTGATGGTATGAGTTTAGCTCGTGCAATCCTTGAATATGTTAATTTAAAAATCAAATGTAAAACATTATTCTCAACACATTATCATGAATTAACTGATTTAAGCGACACTATTCCAAGTATCAAAAACGTTCATGTTGATGCTGTAGAAGAGGATGGTAAAGTAACATTCTTACATAAAGTTAAAGAAGGACCAATTGATAAATCATACGGAATTCATGTTGCAAGACTTGCTGGTCTTCCAGAAGATTTATTAAAACGTGCGAGTGAATTTTTAGCAAGTTATGAAAGTCATGAAAAACATGAAGTATTTGTTCAACAATCTCTTGATTTTGAAGAAAAACATGAAGATAGTAAATTAGAGGAGAAAATAAAAGAGATAGATATCCTAAAGATGACACCAATGGATGCTATAAATTTCTTATATGAATTAAAAAATACAACAAAATAGTTGTATTTTTCTAAAAAATCATTTATAATTATAAGTGAAGTGTGAAGCATACTTAAATTTTTCATTTTTAGAATTTTATCTTTCTGAAATCTTTTTACACTTCAAATCACATATTAATTTATGTGATTTTTTTTATTTAAAATAACATTTGTGAATAAAATTTATTATATAGATTAAATAATGTTTATTAATTAAAGACTTTTTATCATATTTTTGATAAAATATAAAAAGGAGGAAAAGTATGGACACAGAAGAAATAAAGTATTTTACCGTTAGCCAATATAATCAAGCAATTAAGAATTTTTTAGATTCTAAGATTGAATGCCAAGTTGTCCATATTAAAGGAGAAGTTTCCAATTATAAAGGACATACTAGAGGACATTTATATTTCACTTTAAAAGATGAAGAATCAAGAATTAATGCGGTGATGTTTAAAACAAATGCTTCAAATCTTGATTTTGTCCCGAAAGATGGAGATGAAGTATTAGTTACTGGAAGAATAAGTGTATATGTTCCAACTGGTGGATATCAAGTGTATGTTGAAGAAATGCATTTATCCGGTAATGGAGATTTATTAAAAAGATTAGAAGAATTAAAACAAAAACTTGCTAAAGAAGGTTTATTTGATCAAGAACATAAAAAGTCAATTCCTAAGTATCCAACTAAAATTGGTATTGTAACTGCACCAACAGGAGCAGCTATAAGAGATATTCTTTCAACTATAAAAAGACGATATCCAATATGTAATACAATATTATTCCCAGCTTTAGTTCAAGGCGAACTTGCTAAAGATGACGTTGTAAGACAAATTAAACGTGCAAATGAGTTTGATGACATTGATGTTTTAATTGTTGGTAGAGGTGGAGGAAGTATTGAAGACTTATGGGCATTTAATGAAGAATGTGTTGCTAGAGCAATATACGAATCTCGTATCCCGATTATATCTGCTGTTGGTCATGAAATAGACTTCACTATAGCTGACTTTGTTGCTGATATGCGTGCTCCAACACCGACAGGAGCAGCAGAGATGGCTGTACCGAATATGGTTGATTTAGTTAACTACATTCGCCAACTTGAAATACGTTTAAATAAAAATATATTTAATTTAATAGACTCATCAAAAAAACAACTTACGAACTTTAAAAATAGTTATGTTCTAACTAATCCACTTTCATATTCTGAGATTAGAGAACAAAAACTTGATATGATAATTAATAAATTGAATAGTTATATTACTCACAAAATGGATATATCCATTTCTAGATATCAAAATGCAATAAGTAATCATGTACTTTTAAATCCAAGTGAGTTATTTATAAAAAATAAAAACAGCCTAGAGCTTGTTATTAATAAACTAGAATTATTAAATCCATTAAGTGTTTTAAGTAAAGGATATTCGCTTTCAACAGTTAATGGAAAAGTAATTAAAAGTGTTAAAGACGTTAAAGTTAATGATGAGGTAAATATTAGACTTCTTGATGGAGAGATAAACACAGTTGTTAAAGGAGAGAAAGAAAATGGAAGATAAGAAATTTGAAGAACTTATGAGTGAACTTGAAAATATTATCAAAGAATTAGAAGCTGGTAATACTGATTTAGAAAGTTCAATAAAAAAATATACTGAAGCTATGCAAATTGTTAAAGTTTGTAATGATAAATTAACAAAAGCAACAGATGCAGTTAATCAAATATTAAAAGAAAATGGAAGTTTAGAAAACTTCGAAGTAGAGGAATAGTTATGGATAATCAAGTTAAAGATATTACAAGCAGAGATGTTGATTTTGCTAAATGGTATACTGACGTTGTTAAAAAAGCTGATTTAGTTGATTATACAAACGTAAAGGGTAGTATGGTTATTCGTCCATATGGATATGCCATTTGGGAAAATATGCAAAGTATTTTGGATAAAGAATTTAAACGTTTAGGACATGAAAATGTTCAAATGCCTATGTTCATACCTGAATCTTTACTAAACGTTGAAAAGGATCATGTTGAGGGTTTTGCTCCTGAAGTTGCTTGGGTAACTTATGGGGGAAAAGAAAAGTTGGATGAAAGAATGTGTGTTCGTCCAACAAGTGAAACTTTATTCTGTGATCATTTTAAAAAGATTGTAAAAAGTTATAGAGACCTACCAGTTCTTTATAATCAATGGTGTACGATAGTTCGTTGGGAAAAAACAACAAGACCATTTTTAAGAAGCCGTGAAATATTATGGCAAGAAGGACATACGTTACATGCAACAAGTGAAGAAGCAATGGCTGAAACTTTAAGAATGCTACATGTTTATGAAGATTTCCAAAGAAATTATTTAGCTATGCCAGTTATAGTAGGAAGAAAAACTGAAAAAGAAAAATTTGCTGGGGCTGAAGCAACTTATACAATCGAAGCTATGATGTATGATGGTGTTGCTCTTCAAAATGGAACAAGTCATTATTTTGGAACCGGTTTTGCTCATGCTTTTGGAATAGAATTTTTGGATAAGGACAACAAACTAAAAACTCCATTCCAAACATCATGGGGATGTACAACACGTATGATCGGTGGGCTTATTATGACTCACTCAGATGATCGTGGACTTGTATTACCTCCAAAAATTGCTCCAACAAAAATAATTGTTATTCCAATTGGAAAAGATATTGATGAATATATTGATAAAGTTGTAGATATTTTAAATAAAAATGACATCACTAATAAAGTTGATAGAAGTGACAAGACTCCAGGATTTAAATTTGCTGAAGCTGAGGTTAAAGGATATCCAGTTAGAATTGAAGTTGGTGCAAGAGATATAAAAAATGGACATATCACTTTAGTACGAAGAGATACTTTAGAAAAGTATGAATTTAGTATAAGTGAACTTGATAATTTAGCCGATAAATTAAATGATATTTTTGAAACTATGCAAAATGATATGTATAAAAAAGCAGAGACTAGAAGAAACTCAATGCTATATGAAGCTTCGACTATGGAAGAATTTGAAAACATTGCGGCTACTAAGTCTGGATTCATCAAAATAAATTGGTGTGGAAGAACCGAATGTGAAGAAAACATCAAGGAAAAAACTGGTTTAAAATCACGTTGTATACTAGAACATGAAACTGCAAGTGGAAACTGTATTTGTGGAGAACCTGCAAAACATGTAATCTATTTTGGTAGACAATATTAAAAAGCAAATAAAAATTTTGCTTTTTTTATGTGTAAAAGCTTTGTAAATAATATTAAATACCTTGCCAATTATAAGACGTCCGTTATAAAATTAAAAATAGAATGGTGTGTGTAAATTATGAAGAAAAGAAATGTAATAATCGGAATAATATTACTAATGAGTATCGGATTTGCAGCAATAAGTACAACATTAATAATAAATGGAATAATAAATGTATCAGAAAATAAAGATGATTTTGATATATATTTTTCAAGTGCAATGATAGATAAAGAAGATTACACAAATGAAATAATAAGTAAAGATAAAAAGACAATAACATACACAACTAAAGAGTTAAAAAATGAACATGATGAAACAACTTTAACATATGAAATAACAAATGGAAGTACCCAATATGATGCAAGAGGAAATGTAAAAGTAACAATAGAAGCAAATGAATATATAGAAGTAGAAAATAAAATAGATACTGAAAAAGATATAGAAGCGAGAGAAACAAGAACTGGAGTATTAACAATAAGACTAAAAAAAGGAGCAACTGAAGCAAAAGAGATACCAGTAAAAGTAGAATTAGAATATAATGCCGTAGAAAGAGAAGAAGCAAACAAAAGTGCAATAAAAGAAAACAAGTATAGTATAAGTGGATACTTTGTAGATAAAGAAGGAAATGTTTTACCAAATGTAAACTTAGCCGTATATTCAGAAGATGCACAATTTATAAAAACAGATGATCATGGATATTTTTATGTAGGAAATCTAGAAAGAGGAAATCATGAAATATACTATATAAATGAAAGTGAAGTAAATAAAGAAAAAGATGAGATAAAGAAAAAAGCAATAGACAAAGTAAGTGTAACAACATCAAGTGATAAAAAGATAATATTTGATAAGGGATATGAAATAATAGAACAAAGAATAGGAAAAGAAGAAAAAAGAACAATCAAGAAGACTTTGGTAAAAAATAATGGAGAAGCAGATGAAGAGATAGAACTAGAAGAAAACACATTATATAAAGATATAAAAACACCAGAAAAAAGTGGATATAAATTCTTATATTGGAAAGATGAAGCAGGAAGAATAATAAGTGAAAATACATATGTAGTAGAAACAAGTGAGAATAAACTATATGCAGAATATATAGAAAAAGAATATACAGTAAATGTAGGAATAAATAATGGAAGTACAAGTGCAACAAGTATAAAAGTAGTTTATGGAAAGGAAAATACCATAACAGTAACACCTAATAGTGGATATTATCTATCAAGTGGAAGTTGTACAAATGGATATACAATAAGTGGATTAACAACTGGAACAAGTGCAACAGGAAGTCAAACGATAACAATAAAAAATAATAGCAGTGCTTCCGACAGTGTTTGTACATTTGGAACAACGATTATTTGTCCATATACAGCAGGTCAAGTTGTTAAAACATTTGACTATACAGGAGGAATACAATCATTTACAGCAGTATGTTCGGGAACGTATAAGTTAGAAGTTTGGGGAGCCCAAGGTGGAAGTGCAACTGTTAATGGAAAGACAGGAGCAGGTGGAAAAGGCGGTTACTCAGTAGGAAATAAATTATTAACAGGAGGAACAAATTTATATGTAGTTGTTGGTGGAGCATGTACTACATCCAAAAATGGTACTGGTAGTAGTGGACTTACTATACCTGGTGGCTATAATGGTGGAGGAACTGGATATTCATGGACAACAGGAACATATATGACCGGTGGAGGTGGAGCAACACATATAGCCACTGCAAGTGGAACATTACAATCTTTATCTTCAAATCAATCTTCGGTTTTAATCGTAGCTGGAGGAGGTGGAGGCGGAGCCTCTGATGGTACTCACTACGGAAATGGAGGAGATGGTGGTGGTCTTGTAGGATTACCAGGCACTACTAATTATTTAGTTACAGCTATTGCTCCAGGATTAGGAGCCACTCAATCCGCAGGTGGTAAAAATTCTCTAAATGCAACTGAAGCACCAGGAGGATTTGGAATAGGTGGTTCTCATTATGCTGGTTATAATGGAGGTGGCGGCGGCTGGTACGGCGGCGGAGGCGGCGTTTGGCAAGCTGGTGCTGGTGGAGGTTCAGGTTACATCGGTGGTGTAACTGGAGGATCTATGCAAACTGGGGCACGTCAAGGAAATGGCTACGCTCGAATAACATTTGTTTCTTTAAGTTAAACTTGTGGTATCACAAGTTTTTTTCTTTAAATAATGACATTTTTTTTGTATAATTATATATAGGAAGTGAGAATATGGGTAAGTTTTATAACAATCGTATATTAACTAAATTTATGCTAATTCAACCACTTATTGATATTATAACTTCGTTAATGATAAATGAATATAGTTTACATATATCTCTAGGAATGATCTGTAGATTTATATTTCTTATATATGCTGGTATTTACATAATAAAAAATCGTGATAGTAAAATTAATGCATACATTATTATTTGGATAATATACTTGCTAACATCATTTGTTGGACATCTTTTGTTAGACTCTCATTTTAATATCTTGAGTTTTGGAAGCAGCATGGCTAAATTAGTTTATTTTCCCATTGTGCTTTTATTCTTTACTTTATATTTTAAGGAAAATAAAGAATTAGATCGTTTCACATTTATCATTATTGCTTTAATAATTGGAATATCTTTATTAACTTCAGTTATTACAAAAACAGCATATTGTTCATATTCTTCATACGAAAATTGTTATCGCAAAGGAATAGTTTCATGGTTTAATTCAGCAAATGAATATGGTTTGATTTTAATTGCATTGTTAGGCTATTCTTTAATAGACTATATAAAAAATAAAAACATTTACAATATAGTTTCCTCTTTAATAACGATTGTATTCTTATGTATTTTAGGAACTAAAGCAAGTTATGTAGGATGTGTAGGCTTACTTGGATGTTCATTCATTTTCTATTTTACATATAACAAGCTTATTATAAAGAACAAATTAAACCTAAAAAGCATTTTCTTCTTAGGAGGAATATTGCTATCGGTTTTAGTATTCACAATTAAACTACCAATTTATACAAACCTTATTGGTAGTTATGAAAGAGCCTATGAAAACAGTGGTAGCAATTATTGTGAAACTTGCTGTCCTAAATTTGATAAAACCAGTGAAGAAATTCGTAATGAAATATCTTCATCACTAGTCTTTAGTGGCAGAGACGATTTCCTAGTTGCTAATAAATCAATGTATAAAAATAGTTCGTTGTTTTCTAAATTATATGGTTTAACTTATGATGATAAAACTTATCAAGGAATTCATTATGAAAAAAACGTTGAAAGAGACTTTCATGATTTATTATTTCAATATGGAGTTATTGGCTTTATTATTGAATTAAGCTTACCATTATATCTATTATTGAGTATTTTTATAAAGGTTATAAAAACTAAAAAGAATAAAATTGATGAAGAGATTTGTATATTAGCAACTTCTACTGCTTTTATTCTTTTAGGTTCCTACTTAGCTGGACATTTTCTTTTTGCACCCGCAGTATCGATATATGTTGCATATTCAATGGCTTTATTAAGTAAGAAGGTTGAAAATCTATGAAAAAAAACATTGCTATTTTTGAACCAAATTTAAATATTGGTGGTATTGAAAAAAGTTTGATTAATCTTTTGAAAAGAATTGATTACGATAAATATAATATAGATCTTTATTTACTTTCCAAAGGCACTTTATATAATGAACTTCCTAAAGAAGTAAATGTAGTTTTTTTATCAAAACCAAGTTTTTATAAGTATTTACCATTTTTTATAACAAAGAAACTTATTAAAATGGATAAAACTATAAAATATGATGTTGCCATTGACTTCAGTGCTTATAATAATATTCTTTCGGCATATGCATTAAATTCTAATGCCAGTAAAAAAGTGATTTGGATTCATAATGATTATAAAATAAAAAAGAAAAATGAATTTAAGTTCAGGGTATTGTTTAATTTAAGCAAAAGTAAATATAGAAAGTTTGATGAGATTGTTGCAGTAAGTAAAGGGGTAAAAGAATCTTTTAAAGAATTAACTGGATTAAGCGCAAAAACAGTAATTCCTAATTACATAGATACCGATGAAATATTAAAAAAATCTAAAGAAGAGGTTGATTTTCATGTTGATGATGATAATATCAATTTTTGTTTTTTAGGAAGATTAGTGTATCAAAAAGGATTAGATTTATTATTTCCTATAATAAAAGAGTATAAAGAAAATAATGAAGAATTTCAACTTTATATAATTGGTGATGGTCCGCTTAAGGATAAGCTTATAAATCAAGTAGAGGAGTTGGATTTATTTGATAATGTTACTTTTTTAGGAGCTAAAAAAAATCCTTTTCCTTATTTAAAAAAATGTGATTATTTAATTTTAAACAGCCGTTATGAAGGACAAGGAATGGTTGCACTAGAAGCTATGGCTTTAGGATTAAAAGTTATCATGCCAGATAGATTAAATAAATATTTAAATATTGATTATATTGATATAAATGACTTAAAAGGGGTTAAAAAGTTTAAAAAGAAAACAGATAAATTAGAAAATTATAACTCTAATATAACTGAAAAAATAAATAAATTGTTAGGTGAGTAAATGAAAACAGGTTTGGTTATAATAAATTATAATGATTATGAGAATACAATTAAATTAACTGAAGAGGTATCCAAATATACTTCAATAGATGAAATTGTAATTGTGGATAATAATTCTTCTAATCATGATATAGAAAAGTTAAAAAAAATAAAGAATAATAAAGTTCATGTTATTGGTTTAACTAGTAATTTAGGATATTCAAGTGGAATGAATGAAGGAAGCAAGTATTTAATTGAAAAGTATGGAAGCTGTAATATAATACTAAGCAATTCCGATATAAGTATTCCTTCCAATAATGTTATTAAATCTTTAGTTAAGAATATGAAGAATCCTGAAATTGCAGCAATAATGCCTAAAGTTCTTGAACATGGTGTGTTTAAATATGGTTGGAAACTTACAAGTCCTAAAGAAGATTTACTTTTAAATATTCCTATATTAAGTAAATTATATAAAAATAAATTTATTCAATATAATGAAGAACACTTTAATGATCCACTTCCAGTAGTTGATTGTTTATATGGATGCTTTTTCATGATTAAAAGTGATGTTTTAAAGGAAATAAATTATTTTGATACTAATGTATTTTTATATTATGAAGAAAATATTTTAGCAAGAAAGCTTAGGGGCAAGAAACTTTTATCAGTTGTTGATACGAGTGTATTTGTAGAACATAAACATAATGCAACAATTGGAACTAATGTATCAAGATTGAATAAATATAAAATATATAAAGCAAGCCAATTTTATTATGAAAAAAATTACAACAATGCTAATAAATTAGTGATGGGTATTTTAAAACTGTTTTATAATATTTCTTTGTACATAAAAGAAACAAGCATTAAATTAAAAGAGAAGTCTAAATAAGGCTTCTCTTTGCTTTTAAAATAATATTATATCTAAGAATATATCCGTTAATTGTTGCTGTAATAAGAGCAATAACTATTAAAGTCATTTTAAATATATTAGGAAATCCATTTATTGAAAGCATTGTAAGTAAAATTACAAATGGCATTATACCAACAATAAATCCTATAAAAAAATATTTGTTTTTCATTATTTCAATGTTGTTATCTTTCATATGCTACCTCTATAATACAATTATACCTTATTAATTTTTATTTTTAAAGAAAAAATATTATTATTCTTCATATTTTTTTCATACAAAGGTGTTTTAATATAATTAGAAAGGAAGAAAAAATGAAAAGAATTCTAAAAAATGTAGTAATGATTATTATTACATTGGTAAGTATAAGTGGACTTATATTTACATGTATTTATTTCAACAAGGATAACTCAAATAATATGTCGGGAGGAACTCCACCAAATATGCAAGAAAATGGTAATGTGGGATCAAGTGATAATACGCCACCAGAAAAACCAAGTGGAGAAAGTAAAGATAACACACCACCAGATAAACCAAGTGGAGATGATTCTAATATGAGTACGCCTCCAGAAAAACCAGCAGGAGAAAACAACGATATGGAAAACAATCAATCTATGAAAGCACCTGATGTTATCAATCAAACAAGCAATAATAAAGTATGGTTTTATGTGATTGTTGTATCTTTATCATTGTTAATCGCGATTAATATCGGATATTTAATAATATCAGGCTTTAACGCTAAAACATTTAAAGAAACATTTGGAATTGCAGATAAAACGATTATATTTGTTTTATTAACAATTATTATTACAGCTGTTTTATCTCTTACAAGTATATGGTTTAATGGAACAAATTCTCAAAATAGCCAACCAAATAATGGAAATATGAACGAATCCATGAATAATAAAACTCCAAGTTATTCAAGTTCAAATGAGATAACTGGTGATAAAACTCTAAGTGATGAAACTTACACATCAACTACTGCCTCAGATAACGCAGTATTAATAAGTGATGATGCTATTGTAACAATGGATAATGTTACAGTCACTAAAACTGGAGATGCCGAAACTGGAGATGAATCAAGTTTTTATGGAAACAATTCAGGTATTCTTGCTAAAGATAATGCTGACGTAACAATCTCAAATAGTTCAGTTAATACATCTGCAACTGGAGCAAACGGAGTATTTTCTTATGGTTCGTCTAAAATAAATATTTCTGCATCTTCTATTAAAACTACTGGGGATTCTTCTGGAGGAATAATGGTTGCCGGTGGAGGAAGCATCACAGCAAGCAACTTAAATATAGAAACAAGTGGTACTTCAAGTGCTGCAATCCGTTCTGATAAAGGTGGAGGAAGTATTACGGTTTCTAAAGGAACTTATAAAACAACAGGAGTTGGATCTCCAAGCATATATTCAACTGCCGATATTACGGTTAAAGATGCAACTTTAGAGGCTACTTCTTCAGAAGGCGTAGTTATCGAAGGAAAGAATTCCGTTACTCTTGAAAACGTTACTTTAAATGATACAAACAATAAATTAAATGGTCAATCCACAACATATAAAAACATCTTTCTATATCAATCTATGAGTGGAGATGCTGATACTGGAACAGGTGAGTTTACTGCTAAAAATAGCACTATAACAACTAATAAAGGAGACACATTATACGTAACTAATACGGATGCCGTAATCACTTTGGAAAATAATACAATAATAAATAATGATTCCACAGGTAATTTCTTAAGGATTCAAAAAGATTCTTGGGGAACAACTGGCCAAAACGGTGGAAGTGTAACTCTTACATTAAAAAATCAAACTGTAGCTGGAAATATTGTTGTTGATTCTATTTCTACTTTATCAATGGAATTAACTAATTCTTCAAACTTTGAAGGAAGTATCAATTCTTCAAATGAAGCAAAATCTATAACATTAAAATTATCTAAAAACTCTAAAATAAAATTGACAGGAGACTCTTACGTTACAAGTTTAGATGATGAAGATACAAGTTATAAAAACATTGATTTCAATGGTTATAAATTATATGTAAATGGAAAAAGTGTAAACTAAGGTGAGAATTATTCACCTTTTTTTCATTTTATGATAAATTAAAAATGGTGATAATATGAAAGATAAACTAAAAGAATTATTAAATAACTCCTACAGCCCTTATTCACATTTTAGAGTTGCTTCAATAGTAGTTATGAAAGATGGTCGCGAATTTAATGGAGTAAACGTTGAAAATGCTAGTTATGGAGCTGCTATATGTGCAGAGAGAAGTGCGATTGTATCAGCAATATCTGCTGGATATAAAAAACATGATTTTGAAGCTTTATACGTTATGTGTGACAATGAAAAAATCGGATTTTCATGTATGGTTTGCAGACAAGTTATAAGTGAGTTTTTTGAACATGATAAAAAAGTCATCGCGATGAATCCAAATGGAGATGAAATAAGTTTAACCGTAAAAGAGCTTTGTCCATATCCGTTTTCTGATGAAGACTTAAAATAAAAGAAGCAATATTTGCTTCTTTTTTATAAACTTTTTATTTTTTCAATATATGCATATGTTGAATCTTTGTATTGTTCTAACTTTTTGTATAAATCACTTGAATGTTCAGAAATTTCATTTATTCTTTTTGCTCCTTCATTTGTTTTAACCAATGGAATTGTGTTACGTTTCTTTGTGGCAAAAGATATGTAAAAGTGATCTTTAGGAAGGTAGTCAGTCCTAACAATTGTTGTGGAATTTACAAAAGATGTCCAAGAAGGGAAATTAGCATTAAATATTTGACACAGTTCATCTTCTTTTTTAGTATATAAATCATCATAACTAATAAGTTTTTTATTCACAGCTTCTTTTACAAGTTCACATATATACTTCATAACAAATTTATCAGTATTTCCTTGTAACTCTTTAGCATAATTAAATACCATTTCTACAAATTTATTTGCCAATTCTTTATTTTTAAAACCAATTTCTGGTACATTTTCCTCATTTGTTAAAACTGTCATGCCATCATAAACTTCTTTAACTTGTTCTTTTTCATGAGTGTGTAACCAAACATAACAAGTGTGAAGAACTCCATCTAAACGATCTGTACAGAGTTTAGGTGATTTATTTTCTAAGATATGATAATTATCAAAACTCTTAAAATCTTCAAGTGTTATATCATCGCTTTTTAGTAATTCTTTTAATTCATCATCATTGTTGATAATATCAACGATATTCTTTTCAGAGCTTTCTTGATTTATATAATCTCCAAAGACATAATCAATTGTATGCGCAAAGCAGGGAGTACCAGCATCATGAAACAAAGCTATAATAGTTTCTTTTTTATTATGAGAAAAATGCCAAGTCATATGTGCAACCACCAAAGAGTGAATATATCTTGTATATTTAAACCTTGGAGAGTAAAGTTTCGTGTAGTCACATCCACAAAATTGAGTAACGTTTTTAAATCTGGTTAAAGTTTTTGTGGATAAATATTTATCTAAAAAAGTTGGATATTCTTTATCAATAAAAATGTTTATATATTCGTTCATATGCCTCACCTAAATCAATTATAACATTGATAAAAGTGTATTAAAATGATTTTTATTGATATTGGTATGGGTCAGGGCAATTTAAGACAATAAAAAAACTCACATAATGTGAGTAATTTACTAATGGTGGAGAATAGGGGACTCGAACCCCTGACCCCCACGGTGCAAGCGTGGTGCTCTAGCCAACTGAGCTAATTCCCCATCAGCAACAAAATCATTGTAGCATACTGAAAATATAAATTCAAGTGTTTTTTATAAAAATTTTAATAATATTTATAAAATATATGATTTCTTTATCATTTAAAGTGATAGTTTTCTTTACAGAATCTATTTTTGTTATAATTCCAGTTGATTCTATAAAATCATATTTACGGAAATGAGTAATTATAACTGGAACTTGTTCAGTGAATGCTTCAATGATTTTATTTTCTATTGCCTCAATTTGTTCTTCAGATAAAATAGGTTTCTTTTTATTTATAACTACAATTTTTTCTTTTTCTTCATTGCCATTAAAAAGTGAATTGAATGGCATCCAATGAGAAGAGTTTTGATTCATGCTTTGTGTCCACCAATTAAACCATTCCTTTCTTTAATTGTTGAATCGCTTAATAAACTTGAAGCTTTTAAAATTGAATTTGGACCAAATCGTTCTTTAACCTCGTCGATTGTTTCTTCAATTTGCTTTCTTTTTTCAATTTCTTCATAATCTTCAAATATATCAAGTTGAATCTTATCATTCGGACTCAAATTTCCAAAAGAAATGGATACCTTTCTTATTGGAAATTTTGTGTAATAATGGTTAAAAATATACATAGCTGTCTTAAATATTTCATTTGCATTGTCTGTTCTTTCATTTAACTTTAAAGAATGATGAAAACTGCCGGAGGAAGTTTTAGAAGAAGTAATGCCCAAACTTATAAGGCCACAAAGCAATTTTTCTTTTCTAAGTCTTCTACATAGAGTATCAATTATTTCATAGATTATAATATCAATATTGAAGTCAAAATAATCTTTAAATAAAACTTGAGAATTGCTGATGCTTTTTTCTTTTGGTTTATAATCGTTTAAATCACTTAGTTTGGTTAAATCAATTCCATTAGCTCGATAATATAAATCACCACCTAAAATACCAAATTCCTTCATCAGTTTTTCTTTAGAAGTAAGTGCTAGTTCTTTTACAGAATAGATATTCATACTATTAAGTCTTTTTTCAAGATTAGATCCAATTCCCCACATTTTGGATAAAGGCTTAATATTCCACAGCTTAGTTTCGACATCATCATATGTCCATTTGGCAATGTTATCTTTTGTATGCTTTGCCTCAATATCCATACTTATTTTAGCAAGTAACATATTTGGTCCGATTCCAGCTGTACCAACAAGACCAGTTGAGTCTTTTATATCTTTTAAGATTGTTAAAGCAAGTTCATAATCAGTCATATTATACATCTTTAGATAATTGGTAACGTCTAAAAAACATTCATCAATGGAATAAACATGTAAGTCTTCTTTAGCTACATATTTTAAATATATTCCGATAACTTCTTTGCTTTTTTTCTGATAAAGACTCATTCTTGGAGGAACTTTTATATACTTTATATTTCTAGGAATATCATAAACTCTTACACGTCCAGGAATGCCTAAACTTTTTAAGTAGGGAGTAACAGCTAATGATATGGCACCTTTTTGCTCAGGATTACAAACAATCAAAGGAGTTGTATAAGGATCAATTCCACGTTCAACGCATTCAACAAAAGCAAAAAAACTTTTTAAATCGATACACATAATATTTCTTTTCATTCTTAGTTCATCCATATTTATCCCTCACATATAATATAAAACATTTGTTTGCTATAGTCAATAAAGTTATTGAAAAGTACAAAATATTATTTTATAATTACTTATATAGTATGAATAGAATAGGAGGGGTAAAGTGAAGTGTGTTAATTGTAAGAAAACGATACCTGAAACATCTACAATATGTCCTTTCTGTAAAAATGATCCAAATACAGAAGTAATAACTCCAATGGAATTTGGTGAAATAAGTGAAGACATGTATGCAAATGATGAAAAGTTTGATATTAAAACATATTTTAAAGAACCAAGAAATAAAAAAATTATTATTTCATCGATATGTTTAATTATATTGGTGATTGGTGTTTTTTCATTTCTAATAATCAATTTATTTAAACCTAAAAAAGATACAAGCTATAAATATTTTACAGGAGTAGTTGATCACGTAACAGAATATATTACAGATAATTATTTATCTAATAATTCTATTAAAAGTGGAGAATATAGTTTGGAACTAGATTTAAGCGATTATAGAACGAAATTTGAAGGAAAATATTCAGGAGATTTAAAATCAAAAAGACTATATATAGATGGTAAAATGCGAGATCCAAAAGAGGATGAAGGCGGAATTGTCTTTGAGAGTAAAGAATTCACTTATACTTTATATGCTGATAAAAATAATCTATATTTTAAATCTAAAGAATTTTATAATGATGAATATATCTTGTTCCCATTAGAAGATGAGTTAGGAATTCTTCAAGCAAAAAACTATAATATTCAAAACATTATAGATGGATTAAATACTGCAATAGATGAAAGCTTAAAGAAGTTAAAATATACCTCAGGAAATGAAGAAATAGATTATCGTGATGATACCATAAAAAGTGATTACTTAGAACTAGAATTAAATAACTCTAATCTTCAAATCTTCTACGAAACTTTTTACAGTAGTTTAAAAGAAGATAGCAACTTCATTAATGAATTTGCAAGAATTCAGGATAAGAAAACTGATGAAATAATTGAAATATTAGAGAATTATCGTAAAACTAAAGAGTATGAATATAAAAATAATGAAGAACAAGATAATTCAACTAAGATAAGAATTTATTATAGTGGCAAAAAAATATATCGTTTAAGTTTATTCCACGATGATAGAAAATACATTATAGATATTGGTGATACAAAATATTATTTCAAATATTATGAAAGTGATGAATTAAAAGCTAACTTTGAATTAACTATAGTTAAAAAGCAAGTTCAAGATGTAATAAATGAAACATATGAAGTAACGTATAAAATAAATGATAAAACTGGAATAATAACATTAAAATTAATAACAAAAGAAAAGGGAAGTTTAACTAATGTTGAAGTTGAACAAAGCAAATCAGTAAGAGACTTTACTGACGAAGATATTGCCAAGATAAAAGAAAACATGAGTTATTATAAAGAAGATATTGGAACAATTATTCAAAAATTATTTGATTCATATGACTATAAATGTAAGCCATCGCTTGAATGTGTATGTGATGATAGTACTGGAAAATGTTCATGTATGTATAATGGAGAAATGATAACTTGCAAATATGATGAAGTAAAAAAATAGTATTGAAAAAGTAAATTAAATAGTATATATTTAATATAGACAAAAAATAGGAAGGGAAGTTTATATGAGATGTAATGCGTGTGGAAATGAAATTCCAAACGGTTCAACAATGTGCCCATTTTGTGGCTCAGCTATAAAAAATGAGAATGAGGTTGAAAAAACACAAGCGACTGGAGTAGAAGTTGAAAAAATCAATATTCAAAACAACTTACAACAAAATCCGGTTGAAAATCAAGAAAATTCATCAGATGAAAACAATATTGATGTAGAAAGAAATGTCCTTGAACAAACTGATGTTTCTGAAAAAGAAGCAAGCTATGTTATGGATGCAACAGGTGAACATACTGTTGTTAGTACAAGCTCAGATTTGGTCACTCCAACTATGGAACCAAATAAGAAAAAAAGTAAAAAAGGATTAATAATTGGAATAGTAATAGCTTTAATTATTGTTGTAGTTGCAATACTTGGAGTATTTGGTTATATGTTCCTTTATAAAAGTGCAGATAAGAGAATAACTAATGTAATTGATAATGCGTTCAAAAAAGTATCTTCTATAAATAATGATGAAACTAAAGCAAGTGGAACATTAAGCATGGATGGACGTGTTTCAGTTGGAAGCACAACTTACAGTGCTAAGTTAAGCGCTAAATATGGTGTAGATTTAGCAAATAAGTTAATGAATTTTGATGTTTCTGTTGAAAGCTTAAATGTTGGAATGGAACTTTTAGATGAAACTTTAAAAGTAAATACTTATTTAAAAGATTCTAATGTTTATCTATATTTCAGCAATTTCTATGATAAGTATGTTTATACAAAAGTAGATGGTTTAGATGAAATATTTAATTCTACTACAACAACTGATGTTGATACAAAAGTTTTAATTGATGGATTTAAAGATGCAATTAAAGCTGGATTACTTGCTGCTGACAAAACTCAAAAGATGAAAACAAATAGCAATGTAGTAACAATTAAATTAAATAAAGAAAATCAAACAAAGATTGCTAATGCTGCTAAAAAATCAGTTTTAAGCAATGATAAATTCCTAACTGAATTAAGCAAAATCAGTGGTAAAGATAAAGAAGAGTTAAAATCAAGCTTAGAAAAAGAAACTATAACTGAACAAATTGAAGATGCTGAAGGTTATATTGAGTTATTAACTAATATTTTTGGCAATGAATTTGAGGCTATGAATATTGTAACTAGTGCTTTTGAAATGAATGTCACTAATGAAGATGTAGCATTTAAAGTTATGGAAGATGGTAAAGAACAAGCAAATGGAAAAATTAAATTTACATCTAAAAAAGGTGCCAAAACTAATGAAGTTACAGCAAACATTTCTTTAACTGCTTATGTAAGTGAAAAAGCTTATACAGTTGAATTAAATGTAAAAAATGAAAGTGATGTTAATCCAAGTATAGAAAATGCTGATTTAAAAGATGCTGTTGAAATTAGTAGCTTATCTCAAGAGGATATATTGGATATTTACACTAAAGTTTCTAAATTTGGAAAATTAGGATCAATTTTATCAAATTATATCACTAGTACAATTACTCAAACTACTGATATTACTGAATAATTTTATAAAGAAAGTTGAAAGAATGCTTTCTTTATTT
>CAKOPW010000016.1 GCA_934101115.1 uncultured Bacilli bacterium | reverse complement strand
CACTAGTACAATTACTCAAACTACTGATATTACTGAATAATTTTATAAAGAAAGTTGAAAGAATGCTTTCTTTATTTTTTTGTAAAAAAGTGTAAAAACTACCAAACTTAAAAATTGGTAGCTTTTTTTTGACAGATTTTAACGATTTACATATAAATCAATACAGATATTAAAGATCTGAGCCTCTAAATTTAAAATTTTGTAGTTTTGAAATATAAAAAAATTATGCTTAAATATTTTCTTGAGAAGCAAGGAAAAGATGCTTATCACTTTCTTATATGTAGGACGTGAATTTTCAGCAAAATAAGCTGTAGTAAGGAAGTGATGTATAATGTTTAAACACCAATTTAAAATAGAACTACTAGTAACAAGTTTAATCATTATAATTTTTATATTATTATATCTTCTTTGTAGAAAAGGAATATAAGATATAAAAAAGCACCTTTTCTTTTGAAAAAGGTGCAACCCAAACTGTGGTAAGCATCGCGTCCTAAAGAAACTTTGCTTCTCACTAAATAAAATATAACATTTTTTAAGAAAAATTACAATGATAATATAAAAGGTAAACTTTACACATACTAAAAGTAGAATATTTACTCTACAACAAATAAATTGTATAATTTAAATATAATAAGTGTGCAATAAAAAATAAATGACAAAAGTGATGTAAAAGAAAATAAACTCCTTGAAAATCGGGGGGGGTATTATAAAATAAAAAGTAGAATGGTGTGTGTAAAATGAAGAAAAGGAGTGCAATAATAATTGCAGTTATTTTGATGTCAATTGGCTTTGCAGCAGTAAGTACAACATTAATAATAAATGGAAACGCAAAAGTAAGTGAAAATAATGATGACTTCTCAGTAATCTTCACAGCTGCAAGTCTAGATGGAAAAGATGTATATTCAACAGTAGTAGATGATACAAAGAAAACAATAAATTTTACAACAGCCGAATTAAATAAAGTTGGAGATAAATCTACACTTATATACGAAATAACAAACAATTCAAGCCAATATGATGCAGAAGTAAGTGTAACATGTGTACCAAAGAATGAAACAACAGCAAAATACACAAGTATCAAAAATAAATTAGAAAATGACGCAACAAAAGTATCATCTAAACGATCTATAAACGGAACGTTAACTATAACCTTAGATAAAACTTCAGTGGAGGCAGTAGTAGAAGAATATACATGTAAGTTGGAATTCAATGCTGTAGAAAGAGATGAAGCTGGCTACGAAGGACAAGTTGAATGGATGTTCGATTATACCGGAGGAGAACAAACATTTACTGCGCCAGCAACTGGAACATATAAGTTAGAAGTATGGGGAGCCCAAGGTGGTGGAGTAAACGATTCTAGTAATTCCACAAGCGTTAATGGAGGGTTTGGAAGTTATTCGATTGGAAATGTTGAAATAAATAAGAACCAAATTCTTTATATAAATGTAGGAGGGCAAGGTACTAATGATTGCTTTGAGGATAGTTCTGATACAAGTCTATGTCCCGGTGGCTATAATGGTGGCGGCTATGGACGAGGAGCTAATTCCACAGCAGGCTCTTCAAGTGGAGGCGGAGCAACTCACATAGCAACCTCTAGTGGAATTTTATCTTCATTGGAAAATAAAAAATCATCTATTTTAATAGTCTCTGGTGGAGGCGGAGGATCCGGATATGCATATGGTGCCACATATGACGGAACAACCAACACTGAATACGTAAGAGTAGATGGAACTGGAGGTTCCGGTGGAGGATACGCAGGAAATACAGGCCTTGATGACTGGGGAATCGCATATAAAGGTTCCAATTTATTTGGATTTTTAGGAACTGGAGCAACTCAAGAATCAGCTGGAAAAACAATGAATTTTGGTGAAATATTGAATAATGCATCCGGAAGCTTTGGTCAAGGTGGTAATCAATATCAAAATTGTTGTGGAGGAGCTGGAGGCGGAGGCGGCTACTTCGGTGGTGGCGGAAGTTCCCGTTGCCATGCTGGCGGCGGAGGCGGATCTGGATACATCGGAAATCCTCTTTTGGTCGACAAAGCAATGTACTGCTATAACTGTGAGGAGTCAGTTGAAACATCAACAAAAACAATAAACACATCCTGTTCAAATGAAACACCAGTAAATGCCTGTGCAAAACAAGGTAATGGATATGCCCGCATTACCTTAATAAAATAATTACTGAGAGAAGGAAAAAATATGAAAAAGAAAAGTATGCTTATATTGGCAATCTTACTAATGTCCATTGGTTTTGCAAGCATTTCAACAACATTAATAATAAACGGCAACGCCAAAGTAAGTGAAAATCAAGATGATTTCTCAGTAATATTTACGGCAGCTGACATTGATGGAGTAAATGTCTATAACAAAGTAATAAGCGCTGACAAAAAAACGATAACATTTGAAACAGGTGAATTAAAAACACTTAATCAAACAAGTACTTTAAATTACGAAATAACAAACAATTCGAGTCAATATGATGCAGAAGTTAACATAACTTGTGTGGCAAGCTCAGAATCAAGCGTGAAATACACAAGTGCAACAAATATGCTTGAAGGAAACTCGTCGAAAGTATTAGCAAGAAATTCTTTAAAAGGTACTTTAACAATAACGTTAGAAAAGTTACCTATTGAAGAAGTTACTGAAAAATATATATGTAACTTAGAAATTGCGGCAATAGAGAGAACTGAAACTGGAGTTGAAATTATTCCAGATCCAATTTCATTTGCAAGCGATTCTTGGAAAACTATACAAAAAGCTGTTCAAACAGGAAATACAAGCAAATATAATATAGGTGATACAAAAAGCGTGAATCTTGAAGAACTTGGAACACATACAGTAAGAATATCCAATATGAGCGAATGTACAAACGGAGAAACAAGTGAAACGGCATGCGGATTTGTGGTAGAATTTGCTGATATAATAACAGAACAACAATTTAATAGCACAAATACAAATGCGGGAGGATGGAGAGATTCAGAATTACGTACATATGTTAATGAAACAATATATAATGCACTGCCAAGTGATTTGCAAAGCGCGATAACTTTAACAAAAGTAATATCAAGTCACGGAAGTTCAGTTGGAGAAACAAATATGGAAACTAAAGATAAAATATATTTATTAAATTGTGAAGAAATATGGACAAAGAATGATTATGATACCTCAATTGCGACTTCAAGGCAATTAGATTATTACAAAGAATTGGGCGTAACAGCCGATAACTATTCAAGCGCAATCAAACAATATAACGGAATCAACACTTGGTGGTGGCTTCGTTCGGCTCATAGAAATTATAGTAACGACTTTCTTAGTGTCCTTGATTATGGAAGATGGGGCAATTTTGTTTCTCAACGTTTTGGCGGCATATCTCCAGCATTTAGAATCGGATAAAGCAAATAATTTTGCTTTTTTTCTTGAAATAAAATATCTTCTATTCTAAAATTAATTTAGGTGAAAATATGTACGCAGAAGTTTTAATACAATATGGTGTAAAATCTTTGGATAGGGTCTTTACTTATCACATTCCAGAACATTTACAAAATAAAGTGTCTGTAGGTGTAAGAGTAAGTGTTCCTTTTAATAAAAAAAATATTAATGGTTTTGTTATGGCATTAAAAGATTCTGCTTCGTCTGATTTTGAAATCCTAGATATAAATGATGTAGTAAATGAATCCTTTAAATTAAATGAAGAGTTAATAAAACTAGGTGCATATTTAAAAGAAAAAACATTATGTTCTTTAATCAGTGCATATCAAACTATGCTTCCAACAAGTTTAAAAATCGACAATGAAAAATATGATTATTCAATTTATAAGAGTTACATTGTTATAAAAGATGAAGAAGCTTGCAAACGTTTTGTTTTAAATAATAAGAAAGCCAAAAAACAAGTAGAGTTTATTAATAGACTTTTAAGTGAAAAAAGAATTTCTAAAAAAGAGCTTAGTGCTCAAGTTTTAAATTCATTGTTAGAAAAGAACCTGGTTACAATTGAAAAAGAAAATGTTTATCGAATTAATCCTAGTATTAGTAGATCAGAAGAAAAGGTATTGACTGAAGAGCAAATGAAAGCTATGGAAGAGGTTAAAAATTCATTTGATATGTTTAATGTTTTTTTACTTCATGGAATAACTGGTTCTGGAAAAACTGAAGTATATATTAAGTTAGTATCTGAGGTATTAAAAAATGCCAAAACGGTTATCATGTTAGTCCCTGAGATAACTTTAACAACTCAAATAGTTAAAAGATTCTATGAATGTTTTGGAGATAATGTAGCCATATTCCATTCAGGCTTGAGTGATGGAGAAAAAGCTGATGAATACAATAAAATTTTAAGAGGTGAAGCAAAAATTGTAGTTGGAACTCGTTCATCAATATTTGTGCCTTTACAAAATATTGGACTTATTATTATCGATGAAGAACATACTAGTTCTTATAAACAAGAATCCAATCCACGTTATCATGCGATAGATATGGCTATATTTAGAGCAAAATATAATAATTGCCCAATTGTTTTAGGATCTGCTACTCCAAGACTTGAAACAATGGCAAGAGCAAAAAAGGGAGTATATAAATATCTAACTTTGAAAAATCGTGTAGGTAATGCAAGAATTCCTAAAATAAAGTTGGTTGATCTTGCAAGTTCTTATAAAAACGGAGATAACATTTTATCAACTGAACTTCAAGTTAAGATAATGAAAACTTTAGAAAGAAATGAACAAGTAATGCTTCTACTTAATAGACGAGGATATTCAACGATTATAACTTGTGCATCATGTGGTTATACATATAAGTGTCCTCACTGTGACATAACTTTAACATATCATAAAAGTTCTAATAATTTAAGGTGTCATTATTGCGGATATACCAAATTCATGAGTGATATATGTCCTGAATGTGGAGAAAAAGCTATAAAAACTTATGGGTACGGAACGGAACAAATAGAAAAATACATAAAAGATTTATATCCATCATATCGAGTTATTAGAATGGATACTGATACTACTTCAAGAAAGGGAAGTCAAGAAAAAATAATCAACGAAATTGAAAATCATAACTATGATATTATTATTGGAACTCAAATGATTTCTAAAGGTTTAAACTTTCCTAAAGTGACTTTGGTAGGAGTAATAAATGCTGATGAATCTCTAAATATACCAGACTTTAGAAGCGGAGAAAATACTTTCAACTTACTTCACCAAGTTTCCGGTAGAGCAGGAAGAAGTTCTGATAATGGCGAAGTTATTATTCAAACATTTAATCCATTAAATAAAACTTTAAATTATGTTGTTAATAATGATTATTTAGGAAATTACGAATATGAAATGAATATTAGAAGACAACTTAAATATCCACCATTTTATTATTTAACAAGTATTAAAGTAATAAGTAAAGATTATAATAAAGCTAGTATTGAAGCTAATAAAGTAGTTAATTTTTTAAGGAAAAATTTAAATAAAGAAACTATTATTTTAGGTCCAACAACAGCATCAGTTTTTAAAATAAATAATAATTATCGTTTTCAAATTATTATTAAGTATCGTTTTGATGATTCTTTGCTTAAAACCTTAAAAGAAATCGATGAACAATATATTTTTAATAAAGATACATATTTAGAAATTGATATGGATCCAATTAGAATATAATTGATAGAACTAAAGTAAAAACTAAAAATTGTTTTAAATAAGTGCTATAATAATACAAAACTAATGAATTTAATTTAAGGAGGCTAATATGGATTTACTTAATGAAAAAGAAGAAAATAACTATCAAACGTTTTCTTGTGACAACGCAGAAGTTACATTTGATAATAATGGATATATTGTAAAGGCTAAAGGATTCACATCTATTATGTGGGGTAATCCGAATCTGGATGAAGAATTAATTGGCAAGCATATAATTGAACTTGCAAGAATATTAAAAGAATATACAGCAAATCAGAAAAATTATATTAGTTTTTTAGAAAATGTAGTACTGAGTTTTTATGAAAGAAATTTAAATGATACTTTAACCAAAGATTGTCGTTCGTGTCAAAATATGAGTTGCAGAGTTGAAAGTTATGAAAAACCAGTTGATAATTGCGTAGGTTATATACATCATGATGAAAAACAAGAACAACCACAAATTATGAGTCTAACAAAAAAAGAAAATGGGTGTCAAACCATAACCTAGAAGATATAATGAATGGTTTAGACTACAATAGTATAATGATTATAAAAAGTCTATGTTTGATAGAAAATTATGACAAATTTAAAGTAAAAACAGTTGTAATTTAAAAAGCAATATAATATAATCTATGTATACAAGCGATGACTGGTGTGGAAAGCCAAGAGCTATATAAAGCCAAAGAGAACAAAGTATGGTGGAACAGCGGAAAATTCTCATTTCGCCCATACGAATTTGTTCTCTTTTTTTATTTAAAGGAAGTGAATATATGCGTGTATTTATCGGGTGTTCATCATATGACTCCATAAGTAAAAAGTTCAAAGATCTAGCTTGTGATGTCGCTGAAGTTCTGGCAAAAAGAGGCGACAAATTAGTCTTTGGTGGGACTGATTCGGGAATGATGAGCAAATGTTATCAAACATTTAAGTATCATGAATGCAAAGTAAAAGCTGTAAGTGATGTTAAATATATTGATGACTTAAAAGGAATGGAATATGACCGCGAAGTAGTGACTCCAACGACTTTTGAAAGATGCAGGGAACTATATCTATCAAGTGAATTAATAGTTATCTTACCTGGAGGACTTGGAACTTTATCTGAAGTTATGAGTATGATTGAAGAAAAAAGAACTAGAGACGATTCGAAAGATATTATAATATTTAATTTTGATGGGTATTATGACTCATTTTTGAATCAAATAGAAAAAGAAATTGATTTAGGTTTTATTCATGATGACGTAAGCAAACTGATTAAAGTTGTAACTAACATGGATGAATTTAATAAGTGTATAGAAAGAAGGAATTAAAATGGCAAAAACAATGGATGAATTAGTTAATTTTTCCAAACAATATGGATTTATATTTCAAGGAAGTGAAATTTATGGAGGACTCGCAAATTCATGGGATTACGGTCCTTTAGGAAGAGAGCTTAAAAATAATATTAAGGAAGCATGGTGGAAGAAATTTATTCAAGAAAATAGTCATGTAGATTATCGTAACTATGGACTTGATTCAGCAATACTTATGAATCCTGAAGTATGGGTTGCAAGTGGACATGTTGCTTCATTTGCTGATCCTTTAATCGATTGCAAAAAATGTAAAAGTCGTGAAAGAGCTGATAAACTAATTGAAGAGTTTACTAATGGTGCTGAAACTGGTGATGGTTGGGATAATGAAAAGTTAGAGAACTTCATTAAAGACAACCACGTTACTTGTCCAAAATGTGGATCATGCGACTTTACTCCAATTAGAAAATTTAATCTTTTATTTGAAACTCATATTGGTGTAACAGAAGATGCAAAAAGTAAAGTATATTTAAGAGGTGAAACAGCTCAAGGTATATTTGTAAATTTCTTGAATGTCCAAAGAAGTATGCGAGCTAAAATTCCATTTGGTATTGGTCAAATAGGTAAAAGTTTTAGAAATGAAATAACTCCAGGAAACTTTATATTTAGAGTTAGAGAATTTGAACAAATGGAACTAGAATTCTTTTGCAAGCCTAATACTGACTTAGAATGGTTTGCTTTTTGGAAGAAATATTGTTTAGATTTCTTAAATTCACTTGGACTTGATGGCGAAAATTTAAGATATAGAGATCACGAAAAAGAAGAACTTTCATTTTATAGCAAAGCAACAACTGATATCGAATATAAATATCCAAACGGATGGGGAGAACTTTGGGGAATAGCTGATAGAACTGACTATGACTTGTCAGTTCATATGGAACATGCAAAATGTGATTTAAGATACTTGGATCCAGAAACTAATGAAAAATATACTCCATATGTAATTGAACCTTCAGTTGGAGTTGATCGTTTATTTTTGGCTATTTTAAATGAATGTTACAAAGTAGAAGCGCTAGAAAACGGAGACACAAGAGAAGTGTTCAAACTAAAACCAAATTTAGCTCCATATAAAGTAAATGTTTTACCTTTAATAAAGAAAAATCATTCTGAAAAGGCTATGGAAATTTATCAAGAGTTAAGTAAATTCTTCCCAGTATCTTATGATGAAACAGCAAATATTGGAAAACGTTATAGAAGAGCAGACGCCATTGGAACTCCTTGGTGTTTGACTGTTGATGATGAAACTTTAAATAATAATATTGTTACTTTAAGAGATAGAGATACAATGGAACAAATTTCATTAAATCTTGATGAAGTAAAAGATTATATTTTAGATAGAATCAAATTTTAATTAATGTAGGATAATTCCTACATTTTTTATTTCAAAGTGCAAAATTTGCACTTTGAATTGCTGTTTTGCATAAAAAGAGATTGGGATCGGGTTGTTTTATAACATTTCATAAAATAATAGAAACATTAAATTTGAATTTTAATGTTTTTTTATTTACTCTAAATGTTTAAATGTGGTATTATATATATAGTTAATATACGGAGGTGGCTTGTATGGCATTTGAATCAATAAAAAAAGCTTTATTTCCAAAAGAAGAAGGCTTTGATGGTGAAGAAGAAGAAACTTATGAAACAGAAGCTAAAGATAATGGAAATAAGATGATATTGGTTGAACCTAGAGCTTATTCTGAATCTCAACAAATTGCCGATCACTTAAAAAGAAGAAATTCGGTTGTAGTTAATTTAAAAAGAGTAACTGCTGATCAAGCAAGAAGAATTATTGATTTTTTAAGTGGTACATTGTATGCTATTGGTGGAGATTTACAAAAACTTGGTAATGGTATTTATCTATGTACACCAAAGAATGTTACTGTAGATGGTAGAATAAGTGATGAAGAGGATAAAAAGAGTAAATCTAAAATCGAAGACGAAATGGATTTCTAACATAAATAGGGTGATGTAATGAAAAAATTTGATAGGAGTTTTAATGGTTATAACGTTGAACAAGTTAACAGTTTTGTAGACGATGTTATTTCAAGAGTTGAAGATATGATTACTAAGATGAAAAACAAAGACTTAGAAATCGATCGCTTAACTAAAGAACTTGAACATTATAAGAACATGGATGCAACACTTAATCGAGCTGTCGTTATGGCAGAAGAAGCAGCAAGCAAGTATAAAAGCAATAGTATTGCTGAATCAGATTTAATTGTAACTGAAGCTAAAAAGAATGCTAACAGAATAATAAATGATGCACTTCTTAAAGCTGAAAGTTTAGAAAATGATGCTGCAAGACTTAGAAGAAATATCATTACATACAAAAGAAGAATTAAAAGTTTAATTGAAGAACAAGCTTCTATTATAGATGACTTAGATAAAGTAGATATTGACTAGTATCTACTTTTTTATTTATAATAATTTTAGGAGGGTAGAGGTTAAAATGAGATATTTAATAACCGGAATAAATGGTCAATTAGGCCACGATTTATATAAGATTTTAAATGATGGTAAAAATGAGGTTTTTGCACCAACAAGTTTAACTTTAAGTTTAACTGATCCAGTAACTATTTACAAAAGTGTATTAGAATTTCATCCAGATGTAATCATTCATGGGGCTGCATATACAGCGGTGGATAAAGCTGAGGAAGAAAAAGAATACGCGATGTTAGTAAATGCTGTTGGAACAAGTAGACTAGTTGATGCCGCTAAAATGGTTAATGCTAAAATCATTTATGTTTCAACTGATTATGTGTTTGATGGAAAAAAGGAAGCTCCATACAAATTTTATGATGATGTAAATCCACTAAATTGGTATGGAAAGACAAAAAGACTTGGAGAAGAAGCTGTTTTAGATTATGAAAAAAGTATGGTCGTTCGAACTCAATGGGTATTTGGAATAAATGGTAAAAACTTTGTAAAAACTATGTTAAAACTAGCTAGAACAAAAGATGAAGTAAACGTTGTTGGAGATCAATATGGTGCACCTACATATACAGTTGATTTAGCTGAAAAATTAGTTATGTTAAGTAAACTTAATGAAAACGGAATATATCATGCTAGTAATTGTGGTGATATGTCTTGGGCTGTATTTGCTAAAATGATATTTGGAATGAATGATATTAAGACAAAAGTAAATCCGATACCAACATCAGAATATAAAACGAGAGCTGTAAGACCACTTGATACAAGACTTGATAAATCAAGATTAATAAATGATGTTGGAGATATGCCAAGTTCGATGGATGCACTTGAAAGGTACATGGATGAACTTGCAAACGATGAAGAAATGAGTTTAGTGTTAAAGGAAGCGAAGAATAGATGGAAGAAATAAGATTTAGTAATGGAAGTAGAGCAATCCCAACAAAATTGGAAGATTGTTATATAATTGAACCAGCCGTGTTTGGTGATAACAGAGGATATTTTAGTCCATATTTTATGGCTGAGCACATGGATCAACTTGGATTCGAAAGAGTTGTACAAACTAATAGAAGTTTGAGCTCAAAAGGAGTTTTACGTGGACTTCATTTTCAAAAGAATCCATTTGCCCAAGCAAAAATTGTTGAGGTTTTAAGTGGAAAGGCAATTGATGTAGTTGTTGATATGCGACTTGGCTCTCCAACATATGGTAAGTCAACAGAAGTACTTCTAATGCCTTATAATAAAGACGTACCAGAAAGTGGAAGACAATTATTTGTACCACGAGGATTTGCCCATGGTTTTATAAGCCTTGAAGATAATACTTTATTTCAATATATAATTGATAATGATTATGCTCCTAAGATGGAAGATGGAATCCTTTGGAGTGATGAAAGTATTGATATTCCATGGTATGATATGTTTAAAGAATACGGTTTAACTGAAAAAGACATTCTTTTATCTGAAAAAGATCAAGTAAGATTACCATTAAAAGATAAAGAACCAATATTTACATATAACAAAGCACCTAAGCAAATGTAAAAGTTTGCTTTTTTCATGGTGTGAAACTTTTTTATCAATTTTCCTAAAAAAAATTTCACACTAAAATCATTCTTCTAACCATTTAAAGTACATTGTCTATGTGACAAACTAAAACATATCCATAACGAATACTCCGCTGACATCGTAAGATTCTTTCTAGCTTATCGTCTTGCACATAATAAAATTATTCCATATCAATCTAAGTTTTATCAAAATAATAATATTTTAAAAAATCTTGACTAAGTTCAAGATTTTTAATGAATTATTATAATATTTATGGTGCTTTAAATCTAAAAATTTTCTAAAAAGGTTCATTTTTCTAGGTATTGCATAAAATGTATGTTATAATTTAAGAAGGTGAATATAGTATGAAAAAAGAAAATGCAATTGAAGTTAGAAATATGACAAAAAGCTTCAAACTATTTTATGATAAACCAAGTACTCTTAAAGAAAGACTAATTTTTTGGAACCATAAAAAAGCAGAAACAAGAACAGTTCTTGAAAATATAAACTTAGATATCAAAAAAGGCGAAACAGTTGCATTAATTGGTGTTAATGGGTCTGGTAAATCAACACTTTTAAAATTGATGACAAAAATTATATATCCAACTAGCGGGACGGTTACAACATGTGGTAAATTAACTAGCTTACTTGAACTTGGAGCTGGATTTCATCCTGATTTTACAGGAAGAGAAAACATTTATTTTAATGCAGCAATTTTTGGATTGACTCGTAAAGAAATCGATAGAAGATTAGATGATATAATTGCTTTTTCTGAATTAGAAGAATTTATTGATAATCCGGTAAGGACTTATTCTTCAGGCCAATATATGCGTCTTGCATTTTCAATTGCTATAAATGTTGATGCCGATATTTTATTAATTGATGAAATATTAGCTGTTGGAGATCAACACTTTCAAGATAAATGTTTTAAAAAATTAGAGGAATTACGCGACAGTGATAAGACCATAGTTATAGTATCTCATGCCTTAGGATCAATAGAAAAATTGTGTAAACGAGGAATATGGATTCATGAAGGAAAAGTAATGGAAGACGGAAAGATAAAAACGGTTATTGAAGATTATCTTAAAACTTGTAATTAAGGAGAAAAACATGAAAATATTTAAAGATTTATATGCATATAGAGAATTATTAAAAACAAATGTAAAAAAAGAAATTAGAGGAAAGTATAAAGGATCTTTTTTAGGAGTTATTTGGTCGTTTCTAAACCCATTATTAATGACTCTTGTTTATGCAATCGTATTTCCTTATTTATTAAGAGGAGCAAATTATGAGCATTATACAACATTTTTAATAATTGGTATTTTGCCTTGGAATTGGTTTGTAACAAATATTAATCAAGGTACTTTTACTATTATTGGAAATGGTGGAATTATAAAAAAAGTTTATTTTCCGCGTGAAATATTACCTATATCTGTTGTTACAAGTGGTTTAATAAATTTTTTAATTACATGTGTAATAATGTTTATATTTTTAATTTGCAGTGGAATTGGCTTTTCGTGGTATATGCTTTATTTACCATTAGTTATTCTTACGCAATACTTGTTAACTTTAGGAATACTATTTATAACTTGTTCTATTAACGTTTATGTAAGAGATTTTGAGTATATTGTAAATTTTATAATGCAAATGCTATTTTATGCTACACCAATTTTATATTCAACAGAAATTTTTAGTGGAAGTCTAATTGGTAAAATTATTCAATTGAATCCAATGACTACAATTATAAATAGTTATAGGGATATTCTTTATTGGCATAATAGTCCACATATAATATCTTTATTAGTTGTTTTAGGACTAAGTTTTATATTATGCTGCTTAGGATTATTAATTTTTAAAAAATTATCTAGAGGGTTTGCTGAGGAAGTGTAATTTATGTTTAGCTTTATTATATTACATTATAAAAATATAGATGAAACTTTAGAATGTCTAACTTATTTGAGTAAAATAACAAATAATGATTGCCATATTGTCATAGTTGATAACAACTCTCTAACAATAACTGAAGAACAAAAATTAATGAGCTATACAAAAGATATCATAAAATTGCCTGAAAATATGGGCTTTGCAAAAGCAAATAATATTGGAATAACCTATGCTAAAGAAAAATTTGACTCAAAATACTATATAGTTATGAATAATGATGTATATATAAAGGATTGCAAATTCTTAAAAAAAATTGATGATGACTATAAAAAATATCAATTTGATATGTTGGGTCCATCAATTGATTCGCCAAGTGGAGAATCTGTAAATCCATTTCCAGTTATTAAGGATTTAGATGGAGTAAATAAGCGTATAGAAAGAGCAAAGAAACTAATAAAAATATATGGAAATCCGGTGACTTACTTTATACTAGAAAATTATATAAAACTTAAACATAGAGTAAAACAACCGACAAAGCCACAAAATGGAAGCAATGTGGATACTGAGTCACCTTTACATGGGTGTTGTATTGTTTTCAGCAAAAAATATCTTAATAAATATAAAAACGCGTTTTTTAATGACACATTCCTATTTCATGAAGAAGAGTTTATTTATCAAAGAGTTTTAAAAGATAAACTTATTAGTTTATATGATCCAACTATAAGCGTTTTCCATAAAGAAGGATCTAGTATAAAGAAAAGCAATAAATCAATAAGAAATAGCAAAATTTTTAAACAAAAAGAATGTATAAAATCATTAGAGCTATTAAAAAAATATATACAAGGGGAAATACAAGATGAATAAAAAAATATCAGTCGTAGTTGCCGTTTATAACACTGAAAAGTACTTGGATAGGTGTATTGAATCTCTTCTAAAACAAACCTACAAAAATATTGAAATAATAATAATTGAAGATTGTTCAACTGATTCATCTAGAAAACTATTAAAAAAGTACAAAGATAATCAAAATATCAAAATCTATTATAATAAGGAGAATAGAGGACTTTCGTATTCTAGAAATTATGGTTTAAAAAAATCAACAGGCGATTTTATTGGCTATATTGATTCTGATGATTATGTAGAACCAGATTATTACGAAAAACTCATGAACTCAATCCAAAACAACAAATCAGATATTGCTATTTGTGATATAAAATTAGTTGATGAGCAAACAAATAATGTTCAAAGATACAAATGCTACGCTAATGATTTTAATGTTTATAATGTCGTAAACAATGGCTTTGCAGCAAGTGCTTGTAACAAATTATTTAAAAGAAGAATTATTGAAAAATATCCTTTTGCAGAAGGTAAGGTAAATGAAGATATTGCAGTTGTTATTCCTGCGATAATACAAGCAAAAAAAATATCTTATGCAGATACTTGTTATTTTTACGTACAACGTGGAGGTTCTATTCAAAATTCAAAATTTAGTAATAAAAGATTTGACATTTTTGATGGTGTAAAAACTACACTTGAAAGAATTAAAGATGAGAAAAATTATAGTTTTTATGAAAATGCAATAGTTTATAATCAATTAATTTTATTATTAATGTTTGCAATTCCTAAAGAAAAAAACTGTATAAAAAGATATAAGTTTTTAAAGGAATTTAGTGCTTTATCCAAAGATTATAAGATTACTGAAAACAGCAATTTTCTAGAATATTTGGAAAATAGTAGAAAGATAAACAGAATATACTACAAGAATTTAATAAGTTTTAACGAGAAAAAAATGATTTTTCTAGATAATGCTTGGATTAGTTTTTATAAAATTTTAAGATTTTTAAAGCATAAAAGATATAAAAAAATAATACCTAAAATAGATATTCAAGATATTGAAAAGGCGGCTAAAAAACAAACAAAACTCAAGAATTCAAATATTAGGATTTCCGTGGTTGTTCCTAACTATAATTATTCAAATTACTTGTATCAAAGGATTTATAGTATTTTAAATCAAAATTATAAAATCTATGAGCTAATAATATTGGATGATGCATCAAAAGATGATTCGCTTTTTTATATAGAACAAATTGAACAAAAAATTGGTCAATTTGTAAATATAAAAGTGGCTATTAATGATGTCAATAGTGGTAACGCTTTTAGTCAATGGCAAAAAGGAATGAATTTAGCTACAGGCGACTATGTTTGGATAGCTGAAGCTGATGATTATGCCAAAAATAATTTTTTGAGTGAGGTTGTTTGTCCATTGAAAAAAAACAATAATATTATTATAAGCTATGCTGATACGGGCTTTATAGATTCTAACGGTTATATTACAAAAAATAGTTTAGTAGATCAAATAGATATTTTGAAAACAAATCATTGGAATAGCAGCTATGTCAATAAAGGAATTGACGAAGTCAATTGCTACTCATATTTGAATTGCACAATTCCCAATGTTTCTGGTACAATAATAAAAAAAGGCAATTATGATGAAATTTTTGAAAAAGCTAAAAGCTTTCATCAATCAGGTGATTGGGTTACCTACTTAAACCTATTGAATTTTGGTGATATATCATTTATAAATAAGACTTTGAATTATTATCGAGTCCATGGAAACAATATAAGTCAAACTTTTGATAAAAAAGCTCATATATTAGAAATTCAACGAATTTATAAATTTGTAAAAGAAAAATATGGGATAAACGATGAACAACAAATTCAAATGAATAATAGAATTAAATTTTTATGTAAAGTATGGAGTGTGAAGTTGAATGAAAAAGAAAATTAAAAAAGCAGTGTTAAAGATAACCCCCAATTTTGTTTATGAGGCATATAGAAACAAAAAAAATAATAGTAAAGTTGATATTTATAAAAGTGTAGCAAAAAAGAAAAATATTGTTAATGAAAAAAAAGTTTCTGTAGTTGTACCTAATTATAACTATGAAAATTATATTGAAGAGAGAATAGACTCAATATTAATGCAAACTTATCCTATACATGAACTTATAATATTAGATGATTGTTCTACTGATAATTCAGTTGAAAAAATTGAAAATATAATTAAAAAACATCCAGAAGCTAATATTAAGTTTGTTAAAAACGAGAAAAATAGTGGATCAGTATTTAGTCAATGGCAAAAAGCTTTCTCTTTGTCAACTGGTGATTTTGTATGGATAGCTGAAGCGGACGATAGCTGCAGTCATTACTTTTTGGAAAATGTAATGAATGGGTTTGATTCTTCAAATGTTGTTTTATCTTATGCAGAAAGTATGAGAATTGATGAAAATAATAAGATTATAAGTTCATCTTGTCGTGATTGGATGCTTGCTGTAAGTTCAGTAAAATGGAATAAAAGTTATATTAATTCAGGAATAAATGAAATTCAAAATGCATTAGCAATTTGTAATACAATTCCTAACGTCTCGGCTGTTGTATTTAAAAAATCTAATCAAGTTGAAATTATTGAAGAAGCAAAAAAATTTAAGATAAGCGGTGACTGGTATATTTACTATAAGCTATTAAGTAATGGTGATGTTGCCTATTGTAGCAAAAGTTTGAACTACTTTAGAAAACACTCAAAATCTACAAGTACAGTTGTATCTAGAGAACTAGAAATAAGGGAACTTTTAACAATTCAATCGGAAATAAGAGAAAAATGTCATTTAAATAGTTGCCAAATACATAAACAATCCTTTAGATATGGCGGTATAATTAATGAAACTTCAGACGAATTTAAGAAAGAGGTAAGTAGCATGATAGCAAAAAAAATTGCATGGATAATACCATCACCAATTAAAGGCTCTGGTGGAATTAGAACAATGATTCAAAATGCAAACTTTTTGGTTAGACAAGGATTTGAATGTGATATTTACGTGGAAGAGGACTACGTTAACACAAATGAAACTATGAAACAACGAATAATTGATTTTTATGGAGAATGTTTGTGTGATGTTTATGTTGGGATAGATTTTAAAAAAGAATATGATTTAGCTTTTGCAACATATTCAATTAAGACTCCAGATTATTTATACTATATGAAAAATAATGTCAAAAGGAAAGCTTATTTTATACAAGACTTTGAACCATGGTTTGAACCTATGGGTGGCTTATACTTAGACATGGAGCATACATATAAATATGGTTTAAATGGCGTAAGTATTGGTAAGTGGTTAGCGTATAAACTACAACACGAATTTAACCAACCAATGAATTATTTTAGCTTTTGTGCTGATACTAACGTATATAAAAGGCTAGATAATATTGAAAAAGAAAATGCAGTATGTTTTATATTTCAACCAGAAAAACCAAGAAGATGTAGCAATATTGGAATAAGAGCTTTGTTATTGGTAAAGGCTTTAAGACCAGACGTTAAAATTTATTTATATGGATCAGATGCAGATATAAAACTTGATGTTGAAATGGAAAATTTACATATAATGCCAATAGAAAAATGTAATGAGCTATATAATAAATGTAAAGTTGGAGTATGTATGAGTTCGTCTAATCCATCACGTATTCCATTTGAAATGATGGCAGCAGGACTACCAGTAGTAGATTTATATCGTGAAAATAACTTATATGATATTCCTGAGGATGGAGTGTTACTAGCGGATACGTCTCCAGAAGCGGTAGCAACAGCAATTATTAAGATCTTGGATGATGATAAATTGCAACAAAGATTAAGTAAAAAGGGTTACGAATTCATGAAAAATTATCCAATAGAAAAAGGTTTTGAAGAATTTTTAAATTTTGTAAATAATATACTTGATGACAAAAATGTTCCTGACAGTGATGTATGTCAAATCTATAATAAAGAGCCAATAATGGCTAGCAAAGAAGTAAAAGATGCCATGGACATTATTAAAGAAACACCAGTAACGCCTAAAAACACTTCTAAGTCGGTTCGTTATATGATTCGTATAAAAAGATTTATCAGAAGAAAATATACTAGGGTTATTAGAAAAATATTTAGAGTATAATATGAAAGGAAAAAACTTATCATGAAAAAAATGCTAATAAAGATTTATCGAAAACTTCCATTAAGTTTTAGAAAAAAAATAAAGAATTTGTTAAAAAAAGATAGCAATAAAGATAGATTAACGATTGATGATATTGTTAAAAAATCCAAAAAATACGATATAGTTTCATTTGATATATTTGATACATTAATAACTAGATGTATATATGAACCAGATGATGCATTTAAAATATTAGGTAACTTAATTAAAGACGAAAAATTTATTGAAAAAAGAAAAAATTCCGAACAACATGCAAGAGAAAAACTTGGACATGATGTTAATCTAGATGAAATATATGATGAATATATGATTGAAAATAATCTTTCAAAAGAAGAAACTGACAAAATAAAAAGTAATGAGATAAATCTTGAAAAAGATTTGTTAGTTCCAAGAAGAGATATGTGCATTGTACTTCAAGAATTGAAAAAGAAAAACAAAAAAGTTATATTAGTAAGCGACATGTATTTACCTAAAAAAGTTATTGTTGATATTTTAAATAATTGTGGTTATAAAAATTTATATGATGCTTTGTATTTGTCGTGTGATGTTAATAAACGCAAAGATTCAAAAACAATGTGGACGTTTTTAAAAAAAATTCATCCAAAGGAAAAAATATTGCATTTAGGAGATAACAATTTATCTGATGTACAATATCCAAAAGAGTTTGGAATAGACACCTTAAAAATACACTCTTCAAAAGAGTTATTGTCAAAATGTAGTTTATATCCTTCTTTAGAGGGTTTAATAAATGATAGAACTTTAAGTGATTCTATTTTACTTGGACTAGTTTTTAATAATAAGATATTCAATAGTCCATTTGCAGATTTATCAATAAATTCTTTAGAAAATTTTGCATACTCTTTTCACGCTCCAATAATAACTGAATTTTTAAAATATGTTATTGACAGTGAAAAAAACAATTTATTGTTTTTAGCAAGAGAAGGTTATTATTTTTGCAAACTATATAAAGAATTTTGTAAATTAAATAAAATTGAAGAAAAGGATTATTATTATTTCCTAGCTTCTAGAAAAGCTACTAATACAGCAACAATAAATGGCGAAGATGATGTCTATAAATTACTAAATAATGACTACAATGGTTCAATACATAATTTTGTAAGTAAAAATTTTAATATTGAAATAGAAGAAGATTACGAAATGACTTTACCACAAGATTACGATAAAGCATATGCAACAATAAAAAAATACATTAAAGAAATAATGAAAAGTGTTAAAAGTGAAAATAAATGTTATATCAAATATATTAAAGAGTTAATTCCAAATTATAAAAAAGAAGAACTAAATGTTATTGACTTAGGTTATTCTGGAAGTATTCAATATAACTTATCGAAATTATTAGACAAGCACGTTAATGGATATTATTTGACGAATTCTGATAGTGTAAAAAAATATTATAGCGATAGTAAATTAAACTTCTATTTTGATATAAATGACGACAAGGAATTCGAAAAAATATATCATTACTCACTAATTCTTGAATACTTTTTAACTGCTCCATATGGTCAATTACAAAGGTTTATTGAAACAAAAAAGGGAGTAAAACCGGAATATAATGAAGAAACGCTTGATGAAACAAAAAAGGCAAGCTTAAAAGTTATTTATGATTCAATAATTGAGTACTTTAAAGATATAAATCGTCTTGAAAAATATTTACAATATTATCCAAGTAAGAAATTATTATGCAGAATTTACGTAGCAATGGTTGAGTCAGGAATAATCTCTACAAACGTTAAAGATAAATTTGATTTTACTGATGCATATTGTAGTGACTCTGTAAGAAATGTCTTTAAAATTATTAGTAGATATTAAAAATAATTATTTTAATATTTTCATTATAATAAAAGTATGAAAAAGAGGTAAAAAAATGAAAAGAAATAGAAAAAAGCAAGAAAAGATCAACATAAAAGCCATAATAAATAGTAATTGTTTTTGGCTAATTGTTATGTTCTTAATTAGTTTTGGTATTATGATTGCATTTAATCCAAAAATTTTATCATCTTACTATTTGTTTGCAGAAGATGGAGAAGTATTTATTAATGGCTTTTTAAACAAAGGTTTTTCATCATTGTTTATTACATACGGAGGGTATTTTAATTTCTTGTCACGCATTTTTGCAGCAATAAGTGTAACATTAGCTAAAATTTTTAACAGTGTTGCAGTTTTAACAATGTCACAAAAAATATTATCAATGATTTTTAGTTCGTTCGTATGTAGTTATTTTGTTTCTGATGCATTTGAAAATATTATTAAATCAAGAACAAAAAGAATTGTAATATCTTTTGTTTCACTCGTCCTTATTTCCAATTTCGCTTGGTTATTTTATAATGGGGTGTCAATCCATTGGTGGTGTGGAATTCTAATTTTTATTGTAAGCTTAAATATTCTTAATGGAGATTTACCATCATATAAAATTCTTCCAATTCTTTTGATATCCATTTTGAGTAGTCCTTCAGGGTTAATAATTGCCTTTGCATTAGGATACTATCTTTTCAAAAAAATTGATTTTAAAAAATCTTTAAAAGATAATTTTGCGAAATACAATAAGAGTGAAATAATTAAAATTTCATTACTGGTATTAGCTCTAGCTGTTCAATCATATGCAATACTTTTTTTAACAGATGTTAATACAATAGTAAAACCACAATTGACGATCGATAGAATCAAAAACTTATTGTACTATTCGTATTTGCTATCTATTTCATCAGTCAATTTCTTATTTGGTAGTCTAGGATATTTAAGACTTGCTAATGTTGGATTAAATACCATTTTCGGAATATTGTTATGGATTAGCATTTTATACTTTGCAGAACGTAATGGTAAATTAAAATATTTTATTTTTGGACTCGGATCTATATTTTTCTTGTATTTCATGATTAATTATAAAAATGATGACTTTGTCACGTATTATCAAGAAATGATAAGCACAAGTTATCAGATATGGTATCATGCATTGCCTGCTGTAATTTCCTTTTTTACTTTCTGCATATGTGTCATTTCAAACAACAATATTAAAACTCCGCTAGTGCAATATACAATTCTTTTATTCGTTTTAATTTCTACTATAACTTGTATAAATCATCCAGAACTAAATACAGCAAAACAACTTGAAATGGTGAGCAAATATGTGGATTATTCTAGTAAGCAATATGCGTATATTAAAATAAGTCCAGACTTTTTAAATTGGTATGTAACAGTTCCAGTAAAAAAAGAATATTGTGAGGTGAATGATTGTGGTTCAAAAGTACAAGAGTCAAGTAAGATTTCTAGTAGTAGGAGGAAGTAGTACTTTATTAGATTTTATTATATACATGATGTTGTCAACAAAGTTAAACATAACTATTTCTAAATTTATTTCTATGACAATTTCAAGTATATATTCTTTTCTAATCAATAAAAACTGGACATTTAATAATAAGAATAAAATAACATTTATATTAACTTTTAAATATATTTTATGTGTATTTATCAATATTTTTGTAAATACTACTTCTAATACTTTAATATTCAACTTATCGAAGAACAAGATTGTTTCATTTATTTTTGCAACAGGCATAGCAATGATTGTAAATTATACTATACAAAAGAAAATAGTTTTTAAGGAGGACAAATAAAATGAAGTATTCAATAATATTACCATGTTATAACGAAAGTGAATCTCTAGATGATCTAGTAAAAATAATTAAAAAATTCCCCAAAAAGTATAAATGTGAATTTATTTTAGTAGAAAACGGATCAACTGATGATAGTAAAAAATTCTTTGATACATGTGAAGCTTTTGATGACAAATATATTAGAAAAGTTTATGTTAAAAAGAATCAAGGTTATGGATATGGAATTATTCAAGGACTTAAAGAATCAAGGGGAGAGTATGTCGGATGGTTGCATTCGGACTTGCAATATAATCCGATGGATTTGACATCATTTTTTGATTATATAGAAAAACATTCAGAAGATAAAATATTATTAAAGGGAAAAAGAAAAAATCGCAAAATAGTTGAATACATATTTACTTTTGGAATGGGCATTTATGATTCACTTTTATTTAAACATAAAATGTCAAATGTTATGGCAATGCCGGTAATATTTAATAAAGAACTTTTAGATTATGCTGATAAGTTTCCATATGATTATACAATAGATATTTTTATATATGGGCTTGCACTAAAAAAAGATTATAATGTTGTTCACTTGCCAATATATTTAAAAAATAGAGAAAAAGGTGTTTCTTCTTGGAATACAGGATTTGTATCAAGAATTAAACAAAGTAAAAAAATGATTGACGGCAGTCGATATGTAAAAAAAGAGTTGAAGGAGATAAAATAATATGGAAAAAAATAAAATACATTTAATTATGCCAATGGGAGGAGCAGGATCAAGATTCTTTAAAAATGGATTTGTAATGCCTAAACCATTAATTGAAATAAACGGTTATCCTTTCCTTTATTGGGCAACTTTATCAATAAGCAAATTTGTTGATGTAGAGGATATCACTTTTGTTGTATTAAAACAACATATAGATGAATTTAAAATAGATGAGGTTATAAAAAAATATTTCCCAGAAGCTAAAATAGAGATAATACCAGAACTCTTAAATGGAGCTGTGTTAACTTGCATGCACGGTGTTGAAGGTATTAATGATGATTTACCAATCATTTTTAATGACTGTGATCATATGTTTACTTGCAAAGATTTCTATTCATTCTGTGAAAAAGGAATCTTTGATATGCCTGATGGAGCATTGCTAACTTTTGAATCAAGTGATCCAAAATATTCATTCTTACAAATGGATGAAACAGGTAATGTTATACATACAGTAGAAAAACAAGCTGTAAGTACTCATGCTATATGTGGAGCTTATTATTTTAAAAATAAAAAAACTTTCTTGGATTGTGCTAATGAATATCTAGATAAATGCAACTATAGTGAGTACTACGTAAGCGGAGTTTATAATATTATGGCTGAGCATAATATGCGCATTGATAACTTTACTTGTGATATGCATTTGCCTTTTGGAACACCGGATGAATATTACGCTGCTGAGAAGTCAGATGAATTTGAGAGGATGCTTAAAAAATGATTTATTTAATTATTGCAATAATTACTATTTTAGTTGCTAATATTTTAAAAGTGCTTAGACAATCTTTGTTTATTGATCTATATGACGATTCTGATAAAAAGAATTTGACTCAAGCACTTTCTGTTAGTAATTTAATAAATTATATTATTCCATTTAAACTTGGCTATATTTATCGAGCATATTTTACCGGAAAAAAGATGAAATATGGAATATCTTATTCCATAGCAACAATCATTGTAGAAATCATTCTTGATTTTATCTGTGTTTCGATTATATATTTGATTTTCTTACTATGTGGAATTGATTCATTTAAAAATATTTTATTCTACGTTATATCATTAGGTGTGCTTTTAATTGTTGGAATAGCGTTAAAAGTATTCAAAAAACAAGTAAAAAAAGCAATATATAATATTGCTCATCTATTTAACAAAAGTGTGGAATTAAAATTATTAAAATCATCATGGTTTACAATTATTTCATTTGAAAATATTGTAACAAAGGTAAATAAGTTAAAACTAGGTATATACTCAATTTGTATGTGGTCTTTAAATATATTATCTTGTTATTATTTAGGTAAATCACTTTTAAAAGAAACAAGTTTAATTGATATGTTTAATTTATACTTTTCTTATGGCGGAATGCGTACAAGTCTAATAAAAAGCTTAAGTATGCTAGGAATAAATATGATAATTTATATAGTATTAAGCAACATTTTGTTGTTTGCAGTATCATATTTATTCACTAAAACAAAAACCAAAAAGCATGAAGAATTGTTACCACATGCTAATTTGAATGATAGATTAAACTTCCTTGAGTTATATTTTAACAATAATGACAATTCAGAGTATTTTAAAAAATATTTAGAAATTAATAATGATGTTGCAATAATTGAAGATTATTCTGCTGGTTCAAATGCTACAACAATGTTATGTAGTAAAGATGGAAAGTTATTCTACCGAAAATATTCTTTTGGAAAAGATGCTGATAAGTTAAAAGATCAAATTGATTGGATTCATGCTCATGAAAAGAAACTAACTCTAACAAAAATCTCCAATGAATATTATAAAAAAGGCGTTTGTTTTTACGATATGCCATATGTAGCAGATGCAGTGACATGCTTTAATTACGTCCATACAACTCCATTTAAGGAAGCTTGGAAGACAATAAAACAAGCATTAGATGATATTGACAAGAATCTACATACAGTAAATAAAAGAAAAGCTGATAAAGAAACTATTGAAAAGTATTGTGATACCAAAGTATTAAAAAATATTGAAAAAATTGAAAATGGAGAATATATTAAACCGCTTTTGAAATATGATTATATTTATATAAATGGTAAGAAATATCCGAATTTAAAACATTTTAAAAAGTATTTAAATAAAGAATATCTATCAAAAGTATTTGAAAATGATTATTATTCAGATATTCATGGAGATTTTACAATCGAAAATATCATTTGTATCAAGAATGGTAAATCTAAAAAGAACTTTTATATAATTGATCCTAATACTGGAAATTTACATGATTCACCATACTTGGACTACGGTAAATTACTTCAATCTATTCATGGTGGCTATGAGTTCTTAATGAATACTAAAAAAGTATCTTATCAAGATGATAGAATAGAGTTTTTATTTACTAAATCATCTACTTACTACAAGTTATTTGATGAAGTAGTTAAATATTTAGAAAAAAGATTTGGTGAAGAAGGTTTAAAAAGCATTTTTTATCATGAAATTATTCATTGGTTGAGATTAATGCCATACAAAATCGAAAAGAATGGTGAAAGATCGTTATTGTTCTATGCGGGATTAATAATGGTTGCATCTGATGTAGAAGAAAGGTTTGAAAAATAATGAAACTCGCGATATTTGACATGGACGGAACTTTATATAACACAAATGATGTTAATTATTTTGCATATAAAGAAGCTTTAAACACTTTTGATGTTGATCTTGACTATGATTATTATTGTAACTATTGTAATGGTAGACACTATAAAGTGTTTATTCCACCACTTGTTGATAACGATCAAGAAAAAATAGAAGAAGTTCATAAAATAAAAAAGAATGCTTATTCTAAGTATTTAGATAAAGTAAAAGTAAACGAAAGACTTTTTGATATTATAAGATTAATAAAAAGTGAATACAAAATAGTTTTAGTAACTACAGCATCTAAGAAAAATACTGAAGAAATACTAAAATATACACAAAAAATAGAATTATTTGATGATATCATAACTGCTGATGATATATCAAAACCAAAACCAGATCCGGAAGGATTTAACTTGGCAATTCAAAGATTTAATGTTTCTCCTGAGAATGCAATAATATTTGAGGATGCCGAAGTGGGAATTGAGGCAGCAATGAAAACTGGTGCAACTGTGTTTAAAGTTGAAAAATTCTAAAAAAAATTATAATATATTGATGATATATTATATTTTTTTTACTTAAATTGGAGGAAGTATTATGGAGTGTATTAACAGAATGTATGAAAAAATTAAAGATATAGTTGTTAAGGTTTTTACATCTAAATTTTTATATCTTGCTATATCTATAATAGGTATTATAGTTTACTACTATAATTTACTTGTAAATAATATTAAAGGATTAAAAATCAAAAATTATGATTATTATGTATGGTTTATTATAATTCTAGGTTTATTGGTTATTGCTTCTATAATAATATATTATATTTTAAAACATACTGATTTAAAACCGTATAAGAAATATTTTTTAGTAGCTATAATTTTATCAAGTTTTTATGTTTTTACACCTCCAATGTTTACTCAAAGTGATGAAACTTTTCATTACATACGAGCTTATCAAATAGCTGATGGGCATTTGATATCCAAATATGATTCTAAAGGCAAGGGAACTGATAAACTTCCTAAAAGTATAAAAACTACTATTTTTGATGACAAAGATAAATATCCTGAATATCGTACTTATGCGGATACAGAAAAAGCATTAAGTATAAAATTAGATAAAAATGTTAAATCAAGAACTTATATTCACTGTGCAAGTTATGTATTTTTAGATTATATTCCAGCTGCTATCGGAATGAAAGTAGGAATACTTTTAAATTTAAGTCCATATGTTATTGGAGTCCTTGGAAGACTTACTAATATGATTATTTGTACACTTATTTTTGCTTTAGGCTTAAAAAGACTTCCATACGCTAAAAAAACCATGATGCTTTTACTTTTATGTCCGGTAGTTTTAGCATACACTTCGTCAATAAGTGCTGATACTGTTATAAACTCTGTATCATTCTTATTTATTGCAACTCTTTTGATGCATATAAAAACAAAGAAACAATTAAGCTTAAAAGATTATATTGAATTAATTTTAATGATTATTGTTATATCTGTTTGCAAAACGACGTATTTACCATTAATTGGTTTAATAATACTACTACCAAAAGAAAGTTTTGGATCTACAAAGAAAAGAATTGCATCTATAGTTTTACTAATTGTTCTTGGACTTGCATCTAGTATCACATGGATGAAAGTAGGTGGAATAAGTATTGCTTCTGAAGTAGGAAATCACAACTTTATTGAAACTATAATTATTTACTTCAGTAAACTTATAAACACTTTATTTAATGAAGGATTATCATACATCCAAAACATATTTGCAGGTGATTATTTCTATCAAAGACAAGTTACTCCAGCAGGAATACTTCCTATTATATATTTGTTTATTTTTATCTTTTCATATTTAACTGAAGAATCGAATGTAAAAATCGAAAAATTCTATAAAGTAGTTGCAGGCTTAATCGGAGCTTTAATATTCTTGCTTATTATGTATGCTTTGTATGCAGCAGCTCAAAAGAATAAAACGATGTTTATTTATGGCGTTCAAGGAAGATATTTTATTCCAATCATGTGGCTTGCACCAATATTTATAAATAAACAAGTACTAAAACTAGAAAAAACGAATGTTTTCTTTGTTGCTAGTGTTTTGATAAACATTTCGATAATTCTTACTATATTTGTTTCTTTTATAGGATAATTTGGTATAATAAAAATAGATTGAGAGGATTAGTTGTATGAAAAAGAATCCAAAAGTGTTATTGATTATACCTGCATATAATGAAGAAAAAAATATTCTTACAGTATATGAAAATATATGTAAATATAATAAAACTGCTAAAACTAAATTAGATGTTATATTCATAAATGATGGAAGTACTGATAACACAGAAAAAATATTATGTGAAAACAATATCAATCATATTAAATTGATACAAAATTTAGGAATAGGTGGAGCCGTTCAAACAGGATATAAATATGCCTTATATAATGATTATGATATTGCTATTCAATTTGATGGTGACGGGCAACATAACGTCGATTATGTTGAAGCTTTAATTAAACCGATATTAGAAGAGAATATTGATATGACAATTGGATCAAGATTTATTGATTCCTCATCAAGTGAATTTAAATCATCATTCTTAAGAAGAATGGGAATAAAGCTTATTTCATCATGTATTCATCTTAAAACTAGGGTTCGTATTTATGATACAACAAGCGGTTTTAGAGCTTCTAATAGAAAAGCTATCGCGATGTTTGCAATTCATTATCCACTTGAATATCCAGAGCCAATATCTTCTGTAGATGTTATTTTAAGCGGTATGAAAATAAAAGAAGTTCCTGTAAGTATGAATGAAAGACTTGCTGGTAAATCATCTATAAATTCATGGAAAAATGTCTATTATATGGTAAACGTTGTTTTATCAATTCTTTTAAGAAAGAAGGGTAAATAATGAGTGTTAAGTTAAGAATTGCTTTATTCATATTTTCAATTATATGGTTAGTTATAATCTTAAATCTTTTAAAAAGAAATAAATTACCAATAAAATATTCATTAGTTTGGATTATTGCAATATGCGTACTTCTTATAATTTCTCTAGTTCCATTTATCCTTGAGTTCTTTGCTAAATCATTTGGATTTTTAACGATGGCTAATTTAGTTATAGGAATTATGATAACGCTTCTTTTAGGAATAACTTTAATTCTCACTGTTATCATATCTCAACAAAAGAAACAAATAACGATGCTTATTCAAGAAGTTTCAATTATTAAGGGTACTAAAGATGGAAAATAGAAAAAAAGATTTTATTTGGAATTTTATTGGTTCATCAATTAACTCTTTTAATTCACTTTTTTTTATGATCGCAATTAATCACATAAATTTAAAAAGTGAGGCAGGAGTTTTTACCTTTGCTTATTCATTAATATGTTTATTTTTTATTCTTTCAACGTTTTATAATCGTGTATATCAAATAAGCAATTATGAGAAATATACACCTAAAGACTTTATTGATTTTCGTATACTTACAAGTATTTTAACTATTATTATAGTAGCCATTTTTTCATTTATAAATAATTATAATTTCTTTAAAACTGGTGTAATTTTACTGATATGTTTATTTAGAATGATTGAATCGATAAGTGATGCTGTTTATGGAATATTACAAAAAAATAATCAATTATATAAATCAGGAATATCACTTACTGTTAAAGGAGTAGTCGGAATAATCGCTTTTGTAATTACCGATTTGCTAACAAAAAGCATCTTGATTTCATTAGTAAGTTTAATAATTGTGAATATTTTGCTTTTCTTCATTTATGATATAAAAAATGCTAAAGAATATATTTATGGAATATTTAACTTTGATAATTTAAAAAAGATATTAAAAGATACTTTACCAATATTTATCTATTCTTTTCTAGCGATGTATGTTGCTAATTCAAGCAAGTACATACTTGATTATTTTGATACAGCCGAAGCTCAAAATATTTTTGGAATAATCTTTATGCCATCAACAATAATTGGATTATGTTCAAGTTATATAGTTGTACCAATAATAACAAATCTAAATAATTTGTTTAAAAATAAAGATATTGATAAATTTAATAAGTTGGTAAGAAATATGATGCTTTCTTTAATATTTATTGGTATTCTTGCTTGTCTTTGTGGACTTACAATAGGAATTCCAGTTTTAAATATCATGTACGGAATAGATTTAAACGCTTATCGACTTCATTTAGTAATTGTTCTTATTGGAGCAACATTTTATACACTTGCAAATGTTTATTCTCAAGTATTAGTTTTACTAAATGTCCATAAAGAGCAAACTATAATATATTTAATTATGACAGTTGTGTCGACTATTATTTGTTATGTTTTGATAAGCATTTTCAAACTCACTGGTGCAATATACGCATATCTTGTATTTATGGCAATTTTATTAATAATGTATTTATTCTTGTATTATAGAACTTTAAAAAAATATAAAAGGAATTGATTTTATGAAATTAGTAAGTATTAATACAGTATATAATGGATCAACTGGTAAAATCATGGGTAGTATTTCAAGGGAAGCAAGGAATAATGGCTTTGAAGTGTTTTGTATTTTTGGAAGAAGAAAAGGTTATACTGATATACCTTGTAAAAAAATAGGTGGACCAGTTTCTTTTCTTTACCATATATTTATAACAACTATTTTTGACGCCCACGGTCATGGTTCATATTTTAAAACAAAAAAGATTGTTCGCGAATTAAAAAAAATCAATCCTGATATTATTCATTTACATAATATTCATGGTTATTACATCAACTATAAAGTATTATTTGATTATTTAAGAAATGAATATCAAGGGAAAATATTTTGGACTCTTCATGATTGTTTACCGATGACTGGCCATTGTGCATATTTTGACTATATCCAATGTGATCGTTGGAAGATTGGTTGCCATAACTGTCCAAACAAGAAAAAATATCCCATAAGTTTAGTTTTTGATCGTTCAAAAAAGAATTATGAAGAAAAGAAAAAATTATTTGCTGATCCTAAAATAACTATCATAACGCCATCAACTTGGCTTCAAGATATTGTGTCTAAATCATTTTTGAAAGTGTGTAATGTAAAAACAATAAATAATGGAATAGATTTAGAAATATTTAAACCAAAAAAAGATGAAACTATTTATGATAAATACAGCATTCCCAGAGATAAAAAAGTCATTTTAGGAGTAGCAAGTATTTGGGAAAAGCGTAAAGGATTTGACGATTTTTTATCTTTAGCTGATAAAATAAGTGATGAATATGTTATAGTCTTAGTAGGCTTAAATGATAGACAAATCAAAAGCGTAGAAAACTATAAGAATATAATTCCGATAAAGAGAACAGAAAATCAAAATGATTTAGCAGTTCTTTATAGTCTTTCTTATTGTCTTTTAAATCCGACATATGAAGATAATTATCCAACAGTAAACATTGAAGCTCTTGCATGTCATACAAGAGTAGTTTGTTATGATACTGGAGGTTGTGTTGAACAAGCCGAAAACAAAAATGTCTATCTAATAAAAAAACAAAGCAAAGAAGAAAATATCAAAAATATTTTAAAGACGATTTATTCACTTAAAGAATATCAAGAATATGATACATCCCTTTATAGTGATAAACTCTTTGCTAAAAAAATTATTGAAGAATATAGGAAGTAGTTGGTTTTATGAAGGTACTATATTATACCAATATACCTGCACCTTATCGAGTAAAGTTTTTTAATCAATTAAGTAAACATGTTGATTTAACTGTTTTATTTAATGGAGATAGAAATGAGACATATCGTAATAAAGAATGGTTTAAAAATAATAACTTTGAATTTGAATTTATAAATCTTAAAAAATTTGCTTTATTTCAATTAAATAAACTTCTTAATGAAAATCATTATGACGTTGTAATAATTGGAACTTATGCCAATATGAATGGAGCAATACTAAATATTTTACTTAGACATAAAAATATTAAATTCTTTTTAAATGCTGATGGTGGAGTAGTTCCTAAAAAAGAAACTCGCATCTCGAAATATTTAAAGACAAAATTTATATCAACAGCAACATATTATCTAAGCACTGGAAAAACAACTAACGAATATCTTTTAAATTACAAGGCTCGTTTAGAAGATATTTATATTTATCCTTTATCATCTATTGAAAAAAGTGATGTTTTATTACTACCAATAAAAATGGAAGAGAAACTTAAACTAAGAAAATCCGCTGGATATAATTACAAGAGATTATTTGTAAGTGTTGGTTCGTTTATTGAAAGAAAAGGTTATGATCTATTTTTAAATTCTCTTTTAATTAGCAATAATGAAAAGAATGGTTACATAATCATCGGTGGTGGAGAAGAAAAGGAAGACTACGAAGATTTCTTAAAAGAACACAACATCAAAAATGTTCATTTTATTGATTTTTGCGATAAAGAAAAAGTTTTTGAATATTATAAGATGAGTGATGTCTTTTTCTTTCCATCAAGAGAGGATATCTGGGGACTTGTAATCAATGAAGCTATGAGCTGTGGGTTACCAGTAATTGCAACTGTTGAAACAGCGTCAGCAAGAGAAGTATTTAAAAAAAGTCAACTTTATCACTGCGACAATATTCGTGCTCTTTCTAAAAAATTAAATGAATATGCATTAAAAAGTGCTTTGGATCTTTATAAAGAAGGATTAAACAATCTAGAAATAAGTTCTAAATATACGATTGAAAATATGGTTGATAAACATTTGAAAATATTTGAGGAGGTAGAAAAACGTGAAAAGAAAGATTAGTATTATAACGGTTTGTTATAACTCCGCATCAACAATTGAAGATACAATAAAATCTGTTTTAGCTCAAAAATATGACAACTATGAGTATTTAATAATTGATGGATTAAGTAAAGATAACACATTAGATATCGTAAAAAAGTATGAAAGTAAATTTAAAGGAAAAATGAAAGTTATCAGTGAAAAAGATAAAGGTTTATATGATGCCATGAATAAAGGAATAAAGCTTTCAACTGGTGATATTATTGGTATTATAAATTCTGATGATGTTTTGATTGATGAATTTGTTTTTGAAAAAATTAATGAAGCTTATACCGATGAAACTGACGTTTTATACGCTAATCTGATCTACTGCGATTCTACATTAACTAATCCAATAAGAGATTATATAAGTGGGAAAAGAAAGAAAAACGAATGGTGTCCAGCACATCCAACCATGTATATAAAAAGAAGTGTATTTGATAAAGTTGGTTTATACAACTTAAATTATAAAGTATCATCCGATTATGATATGATGGTAAGAATTAATAAAGAAAATTTTAATTTTACTTATTTGAATGATTATTTAGTCTTAATGCGTTTAGGTGGAGTAAGTAACGGCTTAAAAGGATACATAAATAATTTTAAAGATGCATATAGGATTTTAAAGGACAACAATATTTCATTACCATTTCTTAGAACATTAAAAAGAAGTATAAAAACTGTTTTTCAATATTTAAAAACATATTTTCATAAACCAAAATTTGACTTAGCAACAAAAAAATAGTAGAATAAGCAAACAAAAGGAGGGGTAATATGTACCAAAGTGGTGGTTCTGAAAGAGATTCTGCTGCAGAACGTATGATAGCAAACGAAATAAAAATATTAGAAAGTCCAAGTTTACAACAAACTTTAGGATTAAGTGAGTTTGAAGTAGGATATATTGCTTATGCTGTTAAAATGCATGCTTTAAGTGTAGCAAGACAAATTAATGAAAACGAAGATGTAAAAAAGTCATTTGAGCAAGCTCAAAATGAAGTAACTGAATTAAGATTAAAGAAAAAATTGGATACACAAGATTCTTCTTCAGCATTTAAGTAGATCAATAAAAAGTAGATTATAACATCTATTTTTTTTGTTGAAAATATTTTTGTATTAGTTTGTTTTGTGGTATACTAATACAAAAAATTGATTCAGGAGGAAATTGATGACAAACAATGAAATAAATGCAGTAAATAAATATAAACGAAAAACATGGAGAAGTTCACCGAAAATAATTAGAAGAATTCCCTATGACGAACACAAAATGATAATGTATGTTGATGAAAGTGGTGAGGGAAATAAAAAAGTCTTAAAAAGGTCATTTGATGCAAAAAAGAATAATGAACCATATCAACAACGAAATGACTTGTATACGTTAAATTCAGAGATAACATCCCAATAAAAATAAAATTGGCATGAAAAAGTTAACGTACCGAAAAATTGGAGAA
>CAKOPW010000015.1 GCA_934101115.1 uncultured Bacilli bacterium | reverse complement strand
TTATAATACGTCAAAGAAATATGCTTTATTGTATGGTCATACATTTACTGATAAGAGATTTGAACATTAAGAGTGAATAACTCTTTTTTTTGTTCATTTTGTTTACAAATTATCAGTAAAAATTTCTAATTGACTTGAAAATCGGGGGGGGTATTATAAAATAAAATAGTAGAAAGTAGGTAAAAAATGAAAAAGAAAAGCATGTTTATAGTAGCAATTATTTTGATGTCAATTGGATTTGCAGCAGTAAGTACAACATTAATAATAAATGGAAATGCAAAGATAAGTGAAAATGAAGAAGATTTTAGTGTAATATTTACAGCTGCAACTCTAGATGGAAAGGATGTATATTCATCGGTAGTAGATGATACAAAGAAACTAATAACATTTGAAACAAGTGAACTAAAAACATTAAATCAAACATCAGTACTAACATATGAAGTAACAAATAATTCAAGTAACTATGATGCAGAAGTGCGTGTTACATGTGTACCAAAGGACGAAACAACAGCAAAATACACAAGTATCAAAAATAAACTAGATAATGATGCAACAGTAGTTAAAGCAAAAAGTTCAGTAAATGGGACATTAACAATTACACTAGATAAAACATCAACAGAGAGTATTACAGAAGAATACACGTGTAAATTAGAATTTAATGCCGTAGAAAGAGATACAATAGGAAAAGAAATACCAGCTTTTCAAAAAGATAGTTGGTCTACAATAGCAGCAAATGTGCATGCTGGGAATACAAGTAAATATAATGTAGGAGATACAAAAGAAGTAGACTTAGGAGCCTTAGGAACCCACACAGTAAGAATATCCAACATGAGTGAATGTACAAATGGAGAAACAAGTGAAACAGCATGTGGATTTGTAGTTGAATTTGTCGATATAATAACGAAACTGCAATTTAATAATATAAAAACAAATGTAGGCGGATGGAAAGATTCTGAATTACGTGCATATGTTAATGGAACTATATATAATGTATTACCAAGTGAACTACAAAATGTAATAGTTTCAACAAAAGTAATATCAGGACATGGAAATACATCAGGAGAAACAAACTTTGAAACCAAAGATAAATTATATTTATTATCAAGTGAAGAAATATATGGCGATTTTTCAAGTTCAGAATATTCTAACTATGATACATCAGTTGGTTCAACAAAAGAACTGGATTATTATAAAGAGCAAGATACAACAATACTTAAACATGTAGGTTCAATAAAGCAGTACAAAGGCAATAATTCATATTGGTGGTTGCGTTCAGTTGATTCTGGCAATACAGCCGGTTTTCTTAGTGTTACCGATAATGGCGCTTGGAGCAGTATCTATGCTGATGGATTTAATGGTATTTCTCCAGCATTTAGAATTGCGTAATTATGACAAATTAAAACTAGCAAATTTGCTAGCTTTTTACTTTGTTAAAAGTTTATATGTATCTTCTAATGGTTTGATTCCGTTATCTTCTTTATAAATTGGTATAACATGTAAATGATAATGTTTTACCATTTGAGTAATTCCATGATTGTTTACTAGTTTTAAACCATCACAATTTAGTTTATCATATGCAAGTTCTCCCATTTTTTTTGCTACATCATGAATATGTGTTAATGTAGCATCATCTATTTCTAGAAAATCTGATATATGTTGTTTAGGAACAATTAGCATATGTCCAGTTGTATCAGGATTAACATCTAGAAAAACTTTTACGATTTCATCTTCATATATAGTATATGAGGGAATTTCATTATCCATTATTTTACAAAATATACAATCTTTCAATTTTATCACCAAAAATATTATACAATTTTTTTATATTGTTGCATAGACTAAACTAGGAGGTAAGTATATGGCCTATTATAAAGAGATTGTTACTAAAGCAGTAATTGGAAAGGGTAAAAAAACTAAAAAAGAAGATTATGTAATTGAGACTAATGAGAAAATTGATAATGTCTTAGGTTGTTGGGTTATTAATCATAATTTTCGAGGAAGTGTAGTTAATAATTCTATTATTGTCAGTGGAAATTATGATGTTAATATATGGTATTCTTATTTAAACAATACTAAAACTAATGTTATGATAAAAAAATTTAGTTATGAATATCCGATGAATGTTAATATAAAAGAAAACGCTTCTTTAACAAAAGATTCAGAAATAATAGTAAGGACTTTATCTCAACCTAGTGTTATTGATGTTAATGTTTTAGATAATAAAATTAAACTTACAATTGAAAAACAATTGGGTGTTGAAGTTATAGGAGACACGACTGTTAGAGTTAGTGTTGAAGATTCATTTGATGATTATGAAGAAATTGATGAAGATATTATGGATGAAGTTGATGTAACTGATGATTATTTAAAGTAGTTTGATAAATTAAGAAAAATAATGTATAATTCCTTTGAGGTGTAAAAATGGCAGTAAATGAATATGACCTTCTTGATAAAGAGTTAGAAAATGGTCATCGAAGAAAATTAGAAGATGATCCTTATAAAGATAAATTATTTGCAAGATGTATATATAAAAATGGTATGCTTGAAGAAGTTGATGTAACTGGTAAGTCAATTTTTGAGATATTGGGTAGAAAAGATAAAAATGAAGGAATGATCAGTTTTCAAATTCATAAAAAAAGAACTTTAGTACGTGATGATGTAGAAATCGGTAAATCTTATGATGAAAAACAAAAAGTATATTTTGGTAGAAGAGAAAGTGCGTATGAATATTATCAAAAAACTACAGGAAGAGTTCCTGTTGGGATGATTAATGAAAGAACTGGTAAGCCTATAACTGAAGATGACTTGTTAAAAAAGTATTATGTAGTGTTTCCTGATGGGTTTGTAATAAAAGATCCAGATTCTGGTTTTAAAACTTTTAATGAAGTTCTATTGATGCTTAAAGAACAAAAGGATCATCAACAAGAAAAAGATATGGATCAAGAAGAACAACCTAAAAAAAGTCTTTGAACTTGAATTTAAAAGTAAGTTTTTATAAAAAAGATTATTTTAAAACTAATATCCTAAGAAAAATAGGATATTTTTTATTTAATATCTTATATGCATAGTCATGAAATTATTTTGTGTATTATAATTGAATTTGATATTGAAGTGAATAATAAAATTAAGAACTTATTTGTATGGATTGATTTACTAAACAAAATAGTGTATAATACCTCTGGTCGAGGTGGGAAAATGGGAGAAAATAAAAATGAACCTTCTATTAGAAAAGTAGAAGAATTAGATGACAATAAACTTTATGTAAAATGTTGTTATATAGATGGAACTGATGAAGATATTGATCTAGCAAGTGACCAATCGGTTTTTGATATTATTGAAAGAAATAATACAAATTCAAAAATAGCTTGTTTTCAAGTACATAAAAAGAGAAAAGTGGTTCGTAATGGTGTAGAAGTTTATCAATCATATGATTTTGGTACTCCAATATATTTAGGTAGAAGAATAAGTGCTTATGAATATTATAAAATGTTTGCTGGAGCATTGCCAATTGGTATGTTAGATGAAAAAACTGGTAAATCTATGACTGCACAAGATTTATTAGAAAAAAGTTATGTACTATTACATGGTGGATATGTTGTTAAAAATCCAGCATCAGGTTTTATGACTCTTAGCGAGGCTTTAAAAACTTATCAAAGTTTGGATGAAAAACAACAAGAAGAAAAACACAAAAAAGGTCTTTAGACTTTTTTTTTATGCCTTTTTATGATATAATGCTCGTATGTGAAATACTTTTTTAATTTAATTAGGAGATGAATTTTAATGAGTAAAATAAAAATATTTGGGCTTGGTGGCCTAAATGAAATGGGTAAAAATACCTATGTTGTAGAAATAGATGGTAAAATTTTTATAATGGATGCTGGTATAAAATATGCCAATGATTCAATGTATGGAATAGATTATATTTTACCTAACTATAAGTATTTAGAAGATAATAAAGAAAGAATTGTTGGTGTTTTTTTAACACATGCACATCAAGAAAATATGGGTGGTGTTTTTGATTTAGTAGAACATATACCTAAAATTAAAGTTTATGCAACAAAATATACAAAAGAATTATTATTAATGAATGGTATGAAAGAAAAAAATATTGTTGATGTTGTTGCTAATCATAAAATTGGCTTTAAAAACGTTTCAGTATTTCCAATAAATGTAAGTCATTCAGTACCTGATGCTGTTATGTATGTTATAAACACTCATGATGGAGCAATTGTTTATACTGGTGATTTCTTAATAGATCCAACTATGAATGGTGCTTATTCAATGGATTTAGGTAAAATTGCTTATGTTGGTAAACAAGGAGTTCTATGTTTAATGTCTGAATCAGTTTTTTCAGAAAGAAAAGGACATACTTCTCCACATCATAGATTAACTAACTGGTTTAAAGATACATTTAATCATGCTGATGGAAGAATAATAGTTTCCACACTACCAGTACATTTACATACAATTCAAGAAATATTTGATGCAGCTAATAATATGCATAAAAAGATTGTAGTAATGGGTAAAAGACTTCAAAATATTATAAATATGTCTATTAAAAATGGTTATTTGAATATTAAACCTAGTATTCTTGGAGATTTAAGTGATATTGAATCAGCAAATTCGATTTTGCTTGTTTGTGATGATCGTGAAAGACCATATGCAACAGTTGATAAAATTGTTAATGGAAATGATAAATTTATAAACTTAAAACCAACTGATACAGTTGTTTTTGCAGAACCTAAATATGATGCAACTGAAAAAATATTTGTTCGTATTCAAGATGAAATTGCTATGATGGGAGCAAATGTTGTTACAATTCCTAACACGTATACGATTTTACATCATGCAAGTCAAGAGGATTTGATGATTATGTTAAATCTTGTAAGTCCTAAATATTATATGCCTGTTAAAGGTGAATATAGATCAATGGTTAATAATGCCAATTTAGCAACAGAACTTGGTATGAAGCCAGAAAATATTTTGTTAAAGCAAAATGGTGATGTTGTAGAATTTGTTGATGGAGTTTTACAAGATAAATTTGAAACTATCAAAGTTGATGATGTTTTAATCGATGGAAAAAGTAGTGATGATGTTGGTGAACTTGTTATTAAAGATAGAGAAATGCTTGGTGAAAATGGTATTATGCTAATAAGTGCCACTTTAGATAAGCAAACAAAAAGAATTCTTGTTGGTCCTGAAGTTACTACCCGTGGATTTATTTATGTAAAAGATTCTTATGATATGATTGAAGAAATCAAAAGAATTGCTGTTAATATAATTGAAAATAATACAACACCAACCTATGTTGATTATAATCAAATAAAAAACGAAATTAGAGAAGAACTAAGCAAGTATTTCTTAAATGAAACAGAAACTAAACCAATGATTATTGCTGTAATTCAAGAGGTGTAGTTATGGGGTATAAAGTAAATACTAATAAGAATTTAGTTGAAGAAGAATTAATGAAAAAATTGATGGAATGTGGTATTGAAATCACTTATCCAAAAGAAAAAGATGATAAGAAAGAAACTAAGAAGAAATAGTTTCTTTTCTTTTTTTGAAGAAAAATAAATATTTAACGTTATATATATTAGTAGAGGTATTTAATAATTGATTTAAAAAATAAAATAATATACAATATAAGTTAAGGAAGTGAGACTCATGAAAAATAGTTTGTTGCCAGCTGATACATATACAATTATCAATCAAACTATTTTGACTGAAGTTGATAAAAAAATAATTATTTCTTTATATGAGCCAATAATTGGACCAATAGCTGTAAGCCTTTATTTAACACTTTGGGCTGATTTAGATAAACTTGAGATAATGAGTAAAGATTTTACACATCATCATTTGATGACTATTTTAAAAACTAAGTTAGTTGATATTGAAAACGCTAGAAAAAGTTTGGAAGCTGTTGGTTTATTAAAAAGTTATATTAAAAGAAATGATAATATAAATGAATATTTATATGAACTTTATTCTCCTTTAAGTGCTAGTGAGTTTTTGAACCATCCAGTTTTAAGCATTTTACTTTTAAATAATATTGGAGAAAATGAATATAATATTATCTTAAATAATTATAAAAAACATAATTTTAATAAAAGTGATTACGAAGAAATTACTTCAAGTATGAATGAGACTTTTAAATCAGTTAATGAAAGTGTTTATGAAGAAAATATTAGAAGTGTTAAAAAGTTGGGAGTTAATATTGAATCTTCTATTGATTTTGAACTTTTAGAATCAACTTTACCAAAAGGATTGGTTACAAGTAAAACTTTTAATAAAAAAACTAGAGATTTAATTAATCAGTTGGCATTTATTTATAATATTGATTCCATTAAAATGAGTGAAATAATTAGACTTGTTATTGATGAATATGGAATAATTAATAAAGATAAACTTAGAATGGCAACTAGAAAAAATTATGAGTATAACAATAATGGAAGTTTACCAACTATTGTTTATAGAACTCAACCTGAGTATTTGAAGAGTCCAAGTGGGGATCTTTCAAATAGAGGTAAAATGATTCATGTGTTTGAAAATACTAAACCTTATGACTTTTTAAAAAGTAAAAATAAAGGTATTAAACCAACTAGTCGAGATTTAAAATTGCTTGAACATTTAGCTGTTGACTTTGACTTGCCTCCAGGAGTTATCAATGTTCTTGTAGATTACGCTTTACTTGTTAACAATGGTAAGCTTAATTCGGCATATTTAGAAACTATAGCAGGAGATTGGTCTAGAAGAAATGTTAAAACTGTGGAAGATGCAATGAGTATTGCTGAAAAGGGACATAAGAAAAATGTTAAGGTAGTAAAAGAGATTACTAAGAAAGATGTTGTTAATGTACCTGCTTGGATGGATAAAGATAATAAAAGTGAGAAAATGAGTGAAGAAGAACTTGCAGAACTTGAAAGTATGTTTGAAGAATTTAGGTGATAATAATGGAAAAATTAAGTGAACTTACAAAAGTTGATAAAGATAAACTTGATCGAGAACTTTTAAAAAGTTATGTTGAAGCATGTAAAGATGAAGACTTTAAAAAGATGATAAAAAAATTGGATATAAGTGAAGATGTAGCTATAAAATACACAACTAAACTTGAACGTACTAGTAAAGAACTTAAAAATTGTAGTAAATGTAAAGGCGTTTTAGAATGTAAAAATGCAGTTAATGGATGTGTATATTTTCCTAAAAGTATAGGTAATCGTCTTAACTTTGATTATGTAGAATGTAAATATAAACGTGAATATGAAAAAATGGAACTTTTAAAAACTGAATGCTTTAGTGAGCCATTAAGTATAAAAAATGCTTCAATGAAAGATATTGATTTAACAGATAAAAAAAGAAAAGATGTTATTAAATGGATAAATAACTTCTATAAAGAATATCAAAAAGATAAAAATATCAAAGGTTTATATCTTCATGGATCATTTGGATCGGGTAAGAGTTATTTGATAGCTGCTTTGTTTAACGAACTATCAAAACTAAATGTTAAATCTATTATAGTTTATTACCCAGAACTTTTAAGAAGTTTGAAAGAATCTTTTAATGATGACTTTGATGATAGAATGTATAAGCTTAAAACAACTGATCTTCTTCTTATTGATGATATTGGTGCTGAAAGTGTAAGTCCTTGGAGCAGAGACGAAATTTTAGGAACTATTTTACAATACAGAATGGATGCTAAAATGCCAACATTTTTTACATCTAACTTAAACAAAGATGAACTTATTAGTCATCTTGCTTATACTAAAAATGGTGTTGATATGGTAAAATCGAAAAGAATTATTGAAAGAATAAATCAACTTACTGTTGATATGGAACTAATAAGCGAGAACAGAAGAAAATAATTTCTTGAAAAGTTTAGTTTAATATCTTATAATTATTATAGAATTGTGGTGTGAAAATGAAAAAAAGTTTGATATTTATTATTGGTATTTTTATGTTTGTTTCATCAACTGTTTTAGCTGCTCCAACAGGTTCTAGTAACATAAGTTTTGGTGAGTGTTATAGATTTGCCGATGGATTTAAAACAATTGGAACAAATGAAGGAAGTTATTATTATAAATATTGTTATAGAGCAACTTGTGGAAGCGATTCTAAATATACTTTAGATCCAATGACATCTATTGCAACTTATCGTTGCCAAAATGGTAATTATGAACCTTTTAGTCAAATTACTAGTGATGGATGTAGTAAATATAGTGGAACTTGCAAAACTGGCAGTAATCCTTATTGTACTAGAGTAGAGTTTGTTGATTGTAATAGGAAAAAAGATGGAAGTGCATATCAAAGTAGCGGCGGAGTAACACCAACTCAACCAGCAAATAATACAACGACATCCCCAAGTAATAACAAAACAACGACGACCACAAAAGCTAGTAGTGGTGGAAAGAAGACAACAACAACTCGTCGTGCTACAACAACAGGTTTTACTGCTCCAACTCAAACAACTACGACAACATTACCACAAATATCAAACAATAATAATATAAAAAGTATAAAAATAAATGGTCAAGATGTAAGATATAAAGAAGATAGAAGTGATTATTCAGTTAAACTTCCTTATGATATGACTGATATTGAAGTAACTGTTGAACTTGAAAGTAAAAGAGCTACTTACCAAGTGATTGGAAATACAAATATGCCAAATGAAGATACAGTTGTAAAAGTTATCGTAACAGCTGAAAATGGAGATACAAGAGAAGTAAATTTCAATATTACGCGTTATAGTGTTGAAACAGGTGATTGTACACTAGCAAATATTTATATTGAGGATTATAGTATTGAATTTTCTAAAAATAAATATGACTATACATTAACATTGCCTAAGAATGTAAAATCATTAGATATGGTGGTTGTTCCTACTCAAGAACAAAGTGCAACTTATGAAATACGTGGAAACGAAAACTTAAAAAATAAAAGTGTTATTGATATAGTTGTGTTAAGTGCAGATGGAAATGAATGCAATTATCAAATAAAAATAAGAAAGAACTCCAATACATGGAAGTATGTTTTACTAATTTTATTATTAATTGGAGCTTTAGTTACAGCTGTATATTTCTTATATAAATACTTAAAGAAGAGCAAAGGAAAATACAAATACGAGTAAAAATTATTTTTGCTCTTTTTTTTTTGTTAAAATAAATGTATAATTTATTTAGACTAGGAGTGATGCTATGAGAGATTCGATTAATGGACTTTGGTTGATTGGAATAGTAATGACTTTAATGGTTTTTATAATCGCGTTTGTTGCTATTAGTTTAAATTATAGTAATGCTTATCGTATGAAAAGTGAAATGGTAAATGCGATTGAACAATATAATGGAATAAATGGAAATACAATTCAAAGATTGGATGGTATAGCCAATAGTTATGGATATCGTACGACAAAAAGATGTGCCAAAATAGAAGGTGTAGATGTAATTGGTGTTAAAGATGGATATGTTACAAAAAATCCAACTGATGCTCAAAATTATTGCATTTATAGAACGGCGTCAGCTCAATTATGCAATTCGGCATATAGTTGTGAAACGAGATATACATATGATATTGATGTTTTTTTTACATTTGATCTTCCTTTATTTGGTAATGTTTTCACATTTACAGTAAATGGAGAAACAAATGAAATATTATATCCTGAAGAAGCATATTTGAGTTAGTAGTGTAAAATTTTACATAAAATAATTGAATATGGAAAATAATAATAGTATAATTAAAACATAAATAGAATAGGAGATGTGTGTTTTAAATGAAAGATGCAACGGGAGAATTAAGTATGACTGCAGTAGCAGTAGTAGCAATAGCTGCAATATCGGTAGTATTTACTACACTAATCTGGCCTTCAATAAAAGCAAATATTGTCAGATCAACTCATTGTAATGAGGTAATTTCTTGTAATTGTACAGATGGAAAGAGTACTTGCGATTGTGTTTATCTAGATACTGATGGCGAGACTGAAAAGCCAGTTAAATGTCCAAAACAAGACGATCCTATGGCTGAATAAAAAATTTATTTATAGTGGAGATGATAACGCATGAGAGAAGCGATTGGTGCAACATGGATAATGGGTATCGTAATTGCTTTCATTGCGTTATTTTCAGGTTTCCTAGCTTTTTCTATTAATTATTCTAAAGCTTTTAAAGTAAAAAATGGTATTGTCGAAAGAATAGAAAAATATGGTGGAGTAAGTGAAGAAGCGAAAGAGGATATAACAACCTTTTTGAAGGGAATCGGATATAATGCAATTGGAAGCTGTGATAAACTTTTAACTGATGAAAATTTGGCTTTCGCAGGATTTAGAATAGATGAAGGAACAACGGCACATCCAAACAAAAAAGAGAAATACAACTTTTGTATACAAAAAATAAATTCTAATTCTGCTACTGGTGATATGATTACGGCGTATTATAAAGTATATGTATTCTTTTCTCTATCAATACCAGTACTTCAAGATTTCACGAAGTTTTATGTAACTGGCGAAACGAAGAATATATATTTTCCTAAGGATGGAAGTACTTTTGGAGGTTAATGATGAATGTAGTAATTGCAAATGAAAATAAAAACATAATTGATAGATTGGATATCGATATAATAAAACGTATTGATGGAGAATATGAAGTAAGAGAATTAATGAGTAAGCTTGTTAATCTTTATTTCAATAAGATGATTATTGATATAACTTCAATAAAAAACTATAGAAATCCGAGTATTTTTGAGGAATTAAAACAATTTGTCGATCCTTCAAAGGTTATAATATTACTTAATAGCGATTCTATTGTTAATAGCAAAAATTATATTTCAGCTATGATAAAGTCTGGTTTTTATAATTTTAGTAGAAACTTTGAAGGAATTAAATTCTTGTATAATACACCAAATGATTATAATAAGGTAAAACATTTTATTGTTGATGATGATGTAGAAGTTATACCATTTATAGAAACAAATGAGATAGAGCAACCGTCTTTAGCCTTTGCTGGTAAAAAAATAATCGGATTAATGAATATGACTGATCATGCTGGTGCTAGCACACTTACCAATATGATGGTAAGACAACTTAATAGTCATGGTTATAAAACATATGGTATTGAAATGTTTAGACAGGATTTAATTTATTATAGAAGCGATAACTTATTTTCTTGTATGAACAAAAATGACTTGGATTTGAAATTAAGACAACTAACTGATGCTGAGGCAGTTATTATAGATTTAAATGAATTTGGAGAAGCTTATGATTATTGTGATGATATTATCTATTTAGTTGAGCCATCATATATAAAATTAACAAAATTACTTAAGAAAAATAAAAATGCTTTTTTAGATAGAAAAAACGATAAAATAGTTTTAAATATGAGTTTTGTTAATGATTCTGATAAAGCTGATTTTGAATACGAATTGAAGTGTAAAATATTTGACATTATTCCACCAATTAATGATCGCAATAAAAATAGCGAAAGTGTAAATAACGTATTATATAAATTGGGCTTTAAAAACGTAAAAACTATGTAATTTTGTTGACAATGTGTAAAACTATAGTGTATAATGAGTTCATAAAGAGAGAAGGTATATTATGTTCAATTTAGCACAATTTTGTACTCAAACAAAAGATATATTAAGATTTGTGGGTTATATTTTAACTTTAGTTAAAGTTGCAATACCTTTATTAATTATTGCATTTGGTATATTTGATTTAGGTAAAGCAGTTACTTCAGGAAAAGATGATGAAACTAAGAAAGCAGCAAAAACTCTTATGTGGAGAGCAATTGCAGGTGTAGCTATCTTCTTTATACCTAACTTAATTTTATGGCTATTTGGTACAATTTCAGATTACAATGATGCATATGGAAAAGAAGCTGAAGAAAGAAGCTTTACAGTATGTGAAACATGTATATTGAAACCATGGAGTTGTAATTAGTTATTGAAAGTTGAGTAATCTCAACTTTTTTTTGTGAGTAAAATGTTATATAATAAATGTATATTCGACAATTATTTTCTTTTTATTTTGGTAAATTATAATTGGTGAAGAATATGAAAGTAAAAGTTATTGATGAATCACATGAAGAAGATTTGGAAAAAAGTGTTAATGCATTTATAAGTAACGTTGAAGTTATAGATATTAAGTTTCAAGTAAGTGCATCGATATTTGCTGAGGAACAAATATATTGTTTTTCAGCGATGATTATATATAAAGAAGGTTAGTTATGAAAAAAAATAGTTTTTTAGAAGGAACAATTATTGCAACTTTAGCTATTGTTATTGTTAAAATTTTAGGTATGCTATATGTAATACCATTTTATGCGATAGTTGGCTCTAATGGTGGAGCTCTTTATAGTTATGCTTATAATATTTATTTGATATTCTTAGGTATATCCAGTGCTGGACTTCCGAATGCTATAAGCAAAATTATCAGTGAATACAATGCGTTGGATAATAAAAATGCTAAAAATATGGCATATAAACAAGCAAAAAAAATAATATTCATCTTTGCAAGTATATCTTTTGTTTTGTTGTTTGTTTTTGCTGAAGAAATTGCAACATTTATAATTGGTGATTTAAGTGGTGGAAATACAATAGCTGATGTAGCATTTGTAATTAGAGCTGTATCTCCAGCCATTTTAGTTATTCCATTTTTAAGTATAACTAAAGGCTATTTACAAGGACATAAATATGTAAAACCCTCTTCAATAAGTCAACTTATTGAACAAATAGTTAGAATTTTAGTTATATTGCTTGGTTCTTATTTAATAATAAATGTATTTAATGGAACTGTTTCTCTTGCAATTGGTGTTGCGGTTTTTGGAGCATTTGTTGGTGGATTGTGTGCATATATTTATTTAAGATGTGTAATTAATAAAAATAAAGATCAATTGGATTTAACTAATGAAGTAGAGGATGATCCAAGTTTAAAAAAGGAAATAACAAAGAAAATTATCAAATATGCAGTTCCTTTTATAATAATTAACATAGTTACAAATCTTTATAATTTTACTGATCAAATATTAGTTTTAAGAACTCTTGAATACTTGAAGTTAGATGCTACAACTATTGAGTTTGTTGCTAGTGCAATAAGTACTTGGGCTCCAAAAATTAATATGGTAATAAATGCAATGGCAATGGGAATGACAATAAGCTTAATTCCAACGATAGTAAGTGCTTATACTAAAAAAGAGATGGGTGAAGTATCTGATAAAATAAATCGTTCTTTATCTTTAGTATTCTTTATATCGTTACCATTAGCTGTTGGAATTTGTATTTTAAGAGAACCTGTTTGGCAAATATTTTATAATAACAATGAATATGGTTATATGATTTTAGGATTATCCGTATTTTCTGCATTATGTGCCAATATGTATATGATACTTTCAACAATATGTCAAAGCTTAAATAAATTTAAATTGGTTTATTTAGTTAGTATAAGTGGATTTTTAACTAATGCAGTTATGGATGTCCCTTTAATGCTTTTATTTAATAAGATTGGATTACCTCCTTTTTTAGGAAGTCTTGTTTCTAGTATATTAGGTTTTTCAATAAGTGTAGTTGTTGGTTTAGTTTCTCTTCATAGAAGTGAAAAAATCAATTTTAAATTCTTATTTACAACAATTGTTAAAAGTTTAGTTCCAATAACTATAATGGTTTTGATTCTTATGGGTATTGAAATGTTTGTACCTATAAATAACAATTTCTTAAAAATAATAGTTTATGGAATAGTTGGAGGTATTACTTATATTGGAATATCTTATAGTATGGGTATATTAACTGAATTATTTGGAAAAGAATATCTAAATAAGATCATAAAAAAACTTACCTTTGGTAAGTTTGAAATAAAGAATTAAACCATGTACATTGAATTAGCAAAGTTGAAATCTGTTTGAGCGTTGTTTGTTGTAGTTTTTACTGAAGATAAACTGTTTTCAAGATTAGTTACTCTTTGATCTAAACGAGCAATTTCTCTTTCAAGTTTGCTTATTCTAGCATCATAATCGTCATAGATTGTGTTAGAATTAACGTATTGTTGTTGTGGCATGTTAGTTGCCATGTTTGGCATTACAACGCCAGTATTCATTTGTGGATTAGTTTGATATCCATAAGAACCAAATTGAGAAAAAAAGCTGTTTCTATCCTTTTTCATATAATCACTCCCTAGTGTATTATATGTTTTTTATGATAAATGTTTCATTTAGGAGGTATATATATGAGACTTAGAAATGTTAAAGATGCAAAAAAAATAGTAAGTGAATCTAGTTATGTTATCAATGATCCAGAAAGTATTAAAGGACATTTTGGTGAACTTTTTGGTAATGATAATGAAATTCATTTAGAAATAGGTATGGGTAAAGGAGACTTTATTATTGGAAATGCTTTAAAATATCCAAATATTAATTTTATTGGTATGGAAAAGTATGAATCAGTTATGGTTAGAGCTATTGAAAAACTAAATGATTTAAAATTAGATAATTTAAAATTAATTAGATATGATGCAACTTATTTGGATCGTGTTTTTGACCATGAAATAACGACGTTATATCTTAATTTTTCTGACCCATGGCCAAAGAAAAAACATGCTAAAAGAAGATTAACATCACCGATATTTTTAAGCCTTTATGATAATATTTTTAAAGGATTTCCACATATTGTTCAAAAAACAGATAATATTGGATTATTTGCTTATTCATTGGAGACTTTATCCGATTATGGATATAAGTTTAATCGAATTTCTTTAGATTTAGCTAATGAAGATATTGATAATGTTTGTACGGAGTATGAAAAAAAGTTTATGTCTTTAGGTGTTAAAATAAATTATGTTGATGCTGTAAAGAAATAAATATTTGCATAGTATAAAGACAATACCTATGCTATAATTAAAATAATAGGAGGGGTAAATAGTATTTAAAAATTCTGTATTATTTGTTATAATGATACTATAAAGGAATGTTTTTATGAAGAAAATATTAATAATAATTATTGTTTTATTTGCTACAACAGGTTGTAGTGCTGTAATGAATATTCGAAACTCTAGTATCGATACAATAGTTGATAATACAATTAATAGTAAATATAAGTTAACTAATCATATGAATCGTGGATTCAAATATTACTTACCTAGACAATTAAAGGTAGAAAAAGTTGATGAAACAAATGAGATTATTAAACAGGATGAATATGAATACTATTTATATGTTGATTTAATAAGTTATTATAATAAAAAAGATTTGAAATTTGAGAAAAATGATAATATTTATTATTCACGTCTCTTATTTAAAGATGACAAGTTGGGAATCATCGATGTGACTAATGACAGTGATGAATGCTTTGTAAAAGTTACTTATAATTATGCAACGATTGAAACAAAAGTAAATCTGCTTGATTTAAATGAAACTATATCAAATATAATGATTATTTTATCTTCAATTAACTATAATGATGCAGTTATAAAAAACATACTTACAAATGAGTCAAAAGTTGAAGATGATGAAGTAGTCGAAGTGTTTGATAATAAGAAAAATGATAATTCTTCTTTAGATGTTGAAGAGGATGAATATTCTGGAAATGAAGAAGAAGATTATGATCCAGATGTTATAAATTAGAGGAGATGAAAGCCATGGGTTTAATGGATAAAGTAAAAAAAATATTATTTGATGAGGATGAAATAGAAGTACCTGTTAAAAGTGATGAATTACCTAAAAGAGAAGTAAAAAAAGAAACTTTTCCATCCAGGGGATCATTTATTAATCATCATGAAAATACTGAAGTAGAGGAAGAAAATCCGATTAAAGAGGTAATTGTACCAAAAGAAAAAGAAGAGAAACCAGAGGAGTTACCTCAAAGAAGAACTTTTAATTTTGCAGATGATGATGACTTCGATTATATGCCTAAAAGAGAGGTAAAAAAAGAAGTTGAAGAACCAAAACCAAGCAGTAGATATTCAATGTATAATGCTTATGATGAAGTAAAAACGAGAGAAAACACTTCAAATTCTTCATTCCATGCAGGACTTCAAGAAAACAAAGATTATAAGAAACTAATAAAGACTGAAGAAAAAGAAAAGGATAAAAAGCCTTTTAAGGTAACACCAGTTATTTCACCTGTTTATGGATATATCGATGTTGATAAAAAAATCGCTGAACCAAAAAAAGTTGAGATAAAAGAGGAAAAAACTCAAGTTAGAAATTTTGGACCAGTAAGTTATAATTCAGAAAGAATTTCTAAGACTATTGAAAAGGAAGAAGAAAAGACTGAAGAAGTTATTATTCCAGAAAAAATAGAAGTAGAAGATAATTTTGATGATATTAAAACATCAGGTATAGAAAATGAATATTTGGGTAATAATAATATTGAGGAGTCTTTTGAATCCACTAGTGAACTAGAAACTATAAATGATGCGGACAGTAAAATGCTAGAGGAAGATAATTTTGAATATACTCCTCAAACTCTTGAAGAAAGTGAAGAAGAAAAACAAGAAAATGACAAGTTAGAGGATACTATAGAAACTGACCTTTTCAACTTAATAGATTCAATGTACAAAGACGATGAAGAATCAGGAGATGAAGAATAATGGACGTTTTAGCTACAGTATTACCGATTGTTATTGATATATTATTAATTGTATTGCTTGTAGTTAGTATAATACTTGTCATTAAATGCATATATATTATTAACAAAGCAAAAAGCATTGTTAATAATGTTGAGGAAAAAGTTAATAGTTTAAATGGAGTTTTCAATGTTGTTAATATGGTTAGCAATAAAATTGAAAGTATTTCCATGAGTGTTGTTAACTTTTTTGAGAATTTAGTTATGAAATTCATCAAAGGAAATAAAGAAGAAGAGAGGAATGATAGTGATGAAGAAAGGTAAAATAGGAGCTTTAATAGCAGGAATTGGAATAGGAGCAGCAGCTGGAATGCTACTTGCACCAAAAAGTGGAGAAGAAACAAGAAAAGATATTAAAAATCAAGCTAAGAAATTAAAAAAGAAAGTTAAAGATATCGATTTAAATGAAGTTAAAGAAAATCTTGTTAGAGATTTTGATAAATTTAAAAATGAAATGAAAGATATGGATAAAGAAAAAGCTATGAAACTAGCTAAAGAACAAGGAACAAAACTTCTAAATAGTTGTGAAGATTTAATCAATGCAGCTAAAGAAAAAAGTGCTCCAATGATTGAAAAAACAGCTAAAGATATTAAGAAAAAACTTTCTGAAATGTTAGCTGATGCTTCAGAAAAGCTAAGTGATTAATTAATAAAAAATATTAAAACTACCAAACTTAAAATTTGGTAGCTTTTTTTTGACAAATTTTAACGTTTTGCATATAAATCGCTACAAATATTAAAAATCTGAGCCTCTAAATTTAAAATTTTGTAGTTTTGAGATATAAAAAAATTATGTTTAAATAAATATTCGAGAAGCAGGGGAAAAGATGCTTACCACTTTCTTACTAGAGACTAAATATTCAGGGGGTAGGGAGTAAAAAAGGAGAGTGGTACGAATGAAGAAAGATAATCGCATAAGATTACTTTACTTAATCGTTTTTATATTGTTAGCAATAATTTTAAAATTATTATAGCAACAAAAAAGCATCTTTATTCTACTGAATAAGGATGCATCAACCAATATGTGGTAAGCATCAGTCTCTTAAAGAAACTTTGCTTCTCACTTAAATAGAATATAACATTTTTTTAAAACATTTTCAATATACAAAAATGACAAAAAGATGTAAACAAGAAAGTTGCCCTTGAAAATCGGGGGGGTATTATAAAATAAAATAGTAGAAAGTAGGTAAAAATATGAAAAAGAAAAGTATGCTTATAGTAGCAATATTACTAATGTCTATTGGCTTTGCAGCAATCTCAACAACATTAGTAATAAATGGAAGTGCAAAAGTAAGTGAAAATAATGAAGATTTCAGTGTAATCTTCACAGCTGCAAGTCTAGATGGAAAGGATGTATATAATTCAGTAATAGATGATACAAAGAAAATAATTACATTTACAACTAGTGAACTAAAAACATTAAACCAAACAAGTATCTTAACATATGAAGTAACAAATAATTCAAGTAACTATGATGCAGAAGTAAGTGTAACATGTGTACCAAAAGACGGAACAACAGCAAAATACACAAGCATCAAAAATAAGTTAGACAATGATGCAACAGTTGTAAAAGCAAAAGGAAGTATAAATGGAACATTAACAATTACACTAGATAAAACATCAACAGAAGAAGTAAGTGAAGAATATACATGTAAGTTAGAATTTAATGCCGTAGAAAGAGATACATTAGGTAGTAGTGAACCAACATATTATTATGAGTTTGGAGAACCAACAACAGCAAGTGCAACAGATTATACAACACTAGGAAAAAATGTATTTGTAAGATTAGGAACAGATGCTTCAAAAGCAGTATGTATAAATGATAACGGATTATTTTGTATTAAATGGAATGATTATGATAATTCAGTTTTAGCATTAAAGAATCATTTTGGAGAATCAGCTTGTATTGACAATAGTTCTAACTTCGCCTGTACCTCTGCTGCGTTCCTCTGCGGTGCTTCTTCGAATGGCCTCGTGAATTGCAAGGATTACTCGCCTGATGAGGACTGCTCTGTGGACTCTTCTGGTTCTGTCAATTGCAACTAGTCCTGTCTCCCTGAAGATATCTAAAAATCTAAATTCGGTATGCAAATTATATTGCATGCCTTTTTATATGATTGCAAATATTAGCTTATTAAAGTATAATTATCATAAGAATAGAGGGATAATATGGAAGATAAAAGTATTGATGTTGAAAGTAATGCTAATAATGTTGAAGAACCTCAAATTATAGATATTGTTGATGATAAAGTAGAAGATAATTCTTTAGAAAATACATCTAATGAAGTTGATGTTATTACTGGTGAAGAGCATAAAACTGATTCGTCGGAACAACCAGTTGAGATAAAAAAGACTAATAAAAAAGGCTTTAAACTTCCAACATTTGGGCTAAAATATGTTAAAAGTGTTCCTAGAAACGTTTATATAATTGGAATTATTATATTCTTTGTTTTAGGTTTATTATTGGGTAAAATGTTTTTCTCTAAAAACTATTGTGCTGTTTCTACAAAACCTGTTGTTGAAAATAAGAAATTGGTTGCTGATGGTAAAAATAATGTTACTGAAGTTAATAATTTTAAATATAAAATTCCAAATTCATATGTGTATGATAAAAGTGATGGATATCTTCTTGTTTATGATGCAGATAATAAGTTTAAAATAGCTATAAGAAGCATTAAAGGAAATTATGATGATTTAGCATTATCAAAAGTTTCTATTAAAGAAAGCATTAAAGAACAAGGTTACATAGTTAATGATATAAAAGAGTTAGTTGTAAGTAATAATAATTATATTGTTTTAGAATTAACTGACAATGTTACTAAACACTTAGTTGCTTTTACAGGATTAAATGATTACATTATGTATGTTGATATAGTAACGTCAAACAATGATATTGATGAAACTGTATTAAATACTGCTGAAGATATTATTAGAAATGCTGAATATGTTTCTAAAGTTGATACTTTAGAAAGTACTAAAAAAGTTGATGTAGCCGATATTTCAATAAAAGCAGCTGAAGAGTATAAAAAAGCAACAAACAAATAATTGTGATTGACTTAACAAAATATATCGTTTATAATTGACTTAATTGATGGAGATGAAGAGTTACGCCTTCGGAGTCAAATCGTATTATTCGCGTTAAGAATTATAGAGTGTATGAGCAATCATAAATTAAGGTGGTACCACGGAAATTTTTTTCGTCCTTAAATTATGGTTGCTTTTTTAGGTGGAATGATATAATGATAAAGAGATTTATTTTTGATCTTGATGGAACTTTAATCGATAAAGTTGATTTTAGTGAATTAGTAAAGAGAAAATTAAAGGAATTTAACTATCAATATACCGATACTCAATTTAGGCTATATATGCAAGCTATGCAAAACTATGAAAAGGAATTTTCTAAGTATACTTTTGATGATTACTTTGAATATATTCATCAAATAAGTATGATTGATTTTAGTCCAGAATATATGAAAAGCTTTTTGTCTTCTGCAACTAAATGTGTTCCTGACTTTGTTCATCAAGATGTAGTATCTGCTTTAAATTATTTAAAAGAAAAATACGAATTGATAGTTCTAACAAATTTTTTTAAAGATGTGCAAATGCTTAGGATGGAAAATGTTGGTTTACCCTTTATGTTTGTTGACATAATTGGGGGGAGACACATTTATTAAACCAATGAAAGATGCTTTTTTAAATGCAGCTGGAGAAAGATGTGTTGATGAATGTATTATGATAGGAGATTCTAAAGCCATAGATTATGATGGTGCAGTAAATTGTGGCATGCAAGCTATTATGTTTGATAGGAGATCTCCTTACCAAACAAAGAATTTAATTAATAATTTTAATGAATTAAGAAAGAGATTTTAAGGAGGAAATAATATGAAATGTTTTGAAGATTTAAAATGGAGAGGATTAGTTAAAGATATTTCAAGTCCAGAGCTTGAAGATAAACTAAACAATGAAAAGCTTACTTTTTATATAGGAACAGATCCAACTGCTGATTCAATGCATATTGGACATTTCTCAAGTTTTTTAATCGCGACTCGTTTAGCTAAATATGGACATAAACCAATTTTACTTGTTGGTGGTGCAACTGGACTTATTGGTGATCCTAAACCTAGTCAAGAAAGAAAAATGATTACTAGAGAAGAAGTTAATAAAAATGTAGCTGGTTTAACTAAACAAGCACATGATATATTTGGTTTTGATGTAGTAAATAACTATGATTGGACAAAAGATATAAGTGTAATTGATTTTTTAAGAGATTATGGAAAATATATCAATGTTAACTATATGTTAGATAAAGATATTATTAAAAGAAGACTTGAAAGTGGAATTACTTTTTGTGAATTTGCATATACACTTTTACAAGGCTTAGATTTTGTTACTTTAAATAAAAACTACGGAGTAACTTTACAAGTAGCTGGATCTGATCAATGGGGAAATATTACAACTGGAATTGAACTTTCTCGTAAAATGGAAGGACCAGAACTTTATGGTATGACGATGCCTCTTGTATTAGATGCTAATGGAGTTAAATTTGGTAAAACAGAAGGAAATGCTTTATGGCTTGATAAAAATAAAACTTCTTCATATGAGTTATTTCAATATTTAATTAATACTGATGATGCTTGTGTAATTGATTACTTGAAGAAATTAACATTTTTAAGTAAAGAAGAAATAGAAAGTATTGAAGAAAAACAAAAAGAACATCCAGAAGAAAGAATTGCTCAATATTCACTTGCTCGTGAAGTTATAACTTTCTTACATGGAGAAGAAGAATATAATAAAGCTTTAAAAATAAGTAAAGATTTATTTAGTGGAAACATTAAAGATTTAACTTTAGATGAAATAAAAGATGGATTTAAAGATGTTCCAAGTTTTGATATAACTGAAAATATGACACTTATTGATTTACTTGTAAACAATAATATTGCTTCAAGTAAAAGAGAAGCTAGAGAATTTATAACAGCTGGTAGTATCACTATTAACGGAGAAAAGGAAACTGATGAAACTAAAGTAATTGATTCATCTTACGCTATTGGGGGAGAAGTTGTTGTAATAAGAAGAGGTAAGAAAAAATATTATTTAGGAATTTTTAGATAATCATGGATGATTATGATTATTCAGTTGAACTTGTTAATGTTATTTATTTCCTGGAAGATAATCGTAAAGAATTAATTGCATATATTAAAGATTATATTTGTTTAAGATCACTTCTTTTAAAAAGAAAGAATGACGCTTATCTTCCATATGTTTTAAAAACTTTAGATGATAGATATAAAGCATTGTTTGATGAGTTAGATAAAGAATTTTTGATTTATGATAATATTATATCTTATATTGAAAAATATATTGGCGTATCTGGCGAACTAGTTTTAGAACTATACGAATATTCTAGAGAAATTAATGACTTATCTGATGAGAGAATTGAATACACTAGAGATTTATATTCTTGGTTTTCAAATATTGCTATAAGTCCAGTAATAAATACCAAATATTATGATTATTCAGAATATGAAAGCAAAATTCCTGAAGATGCTTTAGAAAATTTATTGTTAAAAGAAATAAGTTAAAAAAATAAGACCATTAGTTTGAAATGGTCTTATTTTAATTCATTAATATATTTTTTTAATGTTCTAGCATCGCTTCCAAATATTATCTTTAACTGATTATCGATTTCAACAATACCTTTAGCTCCCAATTTTTGAATGCTTTCTTTATCAACTTTGCTGATATCTTTTAGAGTAACGATAAATCTTGACATATTAACTTTAGTATCTAGTATGTTATCTTTTCCACCAAGATATTGAACTAATTTATTTATTTCTAAATTAAAGTTCTTATGGTTTAGTTTTACTATAACTAAAGATAATATTATTAAAACTACTGCAATTATTGCATATTGTATTAAATGTGCAGAATCTAACATAAATTAATCACCAAATAAATAATACTATAAAAAAATAAAAAAAGCAATTATTGAAAAAAGATAGAAATAAATATATAATTTATATAGGACGTGATAATGATGAAAAAGATTATTTATAGAATACTAGCTTATGCAATAGATATATTTTTAGTTACTATGTTAACTATGGGAATTACTTATTTGCCTATGTTTAAAGATAACAATAGTAAAGTAGGAGCAATATATGTAAGTCTTTCAACAAATGAACTTGCTTATAATGCTTTAAATGAGAAGTTAGATACATATTATGAAGATGCTAAATTAAGTGAAGTAGAGTTAGAAGAAATTAAAACTGATTATTCAAATTTTTATTCATGTTTTAAAAATGTTAAAGTAGATGAAGAAGTAACAAACGAGTTAAAAAGTGATATTGCTAAAAATATAAAAGAAACTTATGTAAACATTAAAAATGATTATGCATATCAAATAAATAAATATAATATTGCTCAAAGCATTATTGGAGTTATTTTATATATCCTATATTTTGGTGTACTACAATATATTTTAAAAGGTCAAACTTTAGGTAAGAAATTATTTAAATTAAAAGTTGTAGGAATTGAAAAAGAAAAAGTTTCCTTATTAAATTATATTTTAAGAAGTATATTGGTTTGTGAAATTATAATAACGGCAATAGATTTGATATTCTTAACAACTATGAGTAAGAGTTTATATATTGCTTCTAATTATTGGATTTTACAAGCAAAATATATATATGAAATTGGTTTTATTGTTGTTATGATCATTAGAGATGATAATAGAAGTGTTCATGATTTACTTTTAAATACCAAAGTTATAATGCTTGATAAAAATGGAAAAGAAATAATAGAACAAGATGAAAAAAATTCTAATAAAACTAATTAAAATGTATCAAGCAACACCTTTAAGTACTCATTCTAATTGTAAATACATACCAAGTTGTTCAAATTATGCAATTGATGCTATAAATAAATATGGGACTTTTAAAGGAAGCTTATTAAGTATCTGGAGAATTCTTAGATGTAATCCTTTTTCTAAGGGTGGAATAGATAATGTTAAGTAAGAAAGACTGACTAAGTCTTTTTTTTATGAAAAAGTAAACTTTACACATACTAAAAATAAAGCATATGTAGTACAACAAATATGTAGTATAATTGAAAATAGGATAGGTGTGTGAAATTAGGTGGAAATAAAAAATGTAAGTTAAAAATTCTTAAAGTGTAAAAAAATTAGAAATTTGTGTAAACCCTCCAAAACGACTTGAAAATCGGGGGGTATTATAAAATAAGATAGTAGAAAAGGTAGGTAAAAATATGAAGAAGAAAAGTATGCTTATAGTAGCAATATTACTAATGTCAATTGGATTTGCAGCAATTTCAACAACATTAGTAATAAATGGAAATGCAAAAGTAAGTGAAAACAATGAAGATTTCAGTGTAATCTTTACAGCTGCAAGTTTAGATGGAAAGGATGTATACAACTCTGTAATAGATGATACAAAGAAAATAATTACATTTGAAACAAGCGAATTAAAGACACTTAATCAAACATCAGTCCTTACATATGAAGTAACAAATAATTCAAGCAACTATGACGCAAACGTTACAATAACATGTGTACCAAAGGACGGAACAACAGCAAAATATACAAGCATCAAAAATAAACTTGAAAATGATGCAATAGTAGTAAAAGCAAAAAGTTCAGTAAACGGAACATTAACTGTTAGCTTAGATAAAACATCAACAGAAGAAATAAGTGAAGAATATACATGTAAATTAGAATTCAATGCAGTTGAAAGAGATATATTAGGAACACAAACGGTTTCATTTACACAAGACTCTTGGGATCTCATTGCTAAAAATGTGAAAAACAAAGATACTTTAAATTATAAAGTAGGAGATACAAAAGAAGTAGATTTAGGAGATTTAGGAACACATATATTGCGTATCTCTAATATGAGTGAATGTACAAATGGAGAAACAAGTGAAACCGCATGTGGATTTGTAATTGAGTTTGTCGATATTCTAACAAAACAAAATTTCAATAGCGTAGATATAAATGTAGGTGGATGGAGAGACTCTGAATTACGTACATATATAAATGGAACAATATATAATGCCCTTCCAAGTGACTTACAAAATGTAATATCAACAACAAAGGTAATATCGGGACACGGAAGTACATCAGGAGAAACAAACTTTGAAACACAAGATAAACTATATCTATTATCAAGTGAAGAAATATATGGCGATTTTTCAAGTTCATCTAATTCCCAATATGATACAGCAAACGGAACATCAAAACAATTAGATTATTATAAAAATATAGGAATAGATACAAATATTTATGCAGTAGCAAGAAAACGATATAATGGAAGTATTAATCCTTGGTGGCTTCGCTCGGCTTTTTCTAATGCCGCTATTCGCTTCCTTCATGTTGCCGGTAATGGTGTCCTTGAGGCCTATCGTGCGGATTCCTCTGAAGGGATTTCTCCAGCATTCCGAATTGCATAAACAAGGAAGGCTTGTTAAGTGTTTGGAGAATTCTTAGATGCAATCCTTTCTCTAAAGGTGGAATAGATAATGTTAAGTAATTTAGTAAGAAAGTAACAAAGATAATTTGTTATTTACATTTATACTATTTTTTTGTATAATACATTCAAGCAGATGAAGAAAAAGTAGTAATAAATTAACTTATTAATAGAGAGTTTATGGTTGGTGAAAATAAACATAAGAGATTTATGAACTTGTTTTTGGATGTGTAAGGTTTGACCCTTTAAAGTCTTATGAGTGTTAAAGTAAGGTGGTACCACGGAAGTATTTTCGTCCTTTTGGTATCACCTTTTTTTTGGAGGTTAAAATGATTTTAGAATTTGTAATAATTGCATTTATAGTATTTATAATTAATTATCTTATTAACTATGTTCATATGAAAAAAAATGATGCTCTTATAAGCAATAAAGCTTTGTTATTTATTCAAAAAAAATATAAGTTAAAACTGGATGATACAAAGATAAATTTGTTATCTAAAACAATAATAGTTGTTAATACCTTAATTATTAGTGTCGCGATTGAACTCATATTGAGATGGAATACTAACTATTTTATATTAGCAGCAACATCATTTGTTTTATTTATAATTTTAATATTAGTAAGTTATAATTTAATAGGTTATATCTTAAAGAAGAAAGGTTGGTAATTATGGAATATAATTTTAAAAATATTGAAAAGAAATGGCAAAAGTATTGGGAAGAAAATCATACTTTTGAAGTAAAAAATGAAGGAGCAAATCCTTATTATATATTGGTTGAGTTTCCATATCCAAGTGGTGCTGGTCTTCATGTTGGACATGTAAGAAGTTATACTGCTCAAGATGCGATGGCTAGAATGAAAAGAATGCAAGGTTATAATGTTTTATATCCAATGGGATTTGATGCTTTTGGAGCGCCTGCTGAAGAATATGCAATAAAGAATCATGTTCATCCTAAAGAAGCAACAAAAATAAATATTGATCATTTTAGAAATCAAATGAAGAGTTTAGGAATGTCATTTGATTGGAGTAGAGAATTTTCAACAACTGACCCTGAATATTATAAATGGACTCAATGGCAATTTTTACAATTCTATAAACATGGTATGGCTTATAAAGATACAGTTCCTGTTAACTGGTGTCCAAAATGTAAAATGGTTTTATCAAATGAAGATGCTGCTGGTGGAGTTTGTGAAAGATGTGGAACAAGTGTTGTTCAAAAAGAAAAAAGTCAATGGATGCTTAGAATGAGTGATTATGCTGAAGATTTGCTTACTGGTCTTGAAGATACTCATTTTGCTGAAAAAGTAAAATTAGGTCAAATAAATTGGATAGGTAAATCAACTGGTGTTGAAATGGATGTAAATATTGTTGGAGGCGGTAAATTCTCAATATTTACGACTTGTATTGAAACTGTTTATGGAATTACTTTCTTTGTAATTGCACCAGATGGTAAACTTATAAAAGAACTTCTTCCAAGAGTTGAAAATAAAGATGAAGCTTTAGCTTATATCAATGAAACAGCTAAGAAAAGTGCAATGGATAGAACAGAACTTAATAAGGGAAAAACTGGTTGTATCTTAAAAGGTATTAAAGCAATTAATCCAGTAAATGGTCGTGAAGTTCCGGTATTCTTAGGAGACTTTGTTTTAGGTTCTTATGGAACTGGTGCTGTTATGGCAGTTCCTAGTCATGATCAAAGAGATTTTGAATATGCTGTTGCTCACGATCTTGAGATGATTCAAGTTATAGATGGAGCTGACGTAAGTGAGCATGCTTTTGAAAAACAAGATTATTTAGGTAAGGGTTGTAAACTTATTAACTCTGAAGAATTTACTGGTTTAACTGTTGAAGATGCAAAAGAAGCAATAACTAAAAAGCTAGAGAGTGAAGGAATTGCAAGACGTGTAAATAACTATAAAATGCGTGATTGGATTTTCTCAAGACAAAGATTCTGGGGTGAACCAATTCCAATGATTAATTGTCCAAAATGTGGATGGGTTCCAATGAATGAAAGTGACCTACCTCTAGTGCTTCCTGATGTAGCTGAATATGAACCAACAGATGATGGAGAGTCCCCTTTAGCAAAAATTACATCTTGGGTAAATACAAAATGTCCAAAATGTGGTGGGGATGCTACAAGAGAAACTGATACAATGCCTCAATGGGCAGGATCTAGTTGGTATTTCTTAAGATTTATGGATGCTCATAATACTTCTGAATTTGCTTCAATGGATGTGATGAAATATTGGGGTAAAGTAAATTGGTATAATGGTGGTATGGAGCATACAGCTAGACATTTACTTTATGCAAGATTCTGGGTTCAAATGCTTTATAATTTTGGCCTTGTTCCTAATAAAGAGATGATTGATGTACGTGTAAGTCATGGTATGATTTTGGGTTCAGATAATCAAAAGATGAGCAAGAGTAAAGGTAATGTTATCAATCCAGATGACATAGTAAATGAATATGGTGCTGATACTTTAAGAACATATGAAATGTTTATGGGAGATTATCAAATGGATGCTCCATGGAATACTGATTCATTAAAAGGATGCAAACGTTTCATTGATCGTGTTATTAAATTAGGAGAAAAACTTAATGATAAGACTGGTTATTCAAATGAAGTGTTGATAAATAAAACAATTGATAAGGTTTCAAATGATTTAGTAACTTTGAAATATAATACAGCAGTATCTGCTTTAATGATTTTGCTTAATGAACTTGATTCATATGAAACAATTACTAAAGACGAATATAGATTATTGTTAACTCTTTTAAATCCGATTGCTCCACATATTACGGAAGAATTGAACGAATATTATGCTTTAGGAGATACAATTTGTAAATCTTCTTGGCCAATAGTTGATAAATCTAAACTCGTTGAAACTGAAACAACTATAGGTGTTCAAGTTAATGGTAAAGTAAGAGGAACTATTACTGTTTCAGCTGATGAAACTGAAGATGAGATAAAAGAAAAAGCCTTAAATGAAGAAAACGTTAAAAAACATATTGAAGGAAAAGAAATTGTTAAAGTTATTGTAATAAAAGGTAGAATTGTTAACATAGTCGTAAAATAATAATTAATACTTAGAATATTTATTCTAGGTATTTTTTTGTTGACTTTAAATTTTTAATATAATATAATTTATTCAGTTAAATTTATTGGTCATCGGAGGACTCGTGTACCGTAGTACCGTTCTGTAAAAACAGAAACAAGGAGTCGAGAAAGATGTCGAGTGAGCTCGGTTATTTCAAGTAAATAGCTGAGTTTTTTTATTGAAAGAGAGGAGTATATAAATGACTAAAATTATAACTATTAGTAGGGAGTTTGGTAGTGGAGGAAAAGAAATTGCAAAAAGATTAGCCGACAAGTTAGGATATGCTTTTTATGATTCTAAAATTATTGATTTACTTGTAAAAGAAACTGGTATGTCAGAGGAATATATAACTAATATTTCTGAAAAAGGAATATATCCTATGCCATTTCAATTTGGAAAAACTTTTACGACAAATCTATCTATTCAAAAGAATCAAACTGATATTTTAGTTATGCAAAATAAAATATTGAAAAGTATTGCCGAAAAAGGAAATGCAGTAATTGTTGGTAGAGGTGCAAATATTATATTGAAAGATTATAATCCTTTAAATATCTTTGTATATGCTAACATGGAAAGTAAGGTTAAACGTTGCAAAGAAAAGGCTTCTCAAAATGAAGAGTTAACTGATAAAGAATTAATTAATAAAATTAAAGAAGTTGATAGGAACAGAAGAGCTTTTAACAATTTAATTTCTAATATTGAATGGGGAAATAAGGAAAATTATGATCTATGTATTAACACATCAAATGTAGATATCAAGAAAATAGTTAATCCTCTTGCAGATTATATTGATACTTGGAATGGAGGTAAATAAAATGAATATTGGTTTAGCTGAACATTTTACTTATAAAAAGCTTATTAAATTTACTTTACCAACAATAATAATGATGATATTTACTTCTATTTATGGTGTTGTTGATGGTCTATTTATATCAAATGTTGTTAAAGGTGATGCCTTTGCTTCAGTTAACTTGATAATGCCAGCTATAATGATGATAGGAACTATTGGATTTATGATAGGTACTGGTGGAAGTGCAGTTATTTCTAAAACACTTGGTGAAGGTGATGTAGAAAAAGCAAATCGTTATTTTTCAATGCTTGTGTATTTAGAAATAATTTTAGGTGTTATATTTACAATTATTGGATTAATATTTTTAAAACCTATCGCTGAATTAATGGGAGCAACTGAGGAAATGTTACCTAATTGTTTAACATATGGAAGAATTTTGCTATTAGGAATTACAGCATTTATATTACAAAATAGTTTTCAATCATTCTTAGTTGTTGCTGAAAAACCAGGCTTTGGTCTTTTAATTTCTATAATTGCAGGATTAACTAATATTGTTTTAGACTTTTTGTTTATCTATGTATTTAGATGGGGTGTTGCTGGAGCAGCAAGTGCAACTATCACTAGTCAAATAGTTGGAGCAATTATTCCTTTAGTGTATTTTATAAGAAAAAATAAAACACCATTAAAGCTTGGAAAAACTAGATTTGAATTATCCCCAATCGTTAAAACGTGTACAAATGGATCTTCAGAAATGGTAACGAATTTGTCAATGTCTTTAGTAAATATTTTATTTAATATGAAATTGATGGAAATAATTGGAGCAAATGGAGTAACAGCTTATGGAATTATCATGTATGTTGGTTTCTTATTTAGTGGAACATATCTTGGATATTCAATTGGAAGTGCTCCGATAATTGGATATCATTTCGGTGCTGGTAATAAGGATGAATTAAAGAGTTTACTTAATAAAAGTATTAAATTATTGGGTGTTGTTGCAATAATAATGACTTTATTGTCAGAATTGTTTGCTGGTTTTTTAGCAAACATATTTGTAAGTTATGATAAAGAATTGCTTGATTTAACAACTACTGCTATTAGATTATATTCTTTATCATATATCATTAGTTGGTTTAATATTTATGCATCATCATTTTTTACAGCATTAAATAATGGATTTGTTTCAGCATTGATATCTTTCTTGAGAACTTTAGTATTCCAAGTGATTGTTATTTTGGTATTACCAAAGTTAGTGGGCATAAATGGAATATGGTTATCTGTATTAGTTGCTGAAGTTTTGGCATTTGTTGTAAGCATTGTTTGCTTTATCAAAAACAGAAAAAAATATGAATATGTTTAATTTATAAAAAACTAAAGTTGTTGTAGATTAATAATTAATACTTAGAATATTTATTCTAGGTATTTTTATTTAAATAAAGATATTTCGTGATATAATTTTGTATGAAGTAAAAGGAAGATGTTTAATGAAATTATTAATTATTGGTGCTGGAGTTCTTGGATCAAATTTAGCTCATTTTATAAAAAAAGGTAATGAAGTAACGATTTTGGCAAGAAACAAAACTTATGAAAGCTTAAAAAATAATGGTCTTGTAATAAACCACAAATTTGGTCATAAAACAGTTGATCATTTTAATGTAATAGATAAACTAGATGAAAATGATATCTATGATGCAATATTTGTTGTCTCAAGATTTTCTTCTTTAGATGATATTGTTCCACTTATAGAAAACAATAAAAGCAAGAATATTATATTTGTAGGTAATAATATAACTGCAGAAAAATATATGAATATAAAGGGTAAAAATGTATTATTTGCATTTTTTATGGCTGCTGGCAAAAAGTATGATGGTTATATTAATTCAATATGTTTAAAGAAAATAGAAATTGGAAGATGTGATGGTAAAGACATAGATAATGAATTTATAAAATCAATATTTGAGTATTCAAAGATAAAGGTAAATATAGATAATAAGATGAATGATTATTTAAAAGCTCATGCATGTGCAGTGCTTCCTTTAGTTTTTGCAAGCTATAAAGTAAATGGTAATTTGAAATTATTAAAACATGATAAAGAATATTCATATTTAATAATGGATGCTATTATTGAAGGCTACGATGTATTAAAAACTCTTGGTTATGAAATACTACCAGTTGGTGAGTATGAAAACTGTGTTAATAAAAAGAAACTATGTGCTTTTATTTATAGATTTATGTTTTCTAATTTTATAGGAAAGTTATGTATTTCTGATCATGCCATGAATGCTAAAGAAGAGTTTATGCTTCTAAATGATGAATTTGAAAAGTTGAAGAAAAAAGCTAAGGTTGATACTAAAACATATGATAAATTGAAATTAGATTTTTTAAACTATAAAGATTAAATTTATTTAAGGAGAAAATTTATGCAAATAAAAAGAAAAATAACAATTAATAATAATAAATATGTAATTTATTTTGACGTTGAATATAAAACTTCTAATATAAAAGATGTTCCAGAGTTGTGTTTTAAAAAAGATGAATATGGTTTTTTTGATGGTGGAGATATTGGTGAACTTTTGACTTTGGTAGAAAAAAATTATCATGAAATTAAGTTTAATGAAAATATTGAATTCATGAACATTATTTTATACATTTATCAATGTGTTCCAATACTTTCAGCAATTGAAGAAGTTACAAGCATTGATAATTGTTTTATAACTAGGGAAGAAATCGATGAATTTATAAATCGATTTAATATTAATTTTGAAGTAAATGACCATTTCAAATTAAGTGATCATTCTACTTGGAAGTTTTAAGTATAAAAAAATAATTTTTTCCGTATAATTTAATGGGTGTTTATATGCGTATAAGTGATTTACAAACGAAAGATGTTGTTAATAAAAATGATGGAAGAAATATTGGGAGAATTATAGATGTGGACATCCTAGAAAGTGGTATGATTAATTTTTTTGTAGTTGAACCAAAAAAAATATTAAAAAAACTTAATATATATAATAATGAAACAAGTATAAAATTGAATCAAGTTGTTAAAATAGGAGAGGATGTAATACTTGTAGATTTATGATTTATAAGTTATAATCTTTATGGGTGTTGATATATGAATAAAAGAATAGTTATTATATCAATTATAGTATTGTTACTTGATCAAATCACTAAGTTAGTGGTTCAAATGGCAAATACAAGTGTTAATATCATAAGTAATGTGCTTTATTTCACTTTTAGTAAAAATACAGGTGCATCATGGTCTATTTTAGAGGGAAAAGTAACTTTATTGATTGTTATTTCAATAGTTATGTTAGTTATAGTTTATAGTTTAATGTTTTCCTATCCATCAAATAGATATAATGATACATCATTTGGTCTTTTATTTGGTGGAATACTTGGTAACTTAGTTGATAGAATATTTTATGGTTATGTAAGAGATTTTATAGGTATAAATATATTTGGTTATCATTTTCCAATCTTTAATATAGCAGATATGTCAATAGTAATTGGAGTTATATTACTTGTTATAGCAACCGTTAAAGGAGATGTTAAAAATGGAACTTTTAGTAGAAGAAGGAAGTTTAAGAATAGATAAATATTTAGCAGCTAATACAGAATATTCAAGAAGTTTAATAGCTAAAATGATTGAAAATGAGTATGTTTTGGTTAATGGTAAGAAAACTAAAAACAACTATATATTAAAAACTGGTGATAAGATTGAAGTTAAAGATGGTTTTATTGAACCACTTGATGTAAAACCAGAAAATATTCCTTTAAACATTGTTTATGAGGATGATGATATAATTGTTTTAAATAAAGAATCTGGAATGGTAGTTCATCCAGGAAATGGAAATAATGATGGAACCTTAGTAAATGCTCTTTTATATCATACAAATGCATTATCTGATGTAAATGGAGAAGTAAGACCAGGAATAGTTCATCGAATAGATAAAGATACTTCAGGACTTATGGTTGTTGCTAAGAATAATAAAGCCCATGAAATCCTTGCTGATGCTCTTTCTAGGCATGAGATAAAAAGAGATTATATTGCTCTTTTAAAAGGCGAATTTTTAAGTGATACGGCTACAATTGATGCTCCAATCGGACGAGATAAATTAAACAGAAAAAAGATGACAGTTACGGCTGAAAATTCTAAAGATGCAATAACTGATATGCGTGTTTTAAAAAGATATAAAGGTTATACTTTAGTTCGTTTATCATTGCATACAGGACGTACTCATCAAATAAGAGTTCATATGGAGTATATTGGTTATCCAGTTTATAATGATCCAGTTTATACGAATGATAAAACAACAGAGTTTGGTCAATTTTTGCATTCAGCTAGCATTGATTTTGTTCATCCAATAACAAAAGAACATATGCACTTTGAATGTGAATTACCAGAATATTTTAAAGAATTCTTAGATACACTTGAAGAAAAATAGGAGGAATGGTTATGAACATGTCAAATACTGATCAATTAGTGATGCGTTTAGTACATTATTTTATAACAAAAGAAAATTATCAACCAATACTTGTTAATGGTGTTGAAAACGAAATATGGTTAGAAAACTTAGATTCTAATTATGAAGTTGTAAGAATTAATAGCAATTATATTCATAATAATGAACAGTTGGATTTTGATATTTTTAAAACTAATTCGGTAATTAAACAAATAAAAAAGAAAACTTTATCATTTAAATGTAAGTCTTTAAATATATTTTTAAATGTTGGTGAAAATGTTAAATTTGAAGATCATCGTAAAAATATGGATTTATGTAAAATTGATGTTGATGAGGGAATTGAAAACAATAAAATTATGGAAATATTCCCTGATCTAAAAGATGATGAATTGGATGCTGGAAGCAATATGGACTTCTTTATAAATGTTACAAATGATATAAATTCTAAAACTGAAGAAAAAAATAGATTGTTTGAAAAGACATTTAAAAAGAAACCAATTGTTATTACGTATGCTTTAATATTTATCAATATATTAATATTTATGCTTTCAGTAGCTGGAATATTAAATGTCTCAGCATTTTCTATGAATAAAGCGGGTATTCAAAATCATGAATATTATCGTCTTATTACCGCAGCTTTCTTTCATGCAGATTTAATACATTTACTTTGCAATATGTATTCTCTTGCTATAATAGGTAAAGAAGTTGAGACAGTTTTGGGAAAGAAAAAATTTATAGTTGTTTATTTAATGAGTGCAATCATTTCTTCGCTTTTAAGTGGAGTGCTTGGAAATTATTCTTCTATAGGAGCGAGTGGAGCAATATTTGGTCTTTTAGGAGCACTTCTATATTTTGGTTACCATTATAGATTATACTTAGGAAATGTAATGATGACGGGCGTAGTTCCAGTCATAATATTGAACCTAGTTATTGGTTTTATGAATCCAATGATTGATAATTTCGGACATATTGGTGGTTTAATCGGTGGAATATTCTCAGCTATGATTGTTGGTATTGAAGGTAGAACTGATAAAAGCGATACCATAAATGGTATAATCATAACAACTATATTGATTGGATTTTTGATGTATATGTTGTTGTTTAGATAGACTTGGTCTATCTTTTTTTGGTTAGTGTAAAGGATTTTGTGGAAAAACAAATAAAGAAGTTGAATTTATATAAATTTGACTTTTTTATTTGAAAA